>JANJXJ010000051.1 GCA_024709105.1 Lentimicrobium sp. | reverse complement strand
GGCATCCTGAATATTGTTCATTTCTTTCAGCAATACTTTTACAGCTTCCTTTCTTTCTCTTTGTCTCTCACCCTTTTTCTTTTCAACATCTTCAATGAGATTATTTCGTCTGACTTGCTGAGTATTGTTAAGAATGCAGATGTTCTGAACAGCTTCTGCTTCATCCTCAAAATAGTCCGATGCCTCTCTCACATAATAAGAAAACTGCGATTTCATACATCCTGTTGCATGTACATTTCGTTTTACTTCGATCTGATTTTCTTCTCCGTTAAAGACTACCGAATAAGATTCGGTAAGCACATTATCAGTATAGTTAGCAGAAGGCAATGTATCTTCGCCCATAACAAACCCTGTGACACCAGGAGTAATTTTCCCTGTATAAACCCGGGTTCCCTGTAAGCCATTCCTACCTTCATTTAACAATGAGTGGGGAGTAGGTTTATAAATAACTAATGTACCATTTTCGGTTTCTAATTTAATTCCGGGTGTTAATTCTTCATGGATAAGCGCTTTGTCAATATTTCCCATATTTTTGTCAACCCCCAGAAAAACCTCATGAGCAATATTGTTTTTCCTTAAGTAAGCAGAAATAATCCTGATATATTCAAATTCATCATGAAACACGGAATTCAAGTATCTCATTCCGTAGTAGTCGAAATAATCAAAATAGAGGTAGTTTCTGGTAAAGTAATATAAATCTCTGATTAAAAGCGTATCTGTTGGATTTCTGCGCTGCTTTTTCAGAAACTTTCCGGTTTCTTTATGAAAATTACTGGCTAAGCCCAGATGATTTGAAAGATGCTTTAGCATTCTTTTATAATCAGATTTTTCGGGTTCTGTTTTCGGTTTGCCAACAGTCCCGATAAAGTGTTTATTTACCTCCGTTGTTGCACTGCTTACAACAATTACCTGAAACTTTAGTAAAGGTTCAGTAACCAGGGGAGCTGTCCAATGTAAAGACTTAATCTTTTCTTTGCTGAAATAGCTTAACTCATAATACAATTTGCCATCTCTTTCTTTTGCAACGGGATATTCATACCCGGCAGGCAATGACAGGTTGATATAGCAGTTTCTTTCCACTAAAAATGAAACTTTTCCGTCAAGTATTGGATAGTCTGATTTAAATAGGACAATTTCAGGATCAAAGGCGTAATAACCCGGGTAGTTGAAAAATGCTGAGTTTATTCTGCTGATATTAACAACATAAAAATCAAGTATATCACCTTTCTCCAGATCTTCAATCGCTACCTTATTATAGGAATCAGAAGTTTCTTTCGATTGAGCAGCATCCCTGAAAATTCTCATTTTAACTGCATCATTCAGGTTAACTATTCTCTCAGTTCCATCAGGTTTTATAATTTTGATGCCTATTAAAGTACCCTCTCTTTTATAACTGCTGATCCCCAGTTTTGAGAATTTAAGTTCAGAATACTCCTCAACAGCAGATTCGTCGAGTAACCATAGCTGCATCCTGAGGTAACTGTCAGTATTAACTTTTGCACCGATTGCGTTTCTCTTGTATTCAAAAACTTCGCTTTTGTGCAAAATTACAGCTGACTCATCTTTGAACTCTTCACGCATGGCAGAATCAGGCAGAGGAAATTTTTCGGCCCACATTTTCTTTCTTACAGACATTTCATCTACCTGAGCCACAACGCTGTTCAACAAAATAGAAAACAAAGCCAATACGAATACTTTTCTCATTTTTACAGTTTACTTTTGAGTTAGAACTATCATTTCTCTGAGCAATTTCTGAATCTTGTCAACATTCTCATTCCACACATTAAAATCAGCTGGAGCAATTATTTCATCAGCTACTACAAACTTTTTGTGATATTTAATAAAATCTCCTTCAGATTCAAAAATACCCAGAAAACTGTATTGTTCATTGCTTATTTTAACAGGTTCCGGAAGTTTTTTCACTTTCAGATGAGGTGGTATTTGAATGTAAATCAGATGTTCTTTAACGCTTCTTGCATCGTGGCTGTATTTAAAAAACCTGGGAGGCTTGATTTTATGATTCCTGAACTCATCCCTGAAGTTTGTCTGAAGCAAATAATCATTCCCTGCTCTGACAAGAGCATTACTTATTTCAATTTTGTACCTGATGGCAAATAAAGTGTCGGTTGAATTAAAAACGGGTACATCAAGCAACAAAACCTTCAGGTTGGTATTACCAGAAGAAATAATAAACTTTGTCAGCTCTTCTTTATTCTCCTTTGTAAGTTTACTCAGGAAGTTCTGCAACGATAAACGCGACATCCCAGATAATTTCATCTCTCCCGAGAGCAGTAACTTATCGCCTGAAATAAACACAGAATCAGATATACTGGTAATATTCACTTCGGGCGTTGTTGCCGGTATCCTGATAATTTTATAACTGTCATTATCTTCAATAACACATCTTTTTCCCTGTATATTTTCAGGTACTTCGTGAATGTTGGCAAATTTTAAAGTAGCGTCGAGAAATAAGGTTTCTTCATGGTAGTTTAAAACACAAATCATATGATTATCAAGCGAAAGTGATAAAACGGAATCCGGGAAGCAGGTATGTCCCGAATAAACCCAACCCAGCCTTGCATCAAAACCCAAATGACTAAGCATGGTCTTTGCCAGATTCGACATCCCTTTACAATCGCCGTATCGCTTTTTAAAAACTACTTCAGGGTGCTCCGGAATAAATGCTGCAGTACCGTTCTCAAATGCTATATATCTTATCCTCTCTCCTATCCATTCCATCACTGTTTCAATCTTTTCAGTATCGGAAAGAGCATCCTTAACCAGATTTTCAGTAAATATGGCAAGTTCTGTTGAAATTACGTTGTTCCTTACTTTTGAAATATACCAGTTGTATAAGTCGGATGGCTTCCTGAAAATCCCTGTTGTATCTCCTTTTACCGAAATATAGTATTCCGGTGTAATCAAAATGTGAGGGAAAGCGCAGGAGTATCCGGGCAGGTCATTAACATTAAACGTGGGAGGAATGTCAAGGGCAGTGTATTCGTAAATAGTTTGCCTGTTAATTTCGTCGAAACGCTGGGTTTTGGATATATTAAAACCCTCAAAGTTCATTTCAGTTAATTTGATGCCTGCAAAATCGGGAACCTTTATCACCACCTTTTGCCTTGCTGTTCTATATGAGTCAAATAGTGAAATATCTGAAAAATATCTCAGATCATTAAATTTACGGGTATAAGAAAGTGAGTATTCCTCTTCAGCAACCTCATAATACATAACAAAATTGCAAACCCTGGCATCATGATAAAAAATACCATCCATCTCATAATCACCGCATCTCATATAGTCATACCTGACTTTTGTATTATTGGGATTTCGCATTTTATGCCCGGTAATTTCAACATAATCGTTGTAGAATAAATACCTGTTGGCTTTGATACCCGATTTCAGTGATCTGACTTTTTCGGTAGTCTTTTCAATAGCTGACGGATTAAAAGAATACGGGTCCAGTTCAAAGGTATACTCCGATTGTTTGTCCGTAAGTATTACATATTCCTCAGGAAATGTTTGTTTTACGTAACTGACAATGCTATCAGCATTTTGCGCCTTTAATCCAGTGATTCTATATCCGGAAAGGATCAGAAATACTATAAAAGAAATACCTGTAAGCCTTGATAACCAGAATTTTGAACTCATAAACACATTATAGTAAAGTAAATAATCCATTATAAACCCAACTTAGCTTTTAACTCTAAATATTTAAAAACCTGATTTTGCAGATTGTAATTCAAATATTATTCATTGAGCATGTTACCGGGTTCAATTGTGGTCAAATATAAAAGTTTTTTTTTGAATGCTCCGGCAATATCTCAAAATTTAAAATACAGCAATGTCTGGCTTATCTCACAAAAAGTGAGACATTATTTACTATTGAAAGATCAGGTAAAATATTCAATCCTAAAATCAAAACGCATAAAGCATTTAATTACAACATGATATAATGTTACAAAAAGAAAAACCTTATAAATGAGAGAAACGATGCCAAAAAGTAATGTTTAAACTAAAAGTCTAAAAATAAAACATTATTTAGAACTATTCTAAACAAATGCCGGTATAGTACTGTTAGTAACTTAACTCAAACAATAACAATTATGAAAACAAGAATACTCCGATCAATATTTTCCTTCGCATTGCTTTTTACAGCTGCTGCATTTCAAAATGTTTACGGACAAATTCAGTTAATTTCTCCCAATGGCGGTGAAACCTGGGTAAACGGAGCTAATGAATTCGTAACCTATACGTATTCGGGCAATCCTACTTATCTTACAGTCGAGTATTCATCCGACAATGGAGTCAGTTACGAAATAATTGATTACGTATACACAATACAGGGAACAACTCAGGTACCAGTGTTTGTAAACTTCAGTATCACGAGTCTGGCAAAAATCAGAGTGGCAGAGTATAACTCAAATCCTCTTTTATTCGACGAAAGTGACAACACCTTCTCAGTAGAAAACCCTGCTTATTTTTTCAATTCACCATTTTATGGTGATCATTATTATCAGGGGGCTACCATACTTGCAAACTGGTATGCATCGCACAATGAACCGACAGACCTTTCGTTTTCATCAGATAATGGCGAAACATGGACACTCATAGCAACAGGAATTACAGGCAGTTCATATGTTTTTGATGCCCCTGAAGTAGAGTCTGCCCAATGCAAACTCAGGGCTTCCATTACCGGCAACCCGGCTGCTTTTGCCGATAGCTATATCTTTACAATCAGTCCTCTGCCTGTATTTACTCTGGTAAGTCCCAACGGCGGAGAATTCTGGACATACAATGAGCTGGAAACTGTGAGCTGGACAGGCGAGAATTTGCCTGATTATGTGGCTCTCGATTACTCTCTGGATGGTGGAATTTCCTGGACAACCATCTGGTACAGTTACAGTTCCCCAACCGGAGGAAGCGATCAGATTGTTGTGCCCCAGGCAGCGAGCTCCACAGCCAAATTCAGAGTGAGAGATCCAAATATTCCATCAGCAGGTGATGAGAGCGACGATGTATTTACAATTTACACTCCACCATACATTTTCTATTCGCCTCAGGCCGAAAACAGATATTATGCCAATCAGCCCATTGAGGTAAGCTGGTATTCCTTTGAAATTGAGAATGTGGATGTTGCTGTGTCAACAGATGGCGGCATTACCTACGAAACTGTAGCAACCAATGTATATTCACAATATTACGGAAGTGCGGTTTTTAATGCTCCTTCAATTCCATCTGACAATTGTGTTGTCAAACTGTCAAACAGTTCTGATCCTTCAATATTCACAATAAGCCCGGTTTTTGAAATAGTTGAAACTCCGGTGCTGACCCTGATTTCACCAAATGGAGGAGAAATTCTTGATCAAAACACTGAATTTGAAATCAAGTTTGAATACTCAGGAGAAATCCTGTACTTTACCTATCTGCAAATAGATTTTTCTTCTGATAACGGACAAAACTGGCAAACCCTTGAATATATTTATTTACCCGGGGGAGCTCAAAGTTTTATTTGGCAAACCCCTGAAATTTCTTCAGGAGAATGTTTAATCCGGCTCACCGACTATTATTACCCATTTATCACAGCTACCAGTGCTTCCACCTTTACCATAGAAGATTTTCCTGACCTGCAGATCTGTATGGTGGGTGTTGATACCACCTCCGGAAAGAACATGATTGCCTGGAACAAACCCATCAGCAACCTTATCAGTGAGTATGTTGTTCTGAAAGAAGGAAATATATCCAATCAGTATACTGAAATTGCATCTGTTCCGGTTGATGCTCCCGCTGTATTTGTTGATGAAAGCTCAAATCCCAGGGTAAAAGCCACCCGTTACAAGGTTACATTCAGAGATGCAGCCGGAAATATTTACCCTTCAGAATCATATCACCAGACGATACATCTTACCATCAGTAAGGGTGTTGGAGATGTCTGGAATCTGATCTGGAGTCCGTATGTAGGTTTTGAGGTTGAGTCATACAATATCTATCGCGGTACTACTCCTGCAGATATGCAATTGATCGGTACAGTTTCCGGAAATTTTAATTCTTATTCCGATTTCGATGCGGCTCCTGGATTTGTATACTACATGGTTGAAGTTGTAAATCCTAACAACTGTGACCCGGGTGGTGAAAGGAGTCTCAGGCTCAGCAGCAGTATGTCAAACATCGCCACCAACTACTCTGTTGGATTCGAAGAAAACAACCTGTCTGCTTCACTTTCAGCATACCCAAACCCAGTGAGTGAAAATCTTAAAATTCGCTTACCAGGTCTTAACAGCAGTAGCGTGCAGCTTCAAATTTTCGACTCAAAAGGTGCCCTGGTTCTCGAAAAGTCAATCGGTGCTTCAGACCTTTCCTCAGGCTACCTGATGGATGTATCTGATCTTCAGCAAGGTATACATGCACTTGTTGTTCGTTCATCAGAAGGAAATGCAGCCATGAGGTTCATAAGGAAATAAAAATCCCCGGCAATACCAGGCAGCCATATACACTGTATATCAGATGATTATCAATGGTTGCCTCTATACAACAAAGGCCTGCTGATGCAGGCCTTTGTTGTTAAAAAAATTGATTTCCAACTTCTGAATCCTGTTCCGGAGTTATGGTTTCCGGCCTTGCTCTGTCAAACAACCAACACCAGGGTTAAGTGGAAGCATAGAAAATTTTAGTATAACCGGGCTTGAATCAAGGCTGTATTGCTTCATCGGGCCTGGCCCGCAGCTTCCGCCACCCAGTCCAAGGTGTTCAGCATCAATGGTAATTATGGTTTCTTTGCGTTTTACCAGCTCATAAGGATGGTTTGCCTTTTCCAGGTCTATTGGCAAATGATGCAATGCACTGAAATTCAGCAAACCAGAACCAATAAACTGAATGCCGGCACCTTTTCTGTCAGCAACAGCAAACCACCTTACATCACTGCGGTTGCCCATATCCTGTGGGCGGATGTAATCTTCAGTCATTTCTTCAACCATTTTGCTGTACAATCCAATCTTAGCCGATGTCTTCCTGTCGCGGTAATTTTCGTGAGGACCGGCTCCCAGCCAGGTAACTTTTTCAAAACCTTCAGGCATTTCCATGATTAATCCAAGCTTTGGAAGCATCCAGTCAACTTTCTGCGGGGTTATCAATAATTCAACATCAATCTTTCCTGATTCATTTACAATGTAAGTATATCTTGAATCAACAGTATAACCGGCCGGAGATACCGATGAGATTTCAATATTAATACTTGCCTGATAATCAGTATCTTTTTTCACACTAAAAGATTTAACCCTAGGCGACAAGGTGTGAAGCTTCATTTTCTGCCAGATTGGACCGGGACCACCTCCAAAGATGTAGTCGTTGTCAACTGGTGCTCTGAAAACATTGGTTTGTGGTCCGGTGATCCGGGCTTTGCAGAGTGTATCCCAGAAAATCAAACCGGTTTCAGGCTTAACACCATGAATGGCTCTTAAATCTGTATTTAACAAAACTGTTCCTTTGTTTGTCCAGTTTGTTATGGTACCTGCTTTGCGGCTGAATACCACTTTGAATTCCCTGCCCGAAATGCTTACAACATCCTTATTTTCATGTATAACAAGCGGAAATAATTGCTGATTTTCTGACCATGCCTGGCTTCCTGCCTCAAAAGGCATTTTAAACTGTCCACTGGCAATGGAGTAGCCGCGTTTGGCCCACCATTCGTCGGTTGCCAACTGAAAATAAACATTAAGAAAATACTCCCGCCCGGGTTTAAGCATCGGTTTCTGATAATCAATGGTAAGCTTTTTAGTTTCCCCGGCTCTGATATCGGTTGTAAATTCACCTGACTGAATCACTACACCATCTTCGCTTATTTCCCATAAACCTTTGTATTTGTTCAAATTAACAAATGCGTTGCGGTTTGTTACCAAAATTTCGCCTTTTAAGAGATCGGATTCTTCAAACCATGCATTCTGATAAATCCGTTTCACCTCCTCCAATTTAGGAGTAATTTTTCGGTCGGCAGTGGTGAGCCCATTTGAACAGAAGTTCCAGTCGGTAGGCCGGTCGCCAAAATCACCGCCATATGCCAGAAAATACTCTCCCGGTTTGCCGGGAATCTCTTTATATAATCCCTGATCGGCCCAATCCCAGATGCAACCACCAATCAAACGGGGATATGTATAAATTGCTTCCCAGTATTCTTTCAGGTTCCCAACTGCATTGCCCATGGCATGAGCATATTCGCACATAAAAAAGGGTTTGGGGTCATCTTTTTTTCCCTGATCTGTAAACCATTCCACATCTGGATACATTACAGAAACCACATCTGCAACCTCATTGTATCTTTCATAATGAATGGGTCGTGAGGGATCGCGTTTTTTTAAAGCTGCAGAAGCTGCCTCAAAATTGATACCCGGCCCTGCCTCGTTTCCGAGTGACCACATAATTACTGATGGATGATTTTTGTCGCGCTCCATCATGTTCATGATTCTTGAAACATGAGCTTCCTGCCAGCTTTTTACATGACCCAATGATTCATCACCATAACCCATACCATGCGATTCTACATTGGCTTCATCAATTACATAAATCCCGTAGCGGTCGCACAAACTGTAAAAATACGGATCGTTGGGATAATGGCTCGTTCTTACAGTATTGATATTAAATTGTTTAAACAGCTCTACATCCCTGAGCATAGAAACCCTTGAAACTGCTCTGCCGTCAGCGGGATCAATATCGTGGCGGTTAACTCCTTTTATTTTAATACTTTTTCCATTTACCCATAGCTGCTGATCTTTTATTTCAACTTTTCTGAAACCAAAATCAGATTTTTGAACAAGAAGGGTTTTCCCGCTCTTATCTTTGGTAAGAATCAAAACATGATAGAGATTTGGCTCCTCCGCCGACCAAAGTCTGGGATTGTTGAATTTGGTTTTATAAATCAAAGGAGTTTTAACCACTTTTCCTCCTTCTATCGCAAAACTAAAAACCGGATCAGGCAGATTATCGGCAGATTGGCCATAAGGAAGCAAATAGACTTCCAGATTTAATTTTTCTTTAAGTGAGAATCCTGCAAAACCAGCTTCAAGGCTGAGTTCTGCTTCAGCGAAATCATTAGAAAAGTCAGCTTTAAGCCAATAGTCGCGGAGGTAGGTTCCCGGAACTGAAAGCAGGTAAACATCGCGGTAAATGCCACTCATTCGCCAATAATCCTGATCTTCGAGATAACTACCGTCGCTCCATTGATAAACCTCAACAGCAAGTGTATTCTTTCCTGCCTTAACATATTTTGTAATATCAAACTCGGCCGGCAAGCGGCTGTCTTCACTATAACCTATTTTAACACCGTTTACCCAGACATACATGGCACTTTCAACCCCAGCAAAATGCAGGAGAGTCCGCCTGTCTTTAAAGTTTTCAGGTAGTTCAAATTCCCTGATGTAGGAACCCACAGGGTTAGGATACTCGTATTTTGTATATTCTGCCGGAACCGGCTCCATAATATAAGGAGGCTTTGCTGCATGCGGGAAAGTAACATTGGTATAAATTGGAATACCATAACCTTTCATTTGCCAGCACGAAGGAACTTCAATATTGTCCCACCATGACACATCATAACCAGGCTGATAAAAATTCTCGGGCCTGAGGTCAGGATGTTTCACCCAATTAAATTTCCAGGTTCCGTTCAGGTTAAGGTAATAGGGAGAAAGACTCCATATTTCACTGATAGCCTGATCTTTTGATGCGTAAGGCATCCATGAGTTACGGGCTTTTTCGCGATTGATGTAGTTGATGGTTTCGTTTTCCCATTCGGGCCTTACCTGCGCTGCTAGCATCAGCGGCAGCAGCAAAAGAATTGCCGGGAGTAAATGTTTTCTCATGATTCAGATATTTAAGCAAAAGCAAACTTATGGAAATTTTTAATAAAGTAACAAGAATGTTTGAATAAATACTTAACAATTGCTCCCATTTTATAGCATTGACATTCAATTAATTATAAATTGATTATAATTTTATGCTCTATAACAAGAGTAAAAGGTATAAACTAATTGTTATTGTAAATATTATAAAAAGCTTGAAACTGAAAGTCAATTCACTTTTTTAAAAGATCCTCCAGCACCCCGGCAGCGCAAAAACATCCGAAAATGGCCGGCATATAAGATATGGTACCCACGGTTGATTTTTTATTTATTTCGCCTTCCGACAATTCAACCGATTGGCGCGAAACCTCCTCAGGCGAGAATACAGCCTTAAACCCTGACCAGATGCCAAGTTTGTGAAGTCGTTTGCGCATGTAGTAAGCCAGCTTGCAATTGTTGGTTTGTGATATGTCAACTACTTTTACCTGCGAAGGGTCAAATTTACCACCGGCGCCCATGGAGCTGATCAATGGCATTCCCAACCGCATGGTATGATAAATCAGGTATACTTTGGGAGACAAGGTATCTATGGCATCCACAACATAATCGTATCCGGTTTCCAGAATGTCAATCATGCGTTGATCCTTGATATACTCCTGAATAACAGTAAGTTTCAAATCAGGATTTATATCGAGTAGTCGTTCTGCCATTACTTCGGTCTTTGGCCTTCCTGTGGTACTGATCAAAGCCGGAAGCTGACGGTTACGGTTGGTAGGATTAACTTTATCTCCATCAACAATTGTCAGTTGCCCAACACCTGCCCTGACCAGCTGCTCTGCTGCATAGGCACCTACACCGCCAAGGCCTGCTACCAGCACATGCGCATTCGAAAGTCTGGCAATTGCCTCCTCCCCTATTAATAATTGTGTGCGGGCCTTCCAGCTGTTGTCTTCATTTGGTATTTCCATGCCTGCAAAATTATAAAATCCCTGGACTTTTCTCCTTACTTAAAAAGAGTAACCCGCACTTTGCATAAGGGTAAAGCAGTATGATGATAATTCCATTCAGGGCAGATTTGGGGGATTTATCCTTCAATATCTACCATTCAACCAATAATCTTTTCACATTGACAGCATCAGTTCATATATTTGCTAATCAATTCAAACATGATGAGCGAAAGGGAAAGGCATTTCTGGCAATTTTTCAGGGCAAGGCTGGAAGCTTTTATCTGGATTGCCGGTTTATTAGCCATGGCTTTTATGTCGCCCGAGAATACTCATGCCAGTTTATGCCCGTTAAAAAGTTGTGGTTTTGACTTCTGTCCGGGCTGTGGTTTGGGGCATTCGGTTGCACATCTTGCGCGAGGGCAATTTGAATCATCACTTTCAGCTCACCCGCTGGGTGTTTTTGCAGTGCTCATTCTCATCAAAAGAATTGCTGAAATCTTCAGGAAACCAGTTTATTATTACTAACCACAAAACAACAACAACATGGCAAACGTACTTTTACACCTGCCCGAGCTGCAGGGAATGGAACTCAATCACGTTCAGATGCTCATTAAGGATTTCAGCGACAAGCAGGCGCAATCCTTTGCAATGATTTACCGCTCACGGCGCAAAGATCCACAGATGATTCTGCTGGCTTGCCTGGTTGGGTTACTTGGGTTTGCAGGCATTCACCGGTTTCTGGTAAATCAGATCGGCATGGGAATTCTCTATTTTTTCACTGCCGGGCTTTGCCTTATCGGAACCATTGTGGATGCAGTTAATTACCAGTCCATTGCTTTTGAATATAACCGTCAGATTGCCAGCGAAGTAGCACCATTGGCAAAAACCATTACCGACTAAAGGTTAAACCTCAATACCAGCAATAATTCCAAAGCCTGAAATCCTTTACCACAGGATTCAGGCTTTCTTTTATTTTGTGCTGCACTGTTTGTTGAAAG
This sequence comes from Lentimicrobium sp., assembly GCA_024709105.1. Taxonomy (GTDB): domain Bacteria; phylum Bacteroidota; class Bacteroidia; order Bacteroidales; family Lentimicrobiaceae; genus Lentimicrobium. The sequence continues at coordinate 7,581 of JANJXJ010000051.1, read as the reverse complement.
GAAGATTTACAGGACAAGACCTCCAATCAGATCATTTACATCATCAATCTTATGCCGTTGCATGTAATCTTTAATTCCTGCGATAATCTTAACGGTAACTGCAGGATCAACAAAATTGGCAGTTCCCACCTGAATTGCCGATGCTCCGGCAAGCATAAACTCTATTGCATCGGCAGCACTTGAGATACCACCGATACCAATTACAGGAATCTTAACCGCTTTTGCTACCTGCCATACCATTCGTAAAGCTACGGGTTTAATCGCCGGGCCCGACAATCCGCCGGTAATGGTTGAAAGCACCGGTTTTCTTCGTTCTGCATCTATGGCCATGCCCAGCAGGGTATTGATAAGAGAAACGGCGTCGGCTCCGGCAGCTTCTACAGCCAGCGCAATTTCGGCAATACTGGTAACATTGGGCGATAATTTCACAATAAGAGTTTTATCGTAAACTTCGCGAACTGCCCGGGTAACCGCAGTGGCCGAAGGACAACTGGTTCCAAAAGCCATTCCTCCCTCTTTTACATTCGGACATGAAATATTCAATTCAATGGCAGAGATATGCTCCAGCGAATTTAATTTTTCTGCTACTTCAACATATCCTTCCACAGTAGAGTCAGACACATTGGCGATTACACAATTATTATATTTCAGTAACTTCGGATAAATATGTTCCACAAAATAATCAACCCCCTTATTCTGTAAACCAACTGCATTAAGCATTCCCATAGGCGTTTCGGCCATGCGGGGATAAGGATTTCCTTCGCGGTGACGCGATGTGGTAGCCTTGACTATAATACCTCCCAGTGAGTTAACATCAATAAAATCGTCAAACTCTTCGCCATACCCAAAAGTTCCTGAGGCTGTTAAAACAGGGTTCGACAATTTTAATTTATGCAGATTAACTTCAAGCTTTGCCATGAAAAACGGAATGTTAGCGTTTTAAACAGAATTAATTATCTAAGGAACAAGCTGTTTCAATTTCTCTGGTCCAGCCTTTAAGTTTTTTAGAATTAAAAACCGGCCCTTCGGTGCATACACACTGATTTCCCTGATGGGTTTCAACCACACAGCACAAACAGGCCCCGATACCGCAAGCCATGGTATTTTCGAGAGAGACCTCACAATCTACTTTTTTACCTTCTGCCAGGTGAGCTACGGCTTTCATCATGCCATCCGGACCACAGCAGTAAACCATTGAAAAAGGAAAATCAGCCTGATTAATCACCGGATGCTGGGTCACCATTCCTTTTTCGCCCATGGTACCATCTTCAGTAGTGATATAAACATTCCCCAAACGTCGGTATTCTGACGCCAGCATAATATCAACTGCAGATCTCCCCCCTATGAGCAGGCTCACGCGGTTTCCTTTGCGGAAAAGCTGTTCGGCGAGAAAATACAAAGGCGCAATTCCGCAACCACCACCCACCAGCAGTACTTCCTGATTATTGGTTATAGTGAAGCCATTGCCCAGTGGCAGCATAAGGTTAAGTGTACTTCCGGGTTTAAGGGATGCAATCTTTTTTGTACCCTCTCCTACTGATTTGATCAGCAGATGCATGGTATTGGCCGCTTTATCATAACGATGTATAGAAAAGGGCCTTCTCAGATAAGTACTTACGGAGCCTTCAACCAGCACCTCAGCAAATTGCCCGGGAACCATGGCCGGCAATGGATCGGCGCAACCCAGCTCAAGCAGGTTGTGGTTGTGATTCAGTCGCGAATTACTGAGCACTCTGAGATCGAGAATTTGTTTTTTCATAAATCTAATGAAGATGTTACCAGTTTTTTGAACCAGAAAATAACCGCAGCCTGTTTTGGTTTGGGTTATGGATTAAGCCAGATTGTTTTTCCAAAGATAAAATTAAAAAAAAGTCCGTAGAATTTACGGACTAAAAAAGATTATTCGGCTTCGGCAGAGGCACCGGTATCAGAAGTCTCCGAATTATCCGGTGTTTCTGAAAGGTCGATAAGATTATGATGCACCAGCTGATTATACCAGGATATAACTTTCTGCATATGAGAAACGTAAACCCTTTCTTTATCGTAATCGGGCAACATGTCAGCAAAAAAAGTTTTAATTCCTGCATTGTCATTTTTAAAATCAGGGGTGGTTTTCCCTTCCAGTTTGGTATAAAAGACAGCAAGAATTTCCTTAAGTGGTTTATCACCACTTTCGGTAAAAATACTTATCTCTTCCAAAGAGCTGATTTTGTCGTGCGAGAAGGCCTGAATCCGTTTTTTATCGATTAACGACTCAACAATGATTCCGCTTTTTGCCTGGGCAACCATCTTGTAAAGTCCCGGTTTACCGGCAATGGCCATAATTTCTTTCAAATCCATACAAGTAGTGCGTTTTTTTTTGCAAATGTAAGAATTTTTGAACTTCAGACAATAAAGCTGAAAATGCCGGCGATTCGGGTTATTGGCAAACAAATTATATTTGTATCTTTAACTTCTTAAAAAAGCAGTCAGCTCCCTAACTTAAAATGAATTTGTAAATGCCCCGGATCGCCATAATTTCAGACGTTCACGAAGACATTCAAAGCCTCAGGAAAGCGCTGAGAATGATTGATCTGGAAAAGTGCGACACCATTGTTTGCCTGGGCGACATCACCGGCTACCCGTTTCTTAGAGGGAAATACGAGGCCACACGCGATTTAAAAGGTTGCATTGAAATCATTCGCAGGAACTGCAGCGTGGTTGCTCCGGGAAATCACGATCTGTTTCATTTGAAACGAATACCAGCCTATAATCCCGACACATTGCTATCTCCGGATTGGTATGATTTACCCGACGATGAGAAGTTGCAGAAAAGCAGTGGAAAAGTCTGGAATTATTCTGACGATTATCCCATAAAAATGGATGAACAGGATTACTTATATTTAAGCTCCCTGCCTGAATATACCATCAGGGATTATGGCGATAAAAAAATACTCTTTTCTCATCATGTGTTTCCTGATTTTACCGGAATGATCAATGGATTCTCAGATGGTAAGGACAGGATGAAAAAACATATTAATTTCCTGATCAGACACAATTGCAATATGAGCATCAGCGGTCATATGCACATCGAAGGTCTGGGTATTTACTATGAACAGGGCGAAGGGATACTATCCCAATTATTCGGAGGTTTTGATTATTTTTCGTTTGGTGAGCGAAAAATTAAAAATAAGGTATGTGCTGTTTCAATTCCTGCACTTGCCGATAACGGCCAGGTTAACGGATTTGCCATACTCGACACCGCCAGGCAAACAGTCAGATCAATCAGCCTGAATACTAACCGGAAGTTTATACTATGAAGACATTGTTTAAGGCAGGTTTTTTCAGAAGAATAGTTGTACCGGCATTGCTCGCAATTATCCTTTTTGTGGTTACTGTTTTTGCTTTTGTTATTCCGGCTTTCAACAAAAGTGCCATGCAGCAGAAACAATCCATGCTCCTTGAACTCACCAATACAGCATGGAGCATTCTGCAGAAATACCACAACGATCATTCATCCGGTTTACTTCCTTTGGAAGAAGCACAAAAAAAAGCCATTGCCGAGATTGAAGCTTTGCGTTACGGTGTAGAAAAGAAAGATTATTTCTGGATAACAGACATGACACCAGCCATGATCATGCACCCGTATGTTCAGGATTTGAACGGTCAAAGCCTGACAGAATTTGCCGACCCCGACGGAAAAAAACTATTTCTTGAAGCGCGGGAGGTCGCCAAAACCAAAGGCGAAGGTTTTGTAAGCTACAAGTGGCAGTTTATGGACGACTCAACCAATATTGTCCCGAAACTAAGCTTTGTTAAAGTTTTTGAACCATGGCAATGGATAATTGGAACCGGAGTTTATATTGACGATGTCGAAAAAGAAATATCGTCGCTAACCAACAAAATGATTCTGATACTGGTAGCTATTTCGTTGTTGATTTCCTTAATAATTTTCTTTATCACCTATCAAAGTCTTGAGATTGAAGATAAAAGACAAAAAGCTGAAATACAGCTTCACGAATCGCGCGAAAAATATAAATCACTGGTTGAGTCGTCAACCGAAGGTATAATATTACTCCTGAATAACAAAATCTCCTATTCCAATGCCTATATTCAAACATGGCTTCAATATAATGCTGATGAACTGGATGCATTGAGCCTCAATGAGATTATTGAGGGAGTAATACCATTTGACAAAGCAGCCGAAGAGCTGAGAGTGGATGTTAAACTTATTAAAAAAGATAAAAGCCATACCGAAGCCATTATGACCATTTTGCCTGTTTCTTTTGCAGAGAAAGAAGGTTTGTTGCTCACTTTCAGAGATATGAGCGAGCATGTTACGGTTAAAACAGCGCTTGAAGTTAATCGCGAAATGATTCAGCAGATAGCTGAAATGAAGAAACTGGGGATTTTTCAGTTCTCTCTTGATTCAAAAAACAGAATAGTAAAATACAATCAACAACTTGCATCCATGCTGGGTTATACAAACCCCGATGATCTTCAGCAAGTTTCACTCAGCAAAATTATCGGAGGTCGTTTTGCCCTTAAACAAATACTTTCTGAGCTTACAGAAACAGGAGCCATTCAATCGAAACCAATTAAGCTTCTGACCGCAGATAGCAGATTTATTGATGTAAAGTTGAGTCTGTTTCTTGGAAAGGGCAACGAACAACAAAGACACTGCAACGGTATTGCAGAGATTGCCGGTATTGACAGCAGAATTTTTAATGCCCCGGAAAACAATTCCAATAGTTTTTCAGGCCTGATCGGCAGGAGTAATATGTCATTGGCAGAATTTTATGACTTTCCGGTTATTAGTCCGGCCGATGCCCCTGTAAATGATGTTATTAAACTTATGTCGGATCACCAATCACGCTGCGTATTCCTTAAAATGAATTATTCATGTGTTGGTATTATTACTCAAAGGGACTTGCTGAACCGCTATTTCCTGCATGACATTCAGCCATATAGCCAAGCTATCTCCATAGCTACAGCACCGGTTTTGGCAATTCATGAAGACTCAGGTATTCCGGAGGCCTGCAGTTTTATGCTGAGAAACAAAATTTCACAGGTTCCCGTTTTAAACAACGCAGGAGAAATAGCCGGTGTAGTTTATTTGGATCGGCTGGCGGGTAAATATATTGATATCAATGAGCTGGGCAACCTTCTGCTGAAAAGCAGCCGATCGGTTCACGACCTGTTAAAATTCAGAAAAAGTCTGCCGGCATATTTGGGCCCTGAGCTTGGTCAGAATGGCAACATCGAAGGTTTTACCGGTGTTTTGTCGGGTTTTAACGACTCAATAACCCATCAGATAATCGTTAATGCAATTAAGGAAACCGGGCCACCACCAGCAAAATTTTCATTTTTTTCATTTGGCAGTGCCGGGCGCAGAGAGATTGCTTTCAATTCTGATCAGGACAATGCTATAATTTATGAGGATTCAGATGATATACCTGAAACAGAGCTGCAAAAATATTTTCTTACTTTGTCAGAACGTATTTGCAGGCAGCTTGACCAATCGGGCCTGGTAATGTGCAAAGGTGGCTATATGGCCTCAAATCCGGTGTGGTGCAAGCCTGTAAGTGTCTGGAAAAGATATTTTCTGGAATGGATTGAGAATGCCGAACCAGAGAACATCCTGAATATCAGCGTTTTCTTTGACTTCAGACACATCTATGGCGATGACCAGCTCTTCAGTAAACTCGAAGATTACGTTTTTGAAAATCTCAAAGGAAAAACAGCATTTTTTTATTTTCTGGCCAGAAACATTTCAGGCTTCAAACCCGGTCCGGGCAAATCTTCACACCTCATTCCGGAATCAGGAAATAAAAAAAGTGAAATCATTGATGTCAAGAACTCCGTTTCAATAATAGTTCAGTTTGTCAGGATTTATGCTTTACATCACAACATCAGGCTGAAAGGTACTTTGGAAAGAGCCAGAGCCTTATACAGGATAAATGCATTCAGCCGTGCTACTTTTGATGAGGTAATTTTTCAATATAACTTTCTGATGAATTTAAGACTGAATACCCAGATACAGCAAATAGCCTCGGGGAGCGAACCCGGCAACCATGCTGATGTAAAAAAGCTAACCGAAATGGAGCAGTTCATCATAAAGAAAGTACATCAGGGAATGAGTGAGTATGATGAACGCCTGAGTGCTGAATTTATGAGTGCCTATAAAGGTTAATTTCTCAGCATTAGCTTAGTTCCATTTCCTTGAAATACAAAGGAGTCTGCTATTCGGCTGCAATGATTTCTAACAATTCAGACTTATTCTGGAAAGTGCTTCAATATCAACAAGTTCTATCTCCCTGCCATCAATGTTGATAATATTCTCATTCTTGAAATCAGTAAGCACCCTTACAGTATTCTCTTCAGAAATAGCCGATAGCTCACCCAGCTCTCGTCTGGTAATGGTCAATTTAAAACATTCAGAATCATATACTTTTGACAAATACAACAAACTTTCAGCTACTCTGCCCCGAATATGTTTCTGGTTAAGAGAGATAAGCTTGTCAATAATATTTGAGACTGAGTGACCAAAAGAATGGTTCAGCAACTTCATAAAGTGTTCGTTCTTCTGATAAATCTGCTCAATAGCATCATTATTGATCTGGCAGGTATGGCAATCTTCCAGTGCAGCCACACTGTAAGGATAATCAGGAAGTCCATATAGTGATACAAGGCCAATATAATTCGATGGAATAAGAATGTTTAGAATGATATTTCTGGAACAATGGCCACTTACAAACATCTTGGCATTTCCCTTTAAAATGACCGTAGAATTGTCAATTTTTCCACCTTGTCTGCAAATGGTTTCAAATTTCTTATAATAAACGTAAGCCGGATTCAGCATACTTTCCATCCCCATCTCGCGCGATGTAAGATAAATGTCGCATTTCAGCGGGCAGTCCTCACACTTCACATTTTTTTCAATTCGCATAATCCAGCCTGATAATTTTGGGTGAAATGCCTGCTTTCAGGGGCAGAAAAAAGTCCTGAAAAATAAATCTGTGGCCAAAAATAGTTAAAATAGTTGATTAATATCAATGTCGAGAAACAATAAAGTACTAAAAAATGATTCAGGTCAAATGCTCTATTTTTGCGTGCTGTCAGCTAAAACTGTTTCAAGCAAAGCTTTAAAATTTAACAAAAATAACATCTGTATGCACGGACCTGCAGTTAAAATGGAAGCCGATCTGGCGGCTGCCAAAAAATCGAAACTCGGAGTAATTTTGTTTCTAGTCTACACTTTGGTGTACAGCGGTTTTGTTTTTATAGGCCTTATGTACCCTGAGGTGATGGGATTGCATATCATTGGAAAACAAAATGTAGCTATTGTGTATGGCTTTGGGTTAATTTTCTTAGCCATAGTCATGGGGTTTGTTTACAACTGGATTTGCACCAGATATGAAGATGCAGCCAACGGAAAGGAGACAAAGAAATGATTTACGATGTATCAATCTGGGCAATAATAATATTTGTCACCTTCGTAGCTGCAGTACTTGGATTATCCTTTTTCTTTGCCCGCAAAACCAAATCTGCTTCAGGCTATTACGCAGCAGGCGGCAATATTCATTGGGGTGTAAACGGAAT
>JANJXJ010000233.1 GCA_024709105.1 Lentimicrobium sp. | reverse complement strand
AGAATGGGTTGAATATTAAAAATATTTTAATTTTTTTTGGTGTGGGTACTTGCGTAGAAAGAAAAAGGTAGTACTTTTGCAATCCCAATCGCGACAAAGCAGAGGTTTTGAAAAAGGTTGGAAAGTTTTTTGAAAAATTTTTTCCAAAAGAGTTGCAGAATTAAAAATAGTTTGTAATTTTGCAGCCCCAAACGAGAGGAAGCCTTGAGGGGTTGACTTGAGGGGGAAAAGATTTAAGAAGAAGAGTTCTTTGAACTAATGGAGCAACAAAAAATAATAAGCAGCAATGCTCAGTCTATGTGAATAGGCGAGCGAGTAAATTCTTGAGAACATTTAAATTTTTCATTACAATGGAGAGTTTGATCCTGGCTCAGGATGAACGCTAGCGGCAGGCTTAATACATGCAAGTCGAACGGGATTTGAAGTAGCAATACTTTGATGAGAGTGGCGCACGGGTGCGTAACGCGTATGCAACCTACCTTTAACAGGGAGATAGCCCCGAGAAATCGGGATTAATATTCCATAACATTGCGAATTGGCATCAATTTGCAATTAAAGTTCCGGCGGTTAAAGATGGGCATGCGTGACATTAGCTAGTTGGTGAGGTAACGGCTCACCAAGGCAACGATGTCTAGGGGTCCTGAGAGGGTTATCCCCCACACTGGTACTGAGACACGGACCAGACTCCTACGGGAGGCAGCAGTAAGGAATATTGGTCAATGGGCGCAAGCCTGAACCAGCCATGCCGCGTGCAGGAAGACGGCCCTATGGGTTGTAAACTGCTTTTGTCAGGGAATAAACCTGTTTACGAGTAGACAGCTGAAGGTACCTGAAGAATAAGCATCGGCTAACTCCGTGCCAGCAGCCGCGGTAATACGGAGGATGCAAGCGTTATCCGGATTCATTGGGTTTAAAGGGTGCGCAGGCGGATTATTAAGTCAGGGGTGAAATCCCACGGCTCAACCGTGGAACTGCCTTTGATACTGATAGTCTAGAGTATAGTTGAAGTTGGCGGAATGTGTCATGTAGCGGTGAAATGCTTAGATATGACACAGAACACCGATCGCGAAGGCAGCTAGCTAAGCTATAACTGACGCTCATGCACGAAAGCGTGGGGATCAAACAGGATTAGATACCCTGGTAGTCCACGCTGTAAACGATGATTACTCGATGTTGGCGATACACAGTCAGCGTCTGAGCGAAAGCAATAAGTAATCCACCTGGGGAGTACGATCGCAAGATTGAAACTCAAAGGAATTGACGGGGGCCCGCACAAGCGGAGGAGCATGTGGTTTAATTCGATGATACGCGAGGAACCTTACCTGGGCTCGAACGTAAGATGACTGTAGGTGAAAGCTTACATCTCTTCGGAGCATTTTACGAGGTGCTGCATGGTTGTCGTCAGCTCGTGCCGTGAGGTGTCGGGTTAAGTCCCATAACGAGCGCAACCCCTACCTTTAGTTGCCAGCATGTAATGATGGGGACTCTAAAGGAACTGCCTACGCAAGTAGTGAGGAAGGCGGGGATGACGTCAAATCAGCACGGCCCTTACGTCCAGGGCTACACACGTGCTACAATGGCCGATACAGAGGGCAGCTACCTGGTGACAGGATGCAAATCTCCAAAGTCGGTCTCAGTTCGGATCGGAGTCTGCAACCCGACTCCGTGAAGTTGGATTCGCTAGTAATCGCGCATCAGCCATGGCGCGGTGAATACGTTCCCGGGCCTTGTACACACCGCCCGTCAAGCCATGGAAGCTGGGGGGACCTAAAGTCGATAACCGTAAGGAGTCGCCTAGGGTAAAACCAGTAACTGGGGCTAAGTCGTAACAAGGTAGCCGTACCGGAAGGTGTGGCTGGAATACCTCCTTTCTAGAGAAGGTTTACTCACTATGGATAGGAATATTTATAGGATTGCTGCTTATTTTGTTTGCTTCATTACTACTTAATTATAGATAACCTTGAAGTAAGTACGAGTGAGGGCTCTATCCGGTGCCAAAAGCGAGGGTAAAGTAAAACTGAAGATTACATAGTCCCGTAGCTCAGTTGGTTAGAGCACTACACTGATAATGTAGGGGTCAGCAGTTCAAATCTGCTCGGGACTACAAGCACACGACTTCGAGGGGAATTAGCTCAGCTGGCTAGAGCACCTGCCTTGCACGCAGGGGGTCATCGGTTCGAATCCGTTATTCTCCACAGGTAATGAATTTTGAAATGACTAAATTTCTTTTCTGATTTAGAAATTAGAAATTAGAAATTAGAAATTAGAAATTCGTAATTAAGTTCTTTGACATGTTGGAAGAAGAGAAGATACCGTAAGTGGGGAAAAAGAGAGGCTGTACAAGACTTTCGTAAAAGTTCCTCCAGGTAGAAGAGAACGAAACGAGTACAAACAAACGAGAATAAGAAAGTTATTAAGGGCGCAGGGTGGATGCCTTGGCTCTCAGAGGCGAAGAAGGACGTGATAAGCTGCGAAAAGCTTCGGGGAGGTGCAAATAACCATTGATCCGGAGATATCCGAATGGGGCAACCCGGTACGTTGAAGACGTATCACCCCGCTTTACGGCGGGGAGCAAACGCAGGGAACTGAAACATCTAAGTACCTGCAGGAGAAGAAAACAATAGTGATTCCCTAAGTAGTGGCGAGCGAACGGGGAAGAGCCCAAACCACAGATGTTACGGCATGTGTGGGGTTGTAGGACTGCAATAGTTGACTAATAATTTGTAGCAGAAGCGCACTGGAAAGTGCTACCAAAGGAGGTGATAGTCCTGTAAGCGAAACGAATTATTTACACGAGCAGTATCCTGAGTACCGCGGGACCGGAGAAATCCTGTGGGAATCAGCCAGCACCATCTGGCAAGGCTAAATACTCCTGAGAGACCGATAGCGAACCAGTACTGTGAAGGAAAGGTGAAAAGAACCGCGAACAGCGGAGTGAAATAGAACCTGAAACCGTGCGCCTACAAACGGTCAGAGGCTGCTTTAAGTGGCTAATGGCGTGCCTTTTGCATAATGAGCCTACGAGTTACTCCTCTCTGGCAAGGTTAACCCCGTAGACGGGGGGAGCCGAAGCGAAAGCGAGTCTGAATAGGGCGAGAAGTCAGAGGGGGTAGACGCGAAACTTTGTGATCTACCCATGACCAGGTTGAAGGTCCGGTAACACGGACTGAAGGACCGAACCAGTTGACGTTGAAAAGTCTTTGGATGAGTTGTGGGTAGGGGTGAAAGGCTAATCAAACTGAGAGATAGCTCGTACTCCCCGAAATGCCTTTAGGGGCAGCCTCGAGGTTGAGTTTTATAGAGGTAGAGCTACTGATAGGATGCGGGGGCTTCACCGCCTACCAATTCCTGACAAACTCCGAATGCTATAAAATATACTCGGGAGTGAGGGCATGGGTGCTAAGGTCCATGTCCGAGAGGGAAAGAACCCAGACCATCAGTTAAGGTCCCCAAATGTATACTAAGTTGATCTAACGAGGTTCGATTGCATTGACAGCTAGGATGTTGGCTTGGAAGCAGCCATTCATTTAAAGAGTGCGTAACAGCTCACTAGTCGAGCGATCGGGCATGGATGATAATCGGGCATTAAGTATACTACCGAAGCTGTGGATTCTCGTCATAAATGACGAGACTGGTAGGGGAGCATTCCGGTCAGCGTAGAAGGCGTCGTTGTAAGACATGCTGGAGCGTCCGGAAAAGCAAATGTAGGCATAAGTAACGATAATGCGGGTGGGAAACCCGCACACCGGAAGACCAAGGTTTCCTGATCAACGCTAATCGGATCAGGGTTAGTCGGGACCTAAGGCGTAGCCGAACGGCGAAGTCGATGGACAACATGTTAATATTCATGTACCGGCAATAACTGCGATGGGGTGACGGAGTAGTGAAAGGCATGCGTACTGACGGAATAGTACGTTGAAGGGTGTAGATATATTTTTTACAGGCAAATCCGTAAGAGATGTCGAACCTGATAGTACCACGAGGCTTCGGCCAAGTGGATAATTGCCCTAAACACACTTCCAGGAAAAACCTCTAAGCATCAGGTTATTGGCGCCCGTACCGGAAACCGACACAGGTGGTCGAGGAGAGTATCCAAAGGTGCTCGAGTGAATCATAGTTAAGGAACTAGGCAAATTAGTCCTGTAACTTCGGGAGAAAGGACGCCTCGCCGCAAGGCGGGGCCGCAGAGAAATGGCCCAGGCGACTGTTTATCAAAAACACATGGCTTTGCTAAATCGAAAGATGACGTATAAGGCCTGACACCTGCCCGGTGCTGGAAGGTTAAGAGGAGATGTCATTCGCAAGGAGAAGCATTGAATTGAAGCCCCAGTAAACGGCGGCCGTAACTATAACGGTCCTAAGGTAGCGAAATTCCTTGTCGGGTAAGTTCCGACCTGCACGAATGGTGTAACGATCTGGGCACTGTCTCAACTATGAGCTCGGTGAAA
>JANJXJ010000230.1 GCA_024709105.1 Lentimicrobium sp. | reverse complement strand
ATGAATTTTTTCAGAACTTCAGAAAGACTTTATTGACCAGATTGAACCTTTGAACATTGAAGCCCGTTATCCTTCACATAAGGAAAGACTTCTGAAAAGTTTAACAGAAAACAAGTAGAGATTATTGAAAAAACAAAGGAGATGCAGCAATGGATAAAGCAGAGGCTATAAGCAAGGTTAAAGAATACAGTATTTTGCTCAGTAAGCACCTGCCTTTTGAGCATGTATATCTTTTTGGGTCATACGCAAAAAACACAAACCATGCTGATAGCGATATTGATGTAGCTATTGTTGTTAAGAAAATTAAAGGCGATTTCTTTGCCATTCAACCATTATTATGGAAATTAAGACGACAGATTGACGATAGAATTGAGCCAATATTAATTGAAAAGGACAATGACCTGAGTGGATTCCTTATTGAAATTCAACGAAATGGAATTGAGATAGTCTGAAACAAGTAAGTCTGATAATTGGTTAAATAGCACGTTATCATAATAGTTATATGCATTACCGGTAATTATTATTTGCCCAGCCGGTTGCGTCAGGAAACAAAAAATTCAGCTTAGCCGGGTAACTGGTTGCCATTAAAGCCGGACTGCGACCGCACCTCCCCGGGCGGATAACATAGCGATCTGCCGTTTTGGCGGGGCGGACGGTTGGGGAAAACTCTGTAACCTAACTAAACATCAGATTCATAAGGGCGGAAGGTCGGTAAAAGTTTTACTTGATAGCAAAAACTCAAAGTCACCCACCCATCAACCTCAGCATAACTTTGAATCAATTAAAATACTTATCTTTGCCTTATAAGCAGAAAAGAAATTATACTTCAAAAGATCATCAGGGTCGTTGATAAGAACGCCCCGGACTCCGAAGTATATTTATATGGTTCGCAGGCCAGGGGAAATGCAAAGAAACTTTCGGACTGGGATCTGCTGATATTGCTCAATCTCCCGGGTGTGTCATTCGACATAGAAACTAAGTTTATGAATGAGTTTTATGATCTGGAACTTGAAACAGGAGAAGTCATAACACCGCTCATTTATTCCAGGAATGACTGGAATAACAAATACTCCATTACTCCTCTTTTTGAAAATATTAAAAATGAAGGGATCAGGCTGAAATGAGCGGAACATAGGAAGATTTGATTAAGTATAGAATCGCGAGAGCAAAAGATACTTTTGATGATGCCAGGATTCTGGCGAATAGCGAAAAGTGGAACTCTGCAATTAATCGTCTTTATTATGCAGCCTATTATGCAGTTATAGCTCTTTTACTTGATTCTGGCCTTAAACCGACTACTCATAACGGGGCAAAATCAAACTTTTCTGAGTATTTTATTAAGTCAGGAAAGCTAGATAAGAAGTTTGGCCTGATATTCTCCCAGCTATTTACATGGAGGCAAAAAGGTGATTACGATGATTTATTCGACTTTCAGAAAGATAAAGTACTGCCTTATTTTGAACCAGTAGAAAAGCTGATTGCAGAAATAGAGAAGCTGGTTGCCAATAAATAAGCCCGGTTTCCGGAAGCTATTTTTTGCAATGCAGGTATATTGCAGAAACTCAATTTTTATACTTTTATTCAATCGAAAAGCATTTTGTAAGACTATTTTTCTGTCCTTATAGCTATGAAAGGTCTACAACAACAAAGTTCATGACCATTGAATAAAATCAAGCATAAGTTTAAGGAAACCATATATATGATTTTTGGACTGTGCCAATTTTTTTGAGTCACTCCAAATATTACAAAATCCCGGTTAAGAGTTATGCATGAAAACGACTTTACCCCGGCCTTGTGTGACTGATTTTAAGTCTGGTACATGTATATTTGCAGACCTAAAGCCCCCCCGCAGGTTATACCATAGAAGTCTGAAGTCAAATTCCGCTAAGTAAGGTTTCGTATAGCCCCGCTCAACCTGAATAAAAAAAGACCCGCTTATCGCGGGCCTTTCAACATAAAACGTCAACTTACGTCAATTAAATTGCTTTTAAAGCAGCTTCATAATCGGGTTCCTGAACAATTTCGGGAACCTGTTCGGTGTATTTTACAACTCCGTTTTCATCAAGCACTACTACCGCGCGTGAGTGAAGACCAGCCAGGGGGCCATCGGCAATGGTTACTCCGTAATCCTGCCCGAAACTTCCTTCGCGGAAATCAGAAGCGGTGACTACATTGTTGAGGCCTTCGGTTGAGCAGAAACGGCTGTGTGCAAACGGCAAATCTTTTGAAACACAAAGTACTACAGTGTTTTCGAGTTTTGATGCGGCTGCATTGAAATGTCTCACAGAAGCTGCACAAACACTGGTGTCGAGACTTGGAAAGATGTTGATAACCAACTTTTTGCCTTTGAACTCATCAAGTGATGCAATGCTGAGGTCTGATTTAACAAGTTTAAAATCAGGAGCTTTGCTTCCAGTTGCGGGCAGGTTGCCTGTGGTGTTGATTTCGTTTCCTTTTAAGGTGATTTTTGCCATAATTATGTTGTTTGTAATGGATTTCGTGTGTGTGAAACAACCCAACGGCCTGCTGGTTCAAAGCCTCGCCGAATATTTATCATTTTTTAATAAATGAACTGCACCCAAGGCTTTTTACATGGCAAGAACTATGTGGTTTATTCCACCGGCAGAATCGCCTCATAGATGGCCTGATGTATTTCGGTTCTCAGGTTCATGGTAGTGATTTTGTTATTGCCTGCATCGGGGTTTACCCTGTTGCTGAGGAAAACATAAATCAGGTTGTTTTCGGGGTCGCTCCAAACGTAAGTGCCGGTAAAACCGCTGTGCCCGTAACTTTTGGCCGATGCATTCTTACAGGATGGCGAAGCTTGTCCGGGAATAAGGGCAGGTTTGTCGAAGCCCGCACCTCGCCTGTTTTTATCGAGGCTGAACTGCACTGAAGTGAAGTCATTGATAACATCGGAATCTAAGAACGTTTCGCCGCCATATCTGCCATCATCCAGCAGCATTTGCATGAGTACCGCCACATCGAGCGCATCTGAAAACAACCCGGCATGGCCGGCAATGCCTCCCAGCATGGCAGCAGCCGGATCGTGCACATCGCCGTGCACCAGCTGCTTTCTGTAAATAGTATCCATTTCGGTGGGGGCTATGCGGCTGAGGCTGAAGCGGTCGCGGGGATTAAAGCCCATGGTTCTCAACCCAAGTTTATCATAGAAATTTCGCTCAAGATACGATGAGAAAGGTTTCTCGGTAATTTGTTCAAATGCCTTTGCCAGCAGAATAAAACCCAGATCGCTGTATTTGTATTCGGTTTTTGGCAATAAAGGTGATTTTATGATGGAATCAATGATTTTTTCAGGATAATCATCCCGAAGGTAGACGCCGTCGGCAACCCGGTGCGAATACTCCATGCTGTAATGGGCTCCGTATAGTTCATCCTTTAACTCATTGCCATTCATACTGGTTTTGTAGAAAGGAATGTAGGGTTGCAGCCGGGCCTGATGTGCCATGATTTCCCTGATGATCAGATGATTTTTGTTTGAGTTCCTGAGCAAAGGGAAATAATAACTCAGCTTTTTGTCGGGATCAAGCAACTTGTCGCCGGTGAGTTTCATGGCTGCCAGGGTGGTGCCTAAAATCTTTGTGAGTGAGGCCAGATCGTAGATGTCGCTGTTTCTTACTGTCTGTCCTGAGGTATAATCCTGATAGCCATATGACTTCCGCAAGGCAACTTTTCCGTCCTTAACCACCAGCACTTGTGCTCCGGGGAATGCCTGGGCACGCAAGCCGCTTTCTACCAGTGCATCCACCCGGCTGAGCTTATCCGGATCGAACCCAGCCAGAGCCGGCGGCGCAAAAGCAAGCCTGATGACATCGGTTCTTTTAATGCCCCACCCGGCAGTATAGTTTTTCCCGGCACTCACAGGCAGTGTTCCCTGTACAGGAATACCGCCGAAAATGGCCTGTGCGGTCAAATCCTGCATCATCGCATTGTCCTGATACGATACAAGAACAGCTGCCATCTTATCAGTATTAAAGAAGCTGTTGAGGCTGTAAGGGCTGGTGAAGAGAGCTGCAATGGTTGGTTTTATACCCGCAAGCGAATCAATAAAATAAGCGGCCTGCCGGCCAATGCCAAAATTCTTCTGCGGCAGGTCGCTGGTTTGCACAAAACCTGCAATAACCATATTGTACGACAGCAGAATATTCATCACCGAATCGCGTTCGGCCCGGGATGGGTCGCGGCTCATATTAACAAATGTAACCGGTGCGTAATCGGCCAGCCTTCTCTGAAAAGGGGTAATTTTTTTATCACCAATTGCCAGCGCAGCAATTTGTAACTGATCAAGGCCTTTTACAGGAATAGTGCCTGCGGGATCGCTTACCAGTGTTATAGCACGTGCATTTGCTTCATAGATAATGTCTTCGCTTTCATGTGAAGCAAGATCGCGGCTCAGGTTATTCAAAGGTATTTCTTTAAATTTGTTCAGACCCGATTCATGTTTCCACCTGAGCACCCTTTTGCATTTCTCATCAATCAAAGACTGAGAAATTAATCCGCTGTCAATGGCGGCTCTTACATTTTTTATCGCCACAAAAGCATCAACCGGAAGCAGAAGTATGTCGTTTCCGGCATCAATGGCCATAACTTCTGCGAGTTTGGGATCGGCAAAATCAGTGAGGCCTTTCATATCCATGCCATCGGTGATAACCATGCCGGTAAATCCCATTTCGTTGCGCAAAACTCCGGTGATTATGGGTTTTGAAAGTGAAGAAATAGAGCGGGCTGCTGTATCCATGGACGGAACCCTAAGGTGGGCAATCATCATGCCTTTAATGCCGCGGTCAACCAGATAACGGAATGGATAAAGTTCGAGAGAATCCATGGATGCCCTGCTTTTTTCAATCACCGGAAGGGTGTAGTGCGAATCGTTGCCGGTATCGCCGTGCCCGGGAAAGTGTTTGCCAACAGCAATAATTCCGTTGTCCTGCATTCCCTTCATGTACCAGAAGGCTTTTTCGGCTACCAGTTCACGTTTTTCGCCAAACGACCGGGCATTAATCACCGGGTTCAGCGGATTATTATTAACATCGGCCACCGGTGCAAAGTTGATATGCACTCCAATTCTTTTCAGCTGTTCGGCAACCTGCCTCCCCATACCATATATATAGGAATTGTCAGACACCGCGCCCAAAGTCATTTGTTTGGGGAAATTAATGGTGCTGTCGAGCCTCATACCAAGTCCCCACTCGGCATCTATTGCAACAAAAAGCGGAGTTTTGGTCGCCTTTTGCAGCCGGTTGGTTACCTGTATCTGCCGGGCAGGCCCTCCCTGAAAAAAGCACACACCACCCAGATTGAGCGTTTGTACTGTGCTGATCAGTTCCTGATAATATTTTTCATCCTTATTGGAATAGGCTCTGAGCATAAGAAGCTGGGCAATACGTTCGTCGGGACTCAGAGTGCTGAATACTGAATCGGCCCATTGTTCGGAAGCTGATATCTTATTTCCGTTTTTTAACTGGTTTTGCGATGCAAGTGCGAGACTGGCCAATGTTAGGATAAGGAGAAGTATTTGTTTCATTTACAGAAGTTTACAAGAGATGTATTTTCATGCACAGTTTTTACCTCAGGAGTGAAAGATTTCAGATTTAATATGTGCCATCCCAAACCGGATATTTTCTGAATCGTAATTTTCACTCAGGATTATTTGCAAACGCCAAAAATACACTCTTATGATTAAATGTTTTTTAGATTTTCAATATTTTGTTGGTTCAATTCACAAAAAGGGCTATTTTCGCATTCCGGTCTGACAAAAATCCGGTTAACATACAATAATAAAGCCTGTAAACCGCTTTATATTGTTATCACCAAAAACTGAATGAAACAATTTCTGCTCATTTTATTTTTTCTTCCCCTGGGTTTGTTTGCCCAGAAGAATGGAACTACAAAAGGGGAGGAGCCCCTGAGCAGGATTTTATTTGTTTTTGATGCATCGCAGAGTATGTATGCCCGATGGCAGAGCGACATGCGCATTACCATTGCCAAAAAGCTGATGATCAACCTGCTTGATAGTTTGTCGGGTTATGAGAACCTGCAGCTGGGTTTAAGGGTTTACGGGCATCAGAAAAATTATCCTCCGGCTGATTGTTACGATACCAGGCTGGAAGTGCCTTTTGCCCCCGGAAATATTCCAAAAATCAAAGCCAAAATTCAGGATCTGGTGCCCAGAGGTACCACGCCCATTGCATACGCACTTGAACAGGTGGTAAATGATTTTCCGCCATGCGACAATTGCCGCAATATTATAATACTCATCACCGACGGAATTGAGGAATGTGGCGGTGATCCCTGTGCTGTGTCTGCCTCGCTCCAGAAACACGGTGTCACCATGAAACCTTTTATTATTGGAATTGGCCGTGATTTTAAGGAGGCTTTTGGTTGTGTGGGAACCTATTTTGATGCATCCAGTGAATTTGCTTTTCAGAAAGCGCTGAACACTGTAATTTCTCAGGCGCTCAATTCTACCACCATGCAGGTGAATCTGCTCGATATGTCGGGCAAACCCTCCGAAACGAATGTAAATATGACGTTTTACGATCATTCTTCTGGAAAAGCAAAATATAATTTTATTCACACCCTCAACAACAAGGGTTTGCCCGATACGCTGGTAGTGGACCCCATGCTGACCTATGATGTGGTGATCCACACTCTTCCTGCAGTAAATATTGAAAATCTGGTGCTGGTTCCCGGTGAACATTATACTGCCTCGGTCAATGCACCACAGGGCTACCTTGACCTGAGGGTGGGATCAAATGACAGAATTATCAAGAATCTGTTTGCCATTGTCAGGCAAAATGGCAAAGCTGCTACGCTCAACGTTCAGAATTTCGGCGACAACAAAAAGTACCTGTGCGGTAGTTATGATCTTGAAATACTCACCCTGCCCCGCATTTATATGAATGATGTGCGCATAAACCAGGGGAAAACCACCACCATAGATATTCCACTGCCGGGCATTGTGGTAATACGAAAAAGCGTGAATGGCTTTGGCAGCCTTTATGTTGAAAGGGGTGAAGCCCTGGAATGGATTTACGATCTGCGCGAGAATATCCTGCAGGAAACGCTGGTGCTTCAGCCTGGCAATTACCGGGTGGTGTACCGCTCAAAAAATGCCGAACGTTCCATGTACACCATCGAAAATCACTTTACTGTCTATCCCGGCGGTACCAGCAATGTAAATCTCTTCTCTTATTAACCCGGTCAATGACTCCATTGGTTCATCAGCCGTTTCTGCTGATTGTTTCGAGCATGGCCATGTTCAGTATTTCAATGGTATTGCCTTCGGTGTTGATCAATTGGTCGTCCTTAAAAGTTTTAAGTATTCTGATGGCGCTCTCCTTGGTCATGCCCGACATATCGGCCAGGTCCTGCCGCGATAGCGAGGTGTGAAACGGATTGGACTGGTAGATTTTCTGAGCCAGGCAAATCAGCACATCGGCCATTCTTCCGGGCATTTGTTTGTGGGTAAAACTGGTCAGCTGGTCAAATAAACGAATGGATTGTTCACTGATTTTGGTAAGGAAACCCGAAGCAAATTGCTGGTTGCTCCGCAAAAGCTCCTGAATAATATCTACTTCAACGAGGCAGGCTGTAGTTTCTTCGCAGGCAACGGCGGTAAAATGATGCCTTTTGTCGCTGAATGCGCCGGGAACGAAAATATAATCCACCGGCCGTGCAAAACCAATAATGATTTTGCGGTCGCCTTCGCCTTCAAGGTAAATCTTTACAAGCCCTGAAGTAACGCAAACAAACTCATGACAGGGGGAACCCTGCTTAAAGATAACTTCACCCTGATGGTACTTAATGCTCACCCTGCAACCATTTACTCTGTCGAGTTCATTATCGTTCAGGTGGTTAAATACATCTGACTTTTGGCGGCACAACAGGCAATTGGCTTCCAATAAATTAGCCATATAATTATTTTGGTTTGTAAGACTGGTTTGGTTTTGTCGTTCTGGCATACAAGGCTTGGTGCAGCTACATTAACGTATGTCAGCAAATCAGATGATCTATGTCATCAAAACTGAGACATAAATCATTCTTTATGACGCAAATATATCATTAATAGTTTAGATTTTACTAACTATATAAATACTTTCTTTGATATGTCAATTTCAACATAAGAATATGAAAACCTACCTGCACAAGAAAAGCCTGTTACTCACCATGCTAACAGCCTCATTTTTAGCAATTATGACCGGCTGCGAGTATGAAGTCGTGGAGCCCGACCGCACACCGGTAACCGAAGAGATTAAATTCTCAGAAAAGATTATTCCCATTTTCAATGCGAGTTGCAACAATTCAGGTTGCCATGCAGCAGGTGCTTTTCCACCAGATCTTTCACCAGCCAATGCCTATGCAAGTTTGATCAGCGAAAATCAGATCAACACCGAAAATCCGGCAAGCAGTGCCTTATATATAAGTGTAACCACCGGAAGCATGAAAAGTTTTTCAACTGCCGAACAGGCAAAACTTATTCTTGCATGGATTGAACAGGGTGCCAAAAACAATTAATAACCGACCTGAAACCAAGTTAATATGAGAAACTATACCAAAGGGATGATTTTGTTGCTGATTACGCTGGCATTGACCAATTTCTCAGTAACAGCTCAGGAAGAAGAAACAACTGAAAAACAAAAAGAGCGCCCGGCGAGGCCGGCTTTTGAAAGCGGTTTACTTTTTGATGGGGCCACTACAACCTTACAGTCGGCCAAAACACTGGAGATGATTATTCAGCACAGGTTTGGCAGCATCGAAAACGGAATTACCGATTTATATGGTATCTGGGCTCCGTCAAACATAAGGCTGGGATTGAATTACAGCATCATGAATAATCTTATGGTCGGAATCGGAACCACCAAGTTTAACAAAATGCAGGACATTCAGATCAAATACAATGTACTGCAGCAAACCAGGTCAAATAAAATTCCGGTTACCGTTTCTGTTTACGAAGTAATCGGAATTGACGGAAGTGCAGATTCAAAATTTGGAGTTAACTACAAATTTACCAATCGTTTTTCCTACTTTACTCAGATTGTGGTTTCCAGAAGGTTCAATGATAAAATTTCGTTGCAGGTAGCTCCTTCGTTTACCCACTACAATTCCACCGATTCTTTGGTTGACCACGACCGCATTGCAATTTCAGTAGCCGGAAGGTTCAAGTTTTCGCCTCAGAGCAGCCTGATTGTTTCAGGTGATTTCCCGCTTCAGATTCAGGGAATTTCTGAATATCGCAAAGATGTAAACGATATGCAGGATCTGCCTCCCAAAGCCAACATCTGCATCGGTCTCGAAGTAGCAACCAGCACCCATGCTTTCCATGTGTATCTGGGATCATCGCAGGGTATTCTTCCACAGGAGAACATCATGTATAATACCAACGACTTTTTTAAAGGAAACATCATTCTGGGGCTCAATGTAACCCGGCTCTGGAATTTCTGAAAAACAGTTAATTAATACTTTACTAACCCGAAAAACTCAAAAAAATGAAAAACAAACTTAAAACCCTCAGCATCCTGATTGCAGCCATGGCATTTGTTGCCCTGAATGTAGCCATGATTCAGAAAGCCAACGAACCCTGGGATATTCCGGCAAAATACAAGACAATGAAAAGCACCATCAAAGCCGGTGATCCCTCCATTAATACAGTAGGTAAAGAGTTGTACAACCAGCATTGCAGGTCGTGCCACGGAACAAAAGGACTTGGTGACGGACCAAAAGCAAAAAACCTGAAAACCAGCTGTGGTGATTTTTCATCAAAGGCATTCCAGGATCAGGCAGATGGCGTAATCTATTATCAGTCATTTGTTGGCCGCGACGAAATGCCCAACTTCGAGAAGAAAATTACCGACGAAGGAGATCGCTGGGCTGTAGTTTATTACATGAGAACTTTGAAGAAATAGTTCTTCAGAACCCTGCAAGTTAAAAATGACTGACTTCCGGGGTTCTGTTCTTTTGAAAAATGGGAATAAAATTGTGACAACACCAGTTAATTCAGGAAAGCAATGAAAAAATGGTTAAGTAAAGGTTGGGCTTCCAGGTTATTCCTGCTTGCAGGTTTGTTGCCGCTTGCTTTTGCTCTTTTCTTCAGCGTGTCGGCCGACCTGCCGGAGAATACAATTGACGAAGAGAGTCAGCAATGTTTGAAGTGTCATGGTTCGCACAGGTATCAGCTCACCGACACTGCCACAGGCGAAACCGTTACCATGAAAATGCACGATGAGCTGCAGATTGATCCTGTGGAATACAGCAAGGCAACCCATGGTTCCTTTAAATGTACCGATTGCCATTCCATGGATTATGAGATTCATCCGCATCCGGTAAGCACTAAGTTTGAGGCCAATTACTCCTGTATGGATTGTCACGGTGGTGATGAAACCTATGCTTCATTCCACTTCGAAACCATTGAGGAAGAGTATCTGAAGAGCGTACACGCCACAGAGCTGGGAGAGGAATTTACCTGCTGGAGTTGTCACAATCCGCATACCTATAAACTGTCAGACAAACAACCCGGAACCCTCATCAACCGGGTAGCGCAGAACAACTCAGCCTGTTTGAATTGTCATGGAAACATCAACAATTATGCAGTGCTTATCGAAAAGGAACTGCCCGACCTGATCAAGAGCCACGACTGGTTGCCCAGTCAAAGCCTGCACTTCAGAAAGGTAAGATGTATTGATTGCCATGCCGCTACCAACGACAGCATCATGGTGGCGCACCTGGTAATGCCCGCAGAACAATCAGTTAGAAACTGTGTGGAGTGTCATTCAACCAACTCTATTCTTATGGGCTCACTTTACAAACACCAGGTAGTTGAAAAGCGCAATGAACTTGGATTCTACAATGGAGTAATCATGAACGAAGCGTACCTGATCGGAGCCAATCGTAACTATTACCTGAATGTGGCCAGTATAGTCATATTCATTATGGTTCTCATCGGAATCGCAATTCACGCAACACTCAGATACATTCACAGGCACAGGAAGTATGGCAACTAAGAAAATTTACCTTTACCCTTTGTGGCTCAGAATCTGGCATCATGTAAATGCGGTTCTGATGCTTTCGCTGATCCTTACAGGTGTAAGTATGCAGTATTCAAATCCCGATTATCCACTGATCAGGTTTGATATTGCGGTTAGCCTGCATAACATTTCAGGGATACTGCTCACATTGTCTTACTTCTATTTCTTTCTGGGTATATTGTTTACCTCCATCGGAAGGTACTACGTAATGCGCTCGCAGGGTTTCTTTAAATCATTTTATCTGCAGGCGCGATACTATATGTTTGGTATTTTCAGGGGAGAACCCAGTCCGTTTCCTGTAAATGAAGAGCGGAAGTTTAATCCCATTCA
Organism: Lentimicrobium sp.; assembly: GCA_024709105.1. Taxonomy (GTDB): domain Bacteria; phylum Bacteroidota; class Bacteroidia; order Bacteroidales; family Lentimicrobiaceae; genus Lentimicrobium. The sequence goes on along the minus strand of JANJXJ010000230.1, from coordinate 39,645 downwards.
GCAGATTACCTACAATGTGATACAACATGCCATTACTCCGGTTACATTTATTACCGGATGGGCGCTGCTGTATCCCGAGTCAATCATTCTCAACGTTTTTGGTTTCAGCGGAATCATGCTTACCAGCTTGCTGCACGTAACAGCCGGATTTTTCATCTCAATATTTCTGGTGATACATCTGTACTTTATAACAGTTGGACATTCAGTTACCAGTAATTTAAAAAGTATGGTTACCGGTTATCACGAAATACACGTTGAGGACGAAGCAGCTCAAGAGCCAGAGGAAAACAAATTGGCTGAAAAGCCTGAAAAATAGAACACACAACAACAACAAATAAATACGCACAACATGAAACGACAATTTTCACTACTCACACTTGCGACAACCGCACTTTTTGTGCTTGGTATGGTCATGATCAGCAGTTGTACCAAAGAAGGTCCTGCCGGTAAAGATGGCAAAGACGGTGCCGATGGTGCCGACGGAATGGATGGCACAGCATCCTGCATCACCTGCCATGCTCCTGATGGTATTGAACTGGCAGCAGTTCAGTACGAACTTTCAAAACACTCTTATGGGGAAGAGGCATTTTCTTTGGCTGGAAATGCAGGTTGCGGAGCCTGCCATCTCTCAGAAGCATTTAAGTATGTATGTCAGAACAACACTCCTGCTACATTCTCACTAAACACTTCTACCAATAAATATGTCAACGATTATGTAGTTCCGGCCAATGTTGCTTATGGCGAAATCAATTGCGGTACCTGCCACAGCAGCATTCACTCCACTTATGGCCCCGGCGACCTGGCTCTAACTACTGTTGCCCCGGTATCTATGAACATGTGGGGTGGACAAAAAACCATCAATCTGCAGGCCGATGGTGGCAGAAGCAATCTTTGCGTAAAATGTCATCAGCCCCGCCCGCTTACAGCCTCTGCAGCTGATGGAAATGTACTGGATTACGCTGGAATCGCTGCCAATCCTTCAGCAATTTTCTATGATCCAGACGGAACAGGTAACAAAATGAGGCCGGCTTACCGCAGCCACGTTCATTACGGTTCAGCAGGTGCAATTTTTGCAGGAGTAGGAGGAGTAGAGTTTGCCGGCACAGCATACACAAATTCAGCCCACACTGCCATTGCTTCATGCCAGGATTGCCACATGAGCCCGATGCAGGGAAAAGCCGGTGGACATACTTTCTTCGCTAAAGGCAACTTTAATGGTTGCAATGCCGATGGCTGCCATTCCGATGCTTCAGCAAGTTCTGATTTTCTGTGGACAACTCCGCGTGCCAATGTTAAAGCTGCTCTTGATGCTTTGGCCGCCGCTCTTCAAATCAATGGTTTGGATATCCTCAACCGCAATCCCGATGCTGCATCAAACCTTTGGATTGCCAATACCACAAACAAATATGATGGATACCTGAATATCTACGACCCCATCAATAATCCTGATGGACCAACCTACAACACCAACGGAGTTTTCCAAAATCCTGCCCCGGCCAACTCATGGACACAGGCCCAGAAAGATTACAATCTGACGTTACCCAAAATTACCCTTACCAATGCTCAGATGGGCGCAATTATCAATTTCCAGCTGGTACTCAGGGATTACAGCCAGGGAATTCACAATTACAAATATTCCATGGCTCTGCTGCAGAATTCATTGGCTGCAGTAAATGGTACCAAAGGAGTATAAATCTTTTTTTTGAATTTGGGCGATTATTTCTTTTTGCAAACTTCGCCTGATAGTTGTGATTTGGTTATTGAAAGCGCTGTGCTTAATTGTGCAGCGCTTTTTTACACTGTGGTTAAAAATTATTGTCAAAACCCTTGCAGTGAATGGCATGTTTGTACTTTTGTTCCTGATTAGCCGATTTAAATGATGAAACCATATATTAGCGCACTTTTGCTGCTGTTGTTCAGCGGATTCAGTTTTGCACAGAAACCTGAATATCATCTTGGTTTCGCCTCAGGAATTGCTCTGCCAGCTGGAAAATTTGCATCAAAAAATCTGGCTGAGGGTAGTTTTACCCTCCCAGGATTTTATGGCGGTGCTGAATTCCACCTTTATCTTCCCGAAAAGAATTACGGAGCTTTTGCTAAAGCCGGCCTGCTGCTTAATCCTATTGATGTTGGAACGCTGGGTTATGAAAAAGTAAATGCAGACCCCTTTCTGAAAGACCTTTACATCAGAAGTGAAGCCTTCAGAACCATTTTTATCGTTGCCGGACCTGAATACCGGCTTACATTAGGGAAATCTTGGGAAACCAATGCTCATTTGTCGGCAGGAGTGATGCTGGCTACTACCCCTTACCAGTTGTATAAGCCCGAATATCAGTTGCTTGGTGAGCTTACTTACTACGAAATTACTTCTTCAAACGATTATGCTTTTATGTGGGGTGGAGGTGCTGAGCTTGCATACCGCTTAAAACCCTGGTATAAAATCGGACTGTGTGCTGACTATCTTCATTCAAATGCAAAATTCAGGTTTGAATCTCTTACCGGAGAAAGAACCGACAAGAGAACAGTATCTGTTTTTAATTTTGCTTTAAAACTGACCATGCGGCTCAATTCTGAAGAATAAAAAAAGTCCGCCATAAGCGGACTTTCGCATAATTTAAACACCCTTTTAACCATTCATCGAAATCAGAAATTCCTCGTTGGTTTGGGTGTATTTCATTCTGTCTTTCAGGAATTCCATAGCTTCCAGCGGATTCATATCGGCCAGGTGGTTTCTCAGAATCCAGATGCGTTGCAGCGTTTCCTTATCGAGCAGCAGATCTTCGCGGCGGGTACTGGAAGCAACGATATCCACAGCAGGGTAAATCCTTTTGTTTGATAGTTTGCGGTCAAGCTGAAGCTCCATATTGCCGGTGCCTTTAAACTCTTCAAAGATCACCTCGTCCATTTTTGAACCGGTTTCGGTAAGGGCGGTGGCAATGATGGTAAGTGAACCTCCGTTTTCAATCTGACGGGCAGCACCAAAGAAACGTTTGGGTTTTTGCAGTGCGTTGGCTTCCACACCTCCTGAAAGTACTTTTCCCGAAGCAGGAGAAACGGTATTGTAAGCTCTTGCCAGGCGGGTGATGGAGTCGAGCAGAATTACAACATCGTGTCCGCATTCGGTGAGGCGTTTGGCCTTTTCGAGTACAATGTTGGCAATTTTAACATGTCTGTCGGCTGGTTCGTCAAAAGTAGAAGCAATAACCTCTGCCCTAACGCTGCGTGCCATATCGGTAACTTCCTCAGGCCTTTCATCAATCAGAAGTACAATCAGGTAAGCTTCAGGATGATTGGCTGCTATGGCGTTGGCTATTTCTTTCAGCAAAACGGTTTTACCGGTTTTGGGCTGAGCAACAATCAGTCCGCGCTGGCCTTTGCCAATGGGGGCAAACAGGTCAATGATGCGGGTAGAAAGTGAGGCTCCCGGGTGTCCGGTAAGTTTGAATTTCTTTTCAGGGAAGAGCGGAGTCAGGTAGTCGAAAGGAATCCTGTCGCGCACTTCGTCGGGAGTGCGGCCGTTGATCAGTTCAACTTTGATCAGCGGGAAGTATTTTTCTCCTTCTTTCGGAGGCCGGATGGTTCCGCGAACGGTATCGCCCGTTTTTAGTCCGAAGAGCTTGATCTGCGATTGTGAAACATACACATCGTCGGGAGAGTTCAGGTAGTTATAATCTGAAGATCTTAAAAATCCGTAACCATCAGACATAATTTCCAGTACTCCATCCGTTGAGATAAAACCATCAAACTCCCAGGTATATTCTTCGCGTCTGCGTTCAGGATAACGTGGTTGTCTGGGATTAAAGTCGCGGGAGTAGCGGTCGTTGTTGCCTCTTACCGGGTCAATTTCCGGGAATCTTTCCACAGGAGGCGGAGGAGGAGGCAGCACTGAGGGGAGCCCGGGTTTTTCAACTACCACTGGCATCGGATTTTCCTCTTCGGCAACAGGAGCTTCTGGTTCAACTACCGGAGCAACAATGGGTTCGTCTATCACCTCTTCGATGATGGGTTCGCTGCTTAATAGCAGGGCTTCTTCATCAATATGATCCGATTTTGACTCAGAAACTCTCACTGGCCTGTTTTCGAAGGGCTCGCGTTTGGGCCTGCCTCTGCGGGGTTTGCCGGGTTGCTCAGGCTTTGCCTGCCGCGTGTTTGCTGCAGTTTCGGGTGCAGGTTTTGGCTCGGCGGGAGCGGGTGCCGGAACTTCAGCAGCAGGTTTGGGGTTTACGGCTTCGGGCCTTGGGTTTTCTTTGGGCCTGTCCTTGTTTGAAGATGCAACCGGTGCTCCCTGAGCTGGTTTGCGGTCTCTGGGATCGCCTTTGCCCGGCCTTTCGCTGGGTATGCGCTGCCGCTTGTGTTTGTTCTCCCTTGCTTCCTTTTCTTTATCAAGCATTTCTTTGGTTGGGTTTAATGCCTGATAATCTAAGATCTGATAAATCAAATCCTGTTTATTAAGGCTGTCAATTTTGGGAACGTTCAATTTTTTTGCTATCTCTTTAAGGTCTTCGAGTAGCTTGCTGTTAAGCTCAATAATATCGTACATAAAAATTAAATAGATTTTTAATGCTGTAATCCAGAGAAAAAAGTGTGATTAAATTTGTGTTGAAAGTAGAGCACCCCGGAATGCTCCGGTTTATCTGTCAAACCTGCCTGGAAATGAAAGAGAAAGTTAGTGCCGGATTGAAATTGTTTTGAGACTGCAAATATACGCCATTTTATTTACATAATTGCAAAACAAAGTTTTTTTCTTTCTGGTGTTATTTTTTGATGATATTGGACATAAAATTCCAAAATATGAGTAGGTTTGCATCACAATTCAATAAACAAAATCTGATTATGAAACATACAGCTTTTACTGCATTTCACGAGGCTGCTGGCGCCAAAATGGTTCCTTTTGCCGGATTTTACATGCCTGTTCAATACGAAGGCTTAAATATCGAACACGAAACCGTACGCAAGGCTCTCGGCGTTTTTGATGTTTCACATATGGGCGAGTTCTGGGTAAAAGGCCCCAAAGCCCTCGATTTTGTGCAGTGGGTTACGTCAAATGATGCTTCAAAACTCACCGATGGTAAGGTGCAGTACAGCTGTTTCCCCAACGATAAGGGAGGAATTGTTGATGACCTGCTGGTGTATCGCATCAATGCAGAAACCTTCCTGCTTGTGGTAAATGCCGCCAATATTGATAAAGACTGGGCCTGGTGCAACAGTCAGAACAAAATGGGAGCCACCCTTTACAATGCTTCCGACGAAATTTCGCAGCTCGCTATTCAAGGCCCGCTCGCACTTAAAGCCATGCAAAAGCTTACCGATACTCCTATTACCGATATGGAGTATTACACCTTCAAGAAAGTGAATTTTGCCGGTATTAAAGACGTTATCCTCTCTACAACTGGTTATACCGGTGCCGGTGGCTGCGAAATATATTTTGCCAACGAAGACGCCCCGGTAATCTGGAAAGCTGTTTTTGAAGCAGGAGCTGAATTTGGTATCAAACCTATCGGACTGGGAGCCCGAGATACCCTGCGCCTGGAAATGGGCTTCTGCCTCTATGGCAACGACATCAACGATTCCACTTCGCCCATCGAAGCCGGACTTGGCTGGATTACCAAATTTACCGATGAAAAGGATTTTATCAACAAAGCTGCATTGCTCAAACAAAAAACCGAAGGGGTTGCCAGTAAATTGGTTGGTTTTGAGATGATTGACAAGGGAATTCCCCGCCAGCACTATCCCATTCTGGATGCAGAAGGCAATACCATTGGCGAAGTCACTTCAGGTACACAGTCTCCCTCGTTAAAAATGGCCATCGGTATGGGTTATGTTCCTGCTGCATTTGCCAAAGCCGACACCGAAATTTTTATCAGCATCCGCGATAAAGCACTCAAAGCCAAAGTGGTAAAGCTGCCTTTTTATAAGGGATAATATTAAACATCTGTCTTTTTACAAATGCTCCTTCCGGGAGCATTTGGTTTTTTGTTAAGTTTGTATTTATGACTAAAACCATAGAAGTAATCCTCAGCCCTGCACTTTATCAGCACCGCTTAACCCGCGAAAATCAAATCACAGTGGTGGTGGATGTGCTCAGATTTACCAGCTCGCTTACAGCTGCTTTTCATTACGGCATCAGCGAAGTGATTCCGGTTACACACATAGCCGTGGCTGAAGAATACAAAAGGAAAGGATTTCCGGTGGCTGCTGAGCGCGATGGCTTAAAACTGCCGTTTGCTGATTTTGGCAATTCCATGTCAGGTTTTGATACTCCTGCCATCATCGGGAAAAGCCTGGTTTATTGCACCACCAATGGTACAGTTGCCATGAATATGGGTGCTGACAGCGGAATTGTAGTTGCCATGGCTTTTACAAATATGAGTTCGGTGGCTGAATTTGTTGCAAAACAGGATTTTAATGCAGTGATCCTTTGCTCAGGATGGAAAAACCTGCTGAGCATTGAAGATACATTATGTGCCGGCGCTTTGTTGAATCACCCACTAATAAAGCAGGGTTTTCAGCAGCAAGGGGATGAATGTACTCTGGCTGCTGATCTGTGGCTGAAAAATGAACATGGGCTCAAAGATGCCATCATGCAGACCGCTCATTACAAAAGACTGATTGGACTGGGCGTTGATCCAAATCTGGATTTGTTGTTGACTTTGGATTTGTATTCCTTAGTGCCGGTATACAGGGATGGGGTAATCAGATTGGCTGATGTTCAGGGTTTTTAAAGTTGGTTTAAACAGGGTTTAAATCTGGTTTAAAAGCTACATGGGAGATAGGGGGGAAGTTAGCATACATAGTGAACTTAAAGGTTATCTCCCGCCCCACCCCGCCATCGGCGGGGGGCATGCCGCTGGGGCGGAACATACGTTCCACACATATCATTTTACCGGGCTTTTGCCCCTAACGGGGCAATGTATTACTGTAAATTTGAATGCTCCGTATGAGCGGGAAGTTGTTAAGAAAACTGTGACAATAGAAAAGGCTACCGCTCCGTAGGAGCGAAAGGCCGGTAAAAAAGAAGACTAAGAAAAATTTCCGCCCTGTAGGGGCGGAAGATCGTTTAAAACTTTTTGAAGCGAAACGTCACCCGCTCCTTTAAATTGTTTAAAGTAAACTGATATAAAAGCCAAAAAACAAAAGTAAGGCAGGAATTGCTGCTATGTATGCAGCAAAAATATACAGGAATGATTGCTCCGGCGTTGAAAAGAACAATTTTCCTGTAAGGTCTTTATCGTGTCAGACAGAATTATCTTCATCTGCATTATATTTTATTACAAGCTATGGTTTACGAAAACAAATAATTACATATGTTGTTAAATGTTGTTAAAATTCTTTATGACAAAATATTTTGGCATCCTGGCCTTTCTTTTCCTGGTCCTCTCTGCAAGTTCACAAACCCAGATCAGCTGGAGACATTATACTCCCGGCAATACTGGTATTATGGGTGATTATTCAGATGCTTTGTGGCTTTCGCCTGATAATAATCCCTATATAGCTGCTTATGTCCCCGGTTGGGAAGAGGGTGGGTTTTCAAAATACAACTTTACATCAAACACCTGGGAGAATTTTTCAAATATCAATTACCCGGCTATTGGAAGCATTTATGATGTTGGGTCAGCCCGTATTTCGGAAATCACCGAAGATGAATCAGGCGTATTATGGATGGCCACCTGGCGGGGTTTACTTAGTTTCGATCCGGCAGAAGGAGGAAGTTCAATCACATTATTGGATGCAGAAAACTCATTGCATCCCGGTGGGCGTACAATTAATCTTGAAGTTGCTCCTGATGGTACCATCTGGGCTGCCGTATTATCAGTAGTCTGGGGTGATGGAGGGCTCATCAGATACAATCCTGCCAATAATCAGATGCAATACTGGGGCTATGGCACTACCGCCAATAACTGGCCTTCATTAACCTCATTTTGCGAGAATGTTGCCATACAATCCAAAGCCAACGGAGGTTATAAAGTTTGGATTGACGCTGCAGGATGGAATGAAATGATTCAATTTGACAGCGATACCCAGTTGTTTACAAAACTTCCGCAAAACGGAAATCCGGGTGAAGTTGTGGCCTTGCCTGGAAAAGATTGTGTTGATGATGCAGGAAACCTCTGGGCTTTCAGAATGACCGAACCAGGCCAGCCGTTTTCGCTCGATTACCTAACCCCGGCGGGAGCCTGGGTAACACCAGCACAAAATCCGGTTTCGTCTGATACCTGGGCTTTCAGAGCTTTTGGCGATGGCGAAGCCCTGCTCACAGGCTTGAGCAGCGAAATTTTTCACTTTAACGGATCTCAATGGGTAAGTAAGGGAATCTGGCGACAGGGAGCCTATACCAGCGATATGATTATGGATTCAGAAGGAAACATCTGGGTAAATGGAATTGAAGGCGCTGCAAGAAGAGATGCTGTAACCGGAAACTGGCAAAGATTCAGAATCACCAACTCCTCGCAAATTGATTATTGGGTAGATGATATATCAATTGACCAGGACGGCAATGTTTGGTTGACAGGTAATGCAGGTCCCGGGACAGGTGGATTTCAGAAATTTGATGGACAGAGCTGGACAGGTTTTAATGAATTTAATTATGGTATGGGATATTCCTTTCCCTTCCCAACCGATAATGTTGAAGCCATTTTCTGTCGTCCTTCCAATGGCAATGTGGTGCTTAATCCCATGTTTAACTTCCTGCATCAATGGGATGGAAGCTCTTATTCATCGTTAAACTATGGTTATGACAGATCTGCCGGCCTTACCGAAGACTCGCAGGGCAGGCTTTGGAGTTTGGGCGAGTATTATCATCTTGAATATTACTCTGATAATACCGCGAACTGGACTAGTGTTGAGTTTTTGGGATTGGGTTACAGCATTCACCCCGATCCTTTGTTACCCGGTACTATACTTGCCTGCAGTAACTATCAGGTATTAAGAACCAATGGAATACAACAATTCAGCAGGGTGGTGGATGATTTTCCCGAACTTGACCCTCAAAGTGATGCCTTCTCAGCTGCGGTAACTGATTTGAACGGTAACATCTGGGTAGGTTCAGGCAAAGGATTGTTCAAAATTAATCCCAATACAGGTAATTATAACTTTTACAGTCCGTCAAACAGCGAAATTCCGGGTGAGTTGATTACTCCGCTCGCCGTTTCGCCCGATGGAAAAATATGGTTTGCCAATTTTCAGAGCGAACAGTACCCAGAGTCGGGATTATGCTGGTTTGACGGGCAGAATTTCGGCATTTACCCGGTTTCTGATCAAACCGTACCTCATGGACAAATCAAAGACATAGAAGTAAAACCAATCCCCGGCGGTTATGAACTTTGGATCAGTTGCCTGAGCCGTGGAATAGCTGTGATGAGTGCAACATCCTCAACGGCTGATGTAAATTATGAAATAAAAAAGCCCGGTAACTGGCAAATTAATGCATATCCAAACCCGGCAGACAATATGCTGAATATTGAACTGCTGCCTGATGAAGCCGATGAAATGAAACTGGAGATTTGTAATGTTTTCGGACAGAAAATCATGTCCTGGTCACTATATGGAACAACCGATGATATTATTAAGGTGGTTTGGGATTTGACTAATCAGCATGGCAACAAGGTGGAACCCGGAACCTACATTTTAAATCTGAGCGGTACTTCAGGCTTCGCAACAAGCAAAGTGGTGGTTTATCCATGATCCTGATTTTTGCAGGTGATTTTTTCGCCTGGAACATCTTTTTAAGCTGGCCATTAGTTATCGCGAAATTTGGAATTTTGTTAACATTTGCAGGTTTTTTGTCCTCTTAAAGTCATGGACTTTTTAATGCTATTTTGCCTTTTGCTGTTCAAGGCGTGAATGATTGTTGACCGGCAAACTTTTTAGAACTTTGCCTCAGCCTTAAATTGTCATTTTTTGTTATCCTGTCATGGAAACAAAAAATTCGCTGCGGGTCAGATTTTATGCATGAGAGGATCAACCGTTTTATTCAGCAGATAAGCTCTTATCCTAAAAGAATTTCACTTAAAACCTTGCCATTATTCCGCTGCTCACAGCGTATTTGATGCTGATTTGTTCGCCAAAATAATATTTGTAAACTGGCAGGTCAGCATTAACATAAATACTGAGTTTTTTAAATAAATAGTATTCCAGCCTGGGGCTGATGAGTAGTAAATTACTTCCCTGTGAAGCCAGAAGCGCTCCTGTTGGCGTTTTATCACTCATCTTTAGTTCGTTTCTAAAGGCAATACCAGCATGTATTTTTTTTGAGATGGGGCCGGTGATTGAAATACTGGAAATATGCATGCTTCCATAAAGATAATTATATTTATTCCTTAAATTGAATTCGCTTTTGTGCATTAAAGACAGCATATATTTTTTGAAGACCTTTTTTTGCAACACAATTGATCCGTTGAAACCAAATGCATTGGTAGAAGGTTGAAGTTCAATTGGTAGCTCAACATTGGAAATGTTTTGATGGTTAAAACTGAAAGGAAATTTGAAGCCTGCTGAAATAATTATACCGGGCGTTGAATCTGTTATTCGTATCAAATCGTATAAAACTGATACATTGGAATTACTCAATCCAAATCCGTTTTTTGATCTGGCTTCCAGAACCGGATCTGCAAAATCAACAGATTTATTAAAATAATATCCTGTTTCAATTCCTGCCTGATACCGCTTATTGATTCTATAATACGCAGTAAGTCCTGAGAAATCATACTCTGAGAAATTGTACATTCCATAATTAATGAGTTTCACATTCTTTCTGAAGTAGGTTTCATTATAACCGTACTTGAAAAAGTAATTTACTACCAGCTGTCCGGGCTCTGTTGCTTTGTCTGCTGCAGAAAAACTGGAAGAAGGATTACCCATTGAGCAGCATTGAGCTGAAGTTAACTTAATGCTGCAGCTTGCAATCAGAAGGATAATGGCTATATATTTCATCAGTTTGTAACTTTGATCAGGATACTTTTAATTTCGTAGTTTCCAAACTGATCTGAAACTTTGCAGGATACCTCAAATATATCGGCATGACAAATGGTGAACAGTACAACATTACCCTCGCCAACAATATTTGCAGGTGGGTTTGATTTCCAATCATATTTTAGGTTAGCACCAAGTACATCAGCGGTAATCTCAGTATAATTTCCGGCTACAATGCTATCCTGAGCAGCTGTAAGGCTTTTATATATAAAAGAAGGAGCTACTTCAACTATGAGCGATCTGGTGATTTGATTTCCATTTTTATCCGTAACAACACAGGTTAAAACATATTTGCCTGTTGTGCTTGCATAAAAAAGTGCAACTTCTTTGTCAAAAATAAGGTTTCCTCCACTACTTGTCCAGTTATAGCTTAAGCCATCACCTGATGCAAGTGCATTCAGCTGTGTGGTATGATTTAACGGGATAAGGGTATCGCTGGTATTAATCGTTTCAAAGATCAGCTCCACGGCAACATTAACCAAAACCGTTTTTGAAGAGTGATTGCCATATTTATCGGTGATGTCGCAATATACCTGATATTCACCTGCTACGTCTGAAATAAAAAACGCTTTATTTCCATCGTATGTTAATATTCCACTGTCTGAATGCCAATTGTAATTCAACTCATCGCCAATAGCAACAGCAGTGATAAACAAAGTGTCGCCCGGGAAAAGACTTGACCCCGAAGTTTCCAGACCCTTAAAGTCTAAGGCCTGTTTTCTTACCAGAAAAGGGTTTTCATCATAAATAATTTCTTTATAGCACCCTTGCAGGGCAACAAAAGCTATTAAAAGAATTATTGCGAAAACTGTGCGGAACATCTTTATCATTTTGGTTTACAACGTAATGTACAAAAATACTTAAAAAAGTTAATAGAACCCAATTTAAGCAAAGCTCATTGCAACTTTTTTGGTCCACTGGTCTATTTGTAGCAAACCGGTTGATAAACAATCAGTCTGGTAGGACTGTACAATACAAACAACTTGAAAAATGGGAATCAAGAGCCAAAGTGTAGCTCTTCCCAATTTAATATTTCTTAAAAATTTCTGATCCCCTTCGTTAGTGTTATTTGAACTGATCATTCCCGGTTTTTTTGAAGTTGTGTAAAGAAATGTAAACCCTGGTCATTGGCCGCTGAGTTGTTTTCAGAATTTTTTACTTACTAATTCATCAGGCTGACAGGTATGGAACCACAGCCTTCTGTGTAGCATATGCTTTCAGTTCACATACCCAAGCAACGATGTCTTATGTTCAACATCAGCAGTAATGGCATAAACCGAAATGGTTGCGCCTGAAATGGCATCAATGTTTTTATCAACCTGCAATGGTTCATTTTTTTTATGCCCGATGAATTGCCTGAGCCAGCCTCTGGCTGTAATTTCCTGACCGTGAGTAGCCTGGTAGTTAAAAACTCTGATGGACTGTACCGTTTTGTTCTTGTCAAAGAGCATGTAGTAGTCAAAATATTCCGATTCAACATCCATGCCGGGATTACCGGACAGCGAACAGCCACCTGCGCGGCAGCTGTTCACCCTTCCGATATAAATGTATTTGAAATGACTTTCTTCATGCCCTTCTATCAAAAAATATTTCCCGTTTATGCGGTTTGACTTCAGTACTGAATCGGGCAGTTTTATTTCGGTAATGTCAGAAATATCAGCCACGCCAGCTTTCTGCAGTTCATTTGTCAGTACTTTGGGCTGATAGTTGATGGATTCGCTTACAGGAGCAAACCCTGTTGCCAGCAGCATGAAAAAGGAAAATATTACAACTCGGAGGTTCATGGGTTAAATCATCAGAACATGATGCCAAATCCGGCATTGAAGACTTTATTGTATTTGGTTTCGGCTTCAGATTTTAAAAACTGAAGGTCGGCCTTAAGCACTGCACCTTTGGTGATTGAGTAAGTGAGGCCGGTGGTGATGATGGTATTCTGATAGGAGTTATTGGCTGCCAGATTGCCCTCAGTTTTTTGATGTGTGTTGTAGGCTTCGTACCTCACAAAAGGCATCAGCTCTGTTTTAATTCCTGCAAAAGGCTTAAAAACATTGTATCCTATTTCGGCATAATAGCCAATCATGGCACTGCCCAGATCGTTGTTTTTTCCGTTGATGGCTGTAAATTGATTGTACTGTGCGGTATTGGAGATGCCAACGTAATACAACTGACCGGTAAATCTGAAGCCGGCCAGGTTGTAGCGGGCATCGGCACCGAGCATGGAAATGCCCACCACCGAAGAGTCGGCACGTTGCACAAGACTTTCATCGCCTTTGTCCAGCCCTGAATACAGGCGGCTGTGAGAATCACCAACATAGCCCGACAGCCCCAGATTCAGATTTTTAATACCGTAAAACTCAAGCTTTCCGGTTACCGCAGGTTTCTGAATATAAGCCTTCGAACCTTTCTGACGGCCTTCGCGCAGGGCTTTGCTGCCCGAGAACATGGCCTTGCTGCCATCGTAACCATTAAATCCATTCACTATGTAAAGTTGGTATCTGGTTTTGGCCTGTAGAATATTGCCCTGAAATCCCAGCCCGATTTCCCGCCAGGTAGCCGGGGCAATCCTGTTGTCAATAATTGGCCGTTCCACTCCGTTAAAGGTGGTTGGTTCGTGGTATTCGTTGATGATGCCCATGGGAATCAGCAAAATACCAGCCCTGAAATTAATGTAATTATTGAGTTTATGCTGGATAAACATTTGCTCTATCCAGATTTCATTGGCGTATTCAAATTCAATTTCAGAAACAAATTGTGTTTTACCGGAGAAGTTATAGCCCAGGAACATAACTAAACGGTGGGCATCGAGGGTACCCAGATCGAATTTGTTTTCCTTTAAAGGCTGATTGTAATGGATTTCGCCATAGCCCCCGATAACAAGCCCGGGTTTGCTGCTGAGCATATTTTCGGCGGTATTGGAATATTGATTTGAAAGACTATCGGTTTGCTGTGCAAAGGCAGCAAGACCTGCCGTTAAAAGCAAGATTAAAAAGAAAAGTTTTTTCATTGAGTAAGTGGGTTTGGTTTGCAAAAAATCAGACTACAAAACTAAACCGGCTGTTTGAGGCAGGCAATCCCTAAAACTAGTGAATTTTATATGAGTGCTTTAACGTCAAGACTTTTGGTGTCAATAAAATTATTGATAATGGCATATACAGTAAGACCCGAAAGGATACTTTTAAGAATCAACATCTTAACTCAATTTATAAATGGTTTGTCAGGCTTTTATGTTTCTATTGTTTGAATGATGTTCTAAAATGGCGGTTAATTCAAACTTAGTTGATGCGATTCATTCATTAAGCTGTTTCATAATTGGCTTTCAACTTAGTATTAAGGTTTTAAGTTATTTATCAGACGATTGCTATTTTCCGGATAACCCCTGAAAATTTGCAATGGCCATTTCTAGTGATCCATTAAAAGTAATAGCGGAGACCATTGTTTGTCATTTATTTCTTCAGTTGTTTGAATTCTGGCTTAATTTTAAATTTACATAAAGCCTGTACAGATTGAAGAACAAGCAATAAAAGGTAAACCATCTTCAGTTATCTGAACCTGAAAACCAGTCCAAACGTAAAAGACATATTGTTAATATCTGATTTGCTGATGGAATCACTTTTCCCGAATCCATAAAAATTGTAAGATAATCCCGTTCTTATAAGAAACCATTCTGTAAATTCAAATTCGCCGAACAATTGAGGAGCAAAAACGAAACCTTTAAGTTTGAAAGAATCTGAATTTGCTTTGAAAATGCTGAAATTTTTGTCATCGTGCCGCAATGAAAACAATCCCAGATTCATTTGTATGCCCGGATGAAAGCGTTTGTGGGTCATCAAAGAGAAGGCACCGGAAACACCTCCCTGTCCGATCCAGATGTATTTTACATCATTTTGCAGTTCTGCCTGCAGATTTGAAATAAAAAAAGCTCCATATACACCCAGATACAAGTTTTGTTTTACAATTACACCTCCTTCTATACCCTGAAAAGAAAAAGCTTCGCCGAAAAAATCGTGGTGCTGGTGGTATAAAGTTGCGAATATTTTTGGGTGAGGTTTTTCTGAATCCGGTTCAATGATTTCCTGTGCGTTGGTTATCGGTATCCCTTTGATTATAAAAAGAATAACGACCAGTATTTTAGCCTTTATCATCATTTGATTTAACCAATTTGTATGAAAAAATAAATGTCCAGATTTGTAATGTTCCTATGTTCAGTCTTTCCACCAGGCCAAAGTAAGGCAATTGTTTTGCGAAGAAAAAGCCCGTTACTCCGCCGAAGACAAGAATGAGTAATCCGCAAATCAAAGAAAATCTGCCAAACGTATTCCAGCCTTTTATATTCTTCAGACCAAAACCAATCAAAAAAGGTGTGAGAATGGTAACTGGTACAATAAAAATTGTAACCAGCAGATGCATTCTTCCTTTGAAACTGAGTTCAGCTCCCGGTAAATCCTGAGGGAAAAAGCCATATGATATTGACAGAATATGCAAAAGAATTAAAGAAATACCGCCCAGAAGAACCAGGGTATTGTATTTTCTACTTTCAAAAATTACAAAAGAAACTGCGAAAACAAGTGCTGAAATGCCATACAAATTGGTTAGCAACAGCAACATACTTCTGTTGGGTGCACCACTTGCAGTAAGTGTGCTGATGGGTTCATGCAGATGGCTGTATTCTTTCCACAGCAAACCGCCCAGTATTACATGCAACAGATAAATAAGCACTGCTGCCATTCCAGATTTTAGTGCCCATGATTTTACAACTTTTTTCATATTCCTTACAGCCATGGGAGAAGTACTTTTTTGCAATAGTCATCCCATTCCCTGCCAAATTGCAGGGCGAGAGTTTTTTCTTCCTCTTGTGAATAAAGTCTTGATCCAATATAAAGCACAATGCCAAGCACTATTCCGAGCCAGGAATTCAACAGAATGCCGATCCATGGAAATATTAAGAATGCTACACCTGTATACAATGGGTGTTTTACAATAGCAAAAGGACCCGCGGTGATGAGTTCCTGCTGCGGGACTTTGGCTAATATGAGTTTTGCAGACCATACCCAATTGATTACACCGGTAAATAATAAGAAAACCGAAACCCATTGTAATAAATCTGAGGGACCACCTACTTTAAAAAAGCCTGGATAAAGAATATTGGCCGTAAGCCCGGCAATTAAATATGGAACTACGAATCTGGCAATTTTTTTGGCACTGCCGATAAGTAAATTTGTTTTCATAAAAGGGGGTGTTGTTTTATTCGCTGGTATAGCCTTAATGAACAAAGTATTACAGCAATGAACATGGTCAAGATGACTGATTTGCCGGCATCATTTGTGTAAGGACAAACAGAGCAGTTACCTTTTCCAAAAATAGCAACAAATCCAATAACTTTCGGGCCATTGAGCAAAATCGTTTCATCTGTTAATTTTAAATTCATTGCTCCATCCTGAAATTGATTTTTTTTCTATTTCAACCCTCTTCAGGTTGGATTTAAAAGATGTTGATGCTCTGATTTGGGAAAGAAGAAAGATAAACAAAGGCAAATCCATATTCACATAACGGGTTTATATCCCCCCTTCACGGATTAAGTGTTGTTTAGGCTGGAATAAAATCCATCACAAATGCAACTTCATCTCCATACTTTCCCATTCCTCGTCGCCGGCCTTTACATATTTAATGGGTTTGCTGGTTCTGACAAATCCGGCGTTCTCATAGCATTTGATAGCAGCTGTATTCCAGGTGTATACGTTCAGGATGATTTGTTCCTTTTTTAGAGTATTGAAAGCATAATCAATAAGTATTCTCATCAGCGCTGCTCCGATTCCCTTTCCACGCATCGACTTTTCACCGATTAGTATTCTGGCAAGTTTGGCAGTGTTATCCTGCTCAATGCTTATCTCTGCCATTCCGATGATAAGTTCATTTTCATCTGCTATTTTAAATACGGTTCGCAGTGGATCCGACAAATAGACTTCAATCTGATTTTTATCCAGTGGAAAAGTAAAAATCTTACCGGCAAATTGTATCAATTCCCTCTCATTGGAAATCCAGGCAGACAGATAGATCCAATCGTCTGCTTCAAAGGGTTTTAGTTGAATCATCTTTTTTTTAGTTAGTCCAGGGTTCTTTGTGTTTAGCGTCTACAAATTTTTCTCCATCAAAAACGCACAGTCCTTGCCAGCTACCAAACCAAACGTGACCTTTATTGTCTTCAACAATACTTAGCGTTACATTGGAGGTTAAGCCATCCTCAGTTGTAAATTGTTTGAAATTCTTGCCATCGTACCGATAAACACTATAGCCTTCTGCTGTAAACCAAATATTTCCTTTGCTATCCTGATAAAAGTTATAAGCTTCTTCTCCTTCAATTATTCCATCTTTTGTGAAGTTATGAAATGACTTTCCGTCAAATTTACTGACACCACCATAAAAAGTTCCAATCCAGATATTTCCTTGTTTGTCTTCAAAAATATCAGCAGTATTGTTGTCGGTAAGTCCGTTTTTGGTTGTTAAATGTGTAAACTTGCCGTTATTGTATTTAAAAATACCATTTCCATCAGTGGCAAACCACATAGTTCCATTGTTGTCTTCCAGAATTTTAAAAACCAATTCAGATGACAGCATAGGCTTCGGATTTTCAACTTTAGAATCCGGCAAAGAAAAAGGTATAAACTTCTCACCGTCAAATTGACTAACTCCTCCTGTTGACCCAACCCATATAAGTCCTTTTTTGTCTATTGTTAAACCCCAGATTTCTTCATCCTGCATTCCATCTTCATTAGAAAATGTTGTAAACTTTTGACCATTGTATTTTATCAATCCTTCGGAGGTAGCAAACCATAAATTACCTGCTTTATCTTCTGCAATCTCTAAAACCCTGAAGTATGGACTGATTCCTGCTATTGTCATTTTTTCAAGTGCTTGTCCATCATAGCGTATAATTCCATCACCATTGGTTCCAAACCAATAGTTTCCTTTTCTGTCCTGATACATTGTCCTTACAAATTCTCTTACCATTCCATTTAAATTGGTGTGAATTTGAGGGAATGTATTGCTTTGATTTACAATTACGGGCTGGGAGCTTAATTCATTTTCTTTTACATCAGGATTAGATTTTTCTTTCTCTTGTGCTGTGCTGACAGAGATTTGAAGTGAAAGAAGTATAAAAAGAAAATTTCTTGTTTTAATAATTGTCATACTACCATTTTTTGTCAAATTGCTGGTTTATTTTTGTTGCTCAGGAATGCAACTATGCACCACTGCGCGTATCTCCGGAATGTTTAAGTCCAGTACAGTTGCTCCTGCAAACCAGATTTTTACCACAAATGTAACATTTCTTTATAAACATCATTAAAATGCCTTTTTAAAGGGTTTTAAAACCGTTTATATAGCAGGGGTGGGCTGGTTTGCTCCGGAATGGGTGGACTGGTTTTAGCGGGCTAATCACATCCACCCCAGCCCTTCATCGGTAGAAGGTATGCCTACGGCGCGGTTTTTCTTACTAAGTTGCAGAACTTTTACCGACCTTCCGCCCCTACTGGGCGGGGCTTTTTGCCATGTTAGCGCTACCATGCCAACGGCGGAGGCTATGGGGTGCGCTGCACCTGCTTTAGTGAATTACAGCAGAACTTGTGGCGTTTCTCCCTCAGCTGGGCAGTGTTCAGCCCTTTCCAGCATCTGCATAAGCAGCCTTCTAAGGTTGGGTTTGCGATCAGCTTATCGTGTTAATAATTTAAGATCGGGCTTAAATCTGAAATCGCAAATCGCAAATTCGCAATTGCCAGCCCTGGGGCCTGTGCATTTGAGACCAGAAATCGCTTGTCCCGGAAGCTCGTGGAGATTACGATAGAGGTCGTTGGATATTAATGATATTAATCTTAAGAAAATTAAGTAATGGTTTGAAGAACCGGAAGTGGTTTAGAATACATTTCAGCTATATTGCCTTTGTTGATTCTGCTAAAGTAATATTTACCTTTGCGGAAACCTTTCTTAATAAAATGAAAAATCTTTTCCTCTTGATTTTGACTGTTGTTGCTCTTTCGTGTAACCGTAACAATCAAAATTCTAACACAAACCTTCAACCCGGTGTGTTTGCTGTTACTGTTGTTGAATCTGTTCAAACATCCAAATATACATATCTGAAGGTGTTGGAAAACAATGAGCTGAAGTGGCTTGCTGTTGCCAAAATGGAAGTTAAGGACGGAGAAAATCTCTTTTATATCAATCCCTACCGTATGGATCAGTTTAAGAGTCCTGAATTGGGAAAAGTTTTTGATGTAATTTATTTTGTTGACCAGATATCTGATTCGCCTGAAACCTTTTCCATGAACCGTGATGAATTCTCAGGCGGCACGCCGGCAAAGGCATCGGTAAGGAAGTACGAACTTAATATAGAGCCGGTTGAAGGGAGTGTTTCAATCCAAACCGTTTACAGTAATTCACAAAATTTAAGGGATAAAGAAGTAACGGTAACAGGCAAAGTGGTACATTATAATCCCGGTATCATGGACAGAAACTGGCTGCATATTCAGGATGGTACTGAATTTGAAGGAAAATATGACCTTACTGTAACAACAAATCAGGAAGTTAAGGTAGGAGATGTTGTTGTTGTAAAAGGCAAAGTTGAAACCAATGCCGATTATGGCGCAGGCTATACTTATGAAGTAATAATAACCGGTGCAGAGGTGCAAAAGCAATAAAAAAACCTT
This sequence comes from Lentimicrobium sp., assembly GCA_024709105.1. Taxonomy (GTDB): domain Bacteria; phylum Bacteroidota; class Bacteroidia; order Bacteroidales; family Lentimicrobiaceae; genus Lentimicrobium. The sequence goes on along the minus strand of JANJXJ010000230.1, from coordinate 19,981 downwards.
ACGGCAATAACAGGTGTTTTTGTTTTAAACATCTTCAGGCTTTTGCTTTGGTTTACCAGGCGAAAAATAGGGTTATCCATAATCCATAAATTACTTTTTGTCCCTGATGGCTTTATGAAATTTTCAGATAATGCTCGTTTTATATAACATTCAAATCTAGCGCTCATTTAATTTACTGATAAAAATAAACGCAGTTGATCTTTCCTGTTGGTTTTATTTTACCAGCTGATTTCTTTATCATTCTTATCTGGAATCCTTTTAAATAGAGGGTTACAGAAACATTTTTAAAAATTGTACATTATCTTTGTATATTCCGCAGGCAAAAAAAGATGTTTTTGCTGTAAAATCTCTTTATGCTTTTAAGAAAACTCTATTTCCTGCTGCTGGGAATTCTTGTAATACTACCGGTAGCTTACATAGCTTATTATGGCTACAGCTATTACATAACACCCATTGAGGAGCGTTTTTTTCATCATGCTTACCAGTTGCTAAAACCCGGCGGGGACCTGGGGCATGGATATGGTGTTATCGGTTCTTTATTTATGCTGATGGGTGTTTCGGGCTATATGATGAGGAAGCGCATGCGCTCTCTGCACAGGCTGGGACAAGTAAAGCACTGGCTCGAGATACACATCTTTCTTTGCACTTTGGGCCCTTTTTTAGTGCTTTTTCATACTTCATTCAAATTTGGAGGGCTGGTGTCCATTAGTTTTTGGAGTATGGTTGCAGTATTTTTAAGTGGAATAGTAGGCAGATTTATTTACCTGCAGATCCCGCGCACCATAGAGGGCCGGGAACTTACACTTACAGAAGTAAGGGACTTAAGGCAAAATCTGGCAGAAATAATTGGAACTTCATACTCTCTTGATGAGGCAGAATATCAAATGGTTTTTGACTCTGTTCAATTACAGAGTGGAAAAATTTCTGATAAAGCAGGGAACATCTTTACCTCCTGGTTTCACGACCGGAAGATTTTGAATAAATTAAAACAAAAGCTGAGAAATTCAGGGCTTACCCGAAAAGAATTATCAGAGGTATTTCGTCTTATTAAGAACGAATTTTCCTTGAACCGAAAAATAAACCGCCTGCAGCTGATGCAGGATTTATTTCGCTACTGGCATGTTGCGCATCTGCCGTTTGCAATCATTATGCTGGTGATAATGATCATTCACGTGGCAGTTACATTGTATTTTGGTTACCGCTGGATTTTATAATATGGAAACTCTCCTTGAAAATATTATTATTTATGGAATAACGGCTTTAATCTGCGCCGTTATTATTGTATGGTATTTCTTAAGTCAGAAAAAGAAGTCGGGTAAAACTCTTGCAAAAATCGAAAAGGCCAAACTCGAGGGTCTGTATGAACCGGTTTCGCTTTATCCGGTAATAGATGAAAACAGTTGTATTCGAACAGGGGCTTGCATTGCTGCATGTCCCGAAAAAGACATCATTGGAATTGTTAATGGCAAAGCCAAAACCATCAATGCATCGCAGTGTGTCGGACATGGTGCATGTTTTCATGCCTGCCCCACCCAGGCCATAACCTTGTGCATGGGAACCGAGAAAAGGGGGGTTGAATTGCCACATGTAAGCCAGAATTTTGAAACCAATGTGCCTGGAATTTTTATTGCTGGTGAGCTAGGCGGAATGGGGCTTATTAAAAATGCTATTGAACAGGGCAGGCAGGCAGTAGAAAATCTGGCAAAAAATCTGCCCGTTCAACATAATGCAGACTATGATCTGATTATTGTGGGAGCAGGGCCTGCTGGAATATCGGCATTGCTCACAGCTAAAAAACTGCGCTTAAAGGCCATTGCACTTGAACAGGAATCACTGGGAGGTACTGTGTTTACTTTTCCCAGGTCGAAGGTGGTAATGACATCCTCGGTTGAGTTGCCTCTTTATGGCAAAGTAAAGATGTTTGAAACCAGTAAAGCAGAGTTACTGAAACTCTGGACAGATGTTCTTTCGAAAAATGATCTGGCGGTTCAGGAACATTGCAAGGTAGAAAGCATTGAAAAAAAAGAATCCTGGTTTCAAGTTGAAACGGCTGATGGAAGAACTTATAGTTCCTGCAAAGTACTGTTGGCAATAGGTAGGCGGGGCACACCCCGTAAGTTGGGAATACCTGGTGAGTTGAGCGAAAAAGTTGCATATCGTTTGCTTGAACCGGAATTGATTAACAATAGAAATATAGTTGTAGTAGGAGGGGGCGATTCCGCAATTGAAGCAGCACTGTTGCTTTCAGAAAAAAATAATGTAATGCTGTCATATCGCGGAGAGGCTTTCAGTCGCCTGAAGCCCCGGAACAGTGAAGCAATTCTCTCTGCTGCCAGTGCAGGTAAAGTTGATCTCCGCCTAAATACCCAACTGCTGAGCATAGAGAAAGAATTTGTAACGGTTTCTGATTCCAGAGAAGGGAAAACTTTCGAAATGTCCAATGACCTGGTTTTTATTTTTGCCGGGGGTGAACTTCCAACTCAATTCCTGCTAAAATCTGGCATTCAGATAACCAAAAAGTTTGGTGAAGCTGTAATGAAACATTAATGATTTGTCTTATGAAGACCTTCAAATACTTGTTGTACCTGTTAATCCTTATTGCTTTCCCTGTTGGGGTAAGTGCACAGCTTTCGCCTGGTGAGCTTGCTGAAGTTCACGCATTTCTTGAAGGATTGTCAAACTGTACAAAATGCCATACTGCCGGGGCAAAGGTTTCAAATGACAAGTGTCTTGATTGCCATAAAGATTTAAAATTGAGGATTGATGCGAAAAAGGGCTACCATGCTTCCGCCCGTATTTACAGGAAGAGTTGTGTTTTATGTCACAGCGATCATCATGGTAGAAAATATCAGATTGTACGTTTTGATAAGTCGAAATTTAATCATTCCGAAACTGGTTACACCCTTGAAGGTGCACACAAATTGGCTGAGTGTTCCGATTGTCATAAGCCATCCAACATAAAAGATCCTGCCATAAGGAAGAAGAAGCAGACTTACATGGGTTTGGATACCAGGTGCCTGAGTTGCCATGAAGATATTCATCAGGGAACTTTATCAAACGATTGTGCCAATTGCCACAATAATGAAAAATTTAAACCAGCTTCAGGTTTTGAACATAATAAAACCAAATTTCCGCTCAAAGGAAAACATCAGGATGCAGATTGTGCCAAATGTCACCCAAATAAGATTCAGAACAACAAAGAATTCACACAATTTAAAGGGATTAAATTTGAATCCTGCAAAAATTGCCATACCGATCCGCACGATAACAAGTTTGGCTCAGATTGTTCAAAATGCCATGTTGAAACATCTTTCAGAAATGTAAAATCGTTGGCTGGCTTTGACCACAATCAAACCGGTTTTCCGCTCAAAGGCAAACACATAAATACAGATTGCAAATCCTGTCATAAAACCAGTATTACAGCCCAATTAAAGCATAATCGCTGTGCTGACTGCCACTCCGACTATCATAAAGGTGATTTTATAAAGCCAGATCAACCAGCACCTGATTGTAAAGATTGTCATCATGAGGATGGGTTTGATAATTCAACTTTCACAATAGAAAGGCATAATGAGTTGCCATTCAGGCTGGAAGGCGCACATGAGGCAACGCCTTGTTTTGCATGTCATAAAAAATCGGACAGATGGCAGTTTAAAATCCCGATGCAGGCATGTTCCGATTGTCATCAGGATATACATGCTAACGATCTCGATTCACGATTTTATCCGGGAAAAACCTGCACAAAATGTCATAATGTTTCATCCTGGGCAAAGATTGGTTTTGATCATAACGAAACTAGTTTTAAATTGACAGGAAAACATCTTTCTGTACAATGTTCAGGTTGTCATCCAAAACAACAGGAAAGTGGAACACAGGTTCTGTTCAAAATTCCGGATTCAACTTGCCAGGCTTGTCATACCGATATCCATTTGGGGCAGTTTCAGGAGAACGAAAAAAGTGAATGTTCCAAATGTCATTCACCCGACGGCTGGAAAACTTTACTGTTTGATCATAATACGGCGCGTTTCAAACTTGACGGCAAACACAGCAAGGTAAGCTGCAGCAAATGCCATCCGGTTGAATTAAAAAATAACAACTATTTTGTTTTATATAAAACAGGGAGGATCAGATGCGAAGATTGTCACTAATGATCGGCTTAGCCATCTTGTTCGCTTCTTTAAGGTTTATCGCAAGTAATCCGCATGGCGAAAATTTTAAAACTTCATGCGACGATTGCCATAACACCGAAGGATGGAGCGTGAATCCTGATAGTATCTCATTTGACCATGATACAACCCGTTTTGTATTGGCAGGTGAACATCAGCGTGTAAATTGCAGATCCTGCCATGTTTCACTGATTTTTGCGGGAACCAGTTCAGATTGTTTTGATTGCCATACCGATATCCATCAAAACACAACCGGAACAGATTGCGGACGATGCCATTCTCCTGAATCGTGGCTTGTTGCTGATATAATCGGATTACACAATAAAACCCGTTTTCCGCTTATGGGTGCCCATACAGTGGCCGCTTGTCAGGATTGTCACCCATCGGGATCTGATCTTTTATTTGAGCCATTGGGCATAAACTGTTCCGACTGTCATTTGGATGATTATAATTCAACCACAAGTCCCAATCACGCAGCAGCAGGGTATTCAACCCAATGTACCGATTGCCATTTCTATAACGGATATTCATGGAAAGAATTCAGTTCGCACGATCAGCTCTATTTTCCTATTTACTCAGGTGAACACAACGGAGTTTGGAACGACTGTGCAGATTGCCATACCAACGCATCGGATTATACCATATTTTCATGTACCACTTGCCATGAGCACAATATGGGCGATATGAACGATGAACACACAGGAGTTCAGGGGTATGTTTATGAAAGTATAGCCTGTTACGGTTGCCATCCGAATGGATCGGGAGAAGGTAGTTTTAATCATAATTCCACAGGTTTTTCATTAACCGGTGCTCATTCCACAGCTACTTGTGTTGATTGCCATAAAAATGGGACAGGCAATACTTCTTCAGATTGTTTTAGTTGCCATGAGCCTGATTTTAACAACTCGGTTAATCCGGACCATCGCGTGCTGAATATCCCGAACACTTGTCAGGATTGTCATACAACCCAACCGGGCTGGGCTCCTGCGACTTTTAGTATTCATAACCAATATTATGAACTTAAAGGAGCGCATGCCTCACAAGCATCGCAGTGCAACACATGCCACAATGGAAACTACAATAATACTCCCAATACATGTGCTGGTTGTCACATTAATGATTACAACCAAACTACTTCACCATCGCATCAGCAGGCACAATTTTCAACGGAATGCATCACCTGCCATACCGAAGTGGCATGGCAACCTGCAACATTTGACCATGATGGCGCATATTTCCCGATCTACTCAGGTAAGCATCTCGGTGAATGGAATAATTGTGCTGATTGTCACACCAATCCTTCTGACTATAAAATATTCAGTTGTATAAATTGTCATGAACATAATCAGGCAGATACAGATGATGAACATCAGGGCATTGGGGGCTATCTATATCAGAGCGAAGCATGTAAAGCCTGCCATCCAACAGGAGATGCTACAGGAGGATTCAACCACAACAATACAGCCTTTCCATTGACAGGAGCCCACACGGGAGCAGATTGTATCAGCTGCCATTCAGCGGGATACTCCGGAACAACAACAGTTTGCAGCGATTGTCATACTGTTGATTATCAGCAAGCCGCCAATCCCAGCCATACAGCATTGTCTCTTCCAAATACCTGTGCAAGTTGTCATACCACCGAAGCGGGTTGGTCACCGGCAGCATTTCCTGTTCATAACAATTATTATGTGCTTAACGGGGCTCATGCAATCATAGCCAATAACTGCTCAGGTTGTCATAATGGCAACTACAACACAACACCCAATACCTGTGCAGGATGCCATATCAGTAATTATAACCAAACCACCAATCCCTCTCATCAGCAGGCACAGTTTCCGACAGAATGTACGATCTGCCACACAGAGAACAGCTGGCTGCCTTCTACATTTAATCATGATGCACAATACTTCCCGATTTATTCAGGGGAGCACAGAGGAGAATGGAATACCTGCGCCGATTGTCATGCAAATCCTTCAAATTATGCAGTTTTTTCTTGTTTTGGATGTCATGAACAAGGTGACATGGACGATGAACATAACGGAATATCAGGGTACAGCTATAACAATCAGGCCTGCCTCAGTTGTCATCCCAATGGTAATTCTATGCAGAGAATGAGGTCCGGGGTAAAATTCAACAGCAGGAGGTAGTTATGCTTAAAAAACAATGGGTAAGTGTAATTTTCTTTTTACTGGTTTTTCAAATGGTTGTGCAGGCGCAATTTGAAAAAACCGGATCGGTTACTTATATTACTTCTCAGCATGTATATGTTCGTTTTGATAATACTCTTGGAATATCACCGGGTGATACCTTGTATACCAGCGAAAATGGAAAAGTTATACCCGTTTGTGTGGTAAAAAGTTTATCAAGCGTTTCCTGCAGTTGCACACCAGTTAAGGGATACCAGGCAACGGTGGGTATGAAATTCTCAGTAAAGAGCAAGAACGGGAATGCCATTTCAAACAAAAAACCGGAAAAAGCTGAAATACCAGCTGAAAAACCTATGGAAGTCAATAATACGGAAAAGGTGATTTTGAATGATACCACCGGACTTACAGCTGCCAGAAACAAGACTGGACAGGTTGTTAAAGGACGGGTTTCCATTACTTCTTACTCTGTAATTACAGGCGCTGAAGGGTTGAACGCTCAGCGAATGAAGTATAATTTTAGTCTTTCTGTAAAAAATATTGCTGATTCTAAGTTCTCGGCCGAAACACAATTGAGCTTTTCTCACAGAAACGGTCAATGGAACGATATACAGGATAATATTTTTAATGGATTGAAAATTTATTCACTTGCAGCTGTATATGAACCCGGGAATAATCTAACCATTAAAATCGGCAGGAAAATAAATCCTAAAGTTGCAAACCTTGGTGCAGTTGATGGAATACAGGCAGAATATAAGTTCGGATCGTTTACAACAGGCATTCTTGCAGGCTCACGGCCAGATTACACAGATTATAGTTTTAATGCTGAGTTATTTCAATATGGAGCATTTTTAAACTATTCTCCAGTCAGATCAAAGAGCAGGCAGAATACAAGCATTGCGTTTGTGCAGCAAAATAATGCCGGCAAGGTTGACCGTAGGTTTACTTACTTGCAGCATAATCAGCAAATTTCACGGGATTTTGGTTTTTTTGGTTCGGCAGAATTTGATCTTTACAGGATAGACTCTCAGGAAAATAGCCTTTCACCTGAATTTACTAATCTCTATCTTTCCCTGAGATACCGTTATAAGTCACTCGGGTCAGCATCTTTGGCCTACAGCAGCCGTAAAAATATAATCTATTACGAAACCTACAAGAATTTCCTCGATCAGTTGCTTGATCAGGAAACCAGTCAGGGTTTCCTTCTGAATATAAATTTAATGCCTCTGAAAAGGTTTACTGTTGGCTTGCAAGGTGGGTACAGGAACAGAACAAATGATATCAAGCCTTCCGAAAATATTAATATCTATTTAAATTACAGTGAGATACCTTTTGTAAAAGTGTCAGTATCTGCAGGTGGTTTGTACATTGTAACACCTTATCTGCAAGGCGCTTCCGCATATGCCGGTTTGTCAAAATTATTTCTGAAGGGAAAACTCAACACATCTTTATCATATAAATTCAGTAATTACAACTTTTCTGGTACCGACTTTACTCAAATGCAGCATTCAGGAGAATTGTCGGCTCAATATCGCTTTGCCCGAAAGATATCGCTTTCGATTTTCTACGAAGCATTGTACGATTACAGATTCTTGAATCACAGGGTATTTGCACAGATTTCGAAAGCAATCTGAAATTAGAGAAACCGGTTTTTCCTTTTCTCCCCCAGTGTTTAAATTTTAACTTTGTAATTAGGTTTTAAGACAATCTTAAGAATCATAAAAGCCTTTCTTAAGTTTCACCCCATACTTTTGTGGCATGAAAATTCTGATAGTGGAAGATGAGCCCGGTATTCAAAAGTTTCTCAAGCAGGGGCTTGAGGAAGAAGGGTTTGCAATAGAGCTTGCAGCAAGCGGCACACAGGCGCTTGATCTGGTTATGGAGCAGGAGTTTGATCTGATTCTGCTCGACTGGATGATTCCCGGATTAACGGGAATTGAGGTTTGCAAACGCCTTCGTTCACAGCAGAAGACCATGCCCATCATCTTCCTCACGGCACGGGATACGCTCGACGATGTGATTCAGGGATTAAAATCAGGAGGCAGCGACTACATCAAAAAGCCTTTTCATTTTGAGGAGCTGCTCGAACGCATCAGAGTGCAGCTCAGGCCCAAAGGTGGTGAACTGAATATGCTGCAACTGGGCGAAATCCAAATGAATCTTTCAACTCACCAGGTTTTCAGGAATGATGAAGAGATTCAGCTTACACAAAAGGAATTTGCCCTGCTTGAGTATCTTGTAAGACACAAAGGTGTGGTTTGCCGCCGAAACCGCATTATTGAACATGTGTGGGATATTCATTTTGATTACAGTACTTCGGTGCTTGATGTTTTTATAAATTCACTCCGCAGAAAACTTGGTTTGGAGAAAAGCGATGATCTTATTCAAACCATCAGAGGCATAGGTTACATAGCACGCGAGAAATGAAAAAAATGATGTACCGCGACCGGATAGCCCTGAGCTATATGCTGGTAACTGCACTGTTACTGTTGCTGCTTTTTGTATTTATATACTTTTTGGTAAGTGCCAGGGTGTACAAATACATTGATCATCAGCTCGATGCCGTTGCGTTGAAACACCTGAATGAAGTAGCTCCTGATAAAGAAATACTTTCATTTTACAACAAAGCTGAATGGGAAGAAAGAGAACATCAGGTTGCCGATGTTAATCCGGTTTTTATAACCCTTTATGACAGCACAGGTGAGGTGGCCGACAAATCCCCCAACCTGAAACAAGAGCACCTGAAATTGCGGCAAATGCAGGAATTGCCTTTGTATTACAATACAGTTTTTAATCAGCAGGCCATTCGCCAGGTACAGGTGCCGGTGAAATACAACGGACAAACGGCAGGTTATCTGGCTGCAGCCATGTCAACCGAAGGATATCTGATGGTGCTGAGAAGTTTGCTTCAGATCCTTATCATAAGCTATCCGCTCACTTTGCTTATCCTGTTTTTTTTGGCCAGGTACCTTGCCGGAAAAAGTATACAGCCGATTCGCGATATCATCCTTCAGATGAGTTCAATAAGGCAGGATACCTTGAACCTGCGAATCATAGAGCCGGAAACCAACGACGAGCTGCAACAGCTTTCATCTTCAATCAATGCTTTGCTTAACAGGATTGAGCAGGGTTTCCTTCGCGAAAAGCAGTTTACGGCAGATGCTGCCCATCAGCTTAAAACCCCGCTGGCTGTGCTTAAGGGATCTTTGGAGGTCTTGCTCAGAAAGCCTCGCGGGAATGAGGAATACCAGCAAAAAATTGTTGAATCGGTTGAGGAAATTGACCGCATGTGGCTGACCGTTGAGCAGCTGCTTATGCTGGCCCGTGTTGACGGAAAGCAACATCAGGTAAACCTTGCAGAAGTTTCCCTGATCGAAATGATTGATAATGTTATACAACGCTTCTCGCGGAAAATTCAGCAACGGGGCATGCGCATCCGTTTTGAGCCCGAAACAGATTTTGTGACTACTACTGATCCGTTTCTCATGGACATTGTCCTGGAAAATCTGATTTCAAATGCCATTAAATACTCATTTGAAAGCGGCGAAATTGAGATTAAAATCATTCAGCAGCCTGAAGGGCCATTGCTTTCGATTGCCGATGAGGGAATTGGAATAGCAGAACCGGATCTGGAACGGATATTTGACCCGTTTTACAGATCAGAACCTTTCGGTCATCCTGCAGTAAAAGGTGATGGACTTGGGTTGTCAATTGTAAGAAGAGCCTGCCGTTTGCTCTCAATACAGCCTGTAATTCAAAGCAAGCAAGGGGCGGGAACAAAGGTTTTGCTTCAGTTCAGTGTCAAACCATAAACACAAAAATATATGACTACCACACAAAAGAAAATGATCTGGGCCTGGCCGACAAGAGCTTTCCACTGGCTGCTCGCTTTAGGGTTTATTAGTGCATATCTGCTGGGTGAGAATGATAATTTCAGGCAGTTTCATTTTGCATTCGGAGCTCTGGTGGGTGTCCTGGCTGTGATGAGAATATTTTACGGTATTATCGGTCCAAGGTACTCTCGTTTCAGAGATTTCCCGATTTCTCTCAGAAACCAGACAGCGTTTGTAAAGTCAATTTTTTCAAAGCAGAACATTTATGCTGGTCATAATCCTCTGGCATCTGTTGTAATGCTGGCAATAATGATTGTTGGTTTTTTAACTGCGGCATCCGGTTATATACTTTATTTGAATGAATCACAAAATACAACATCTGCTGGTTTTTATTTCCCTGAAGAAGCACACGAAGTTTTTGCCAATATTTTTCTGGTTCTTGTTATTTTTCACCTGGCCGGGATATTTACTGATTTATTGATTCATGGCAAATCTGGTTCGTTTTTCTCAATTTTTAACGGTTATAAAGCAGTTGATACTGAAGATGCCCGGCCAAATCTTGTTCAAAAAACTTATGGTGTTTTATGGATAAGCCTGGCAGTTATAGTTTTTTTTCTGGCATTTTCGCTGCCTCCATTGAGTGGTAACAGTGACAGACACAACGAAAAAACCGGACACGAACAATCCGAAAATGATGATGATTAAAAGATCATCCTGCATTTTATACTTCTTATACCAGTTTCTGATTTCCAGATAAATCAAACCTGAAAAGCATTATGGAACAAACATTGTCCCGAACAAGAGAAATCAAAAAGGTGACCTGGGTTGGTTTTTTTGTAAACCTGTTCTTAACTATTTTTAAAATAATTGCCGGGATTACCAGCAAAAGCGGTGCAATGGTTGCAGACGGGGTCCACTCTCTTTCTGATTTTGCAACAGATATTATTGTTTTGGCATTTATAAGAATCTCAGGCAGAGGGGTTGATTCTGACCATAAATATGGTCATGGGAAATATGAAACCTTCGCGACTATGCTAATAAGCTTTGCGCTGGTGATTGTAGCTGCCGGTATTTTTTGGTCAGGATTTCAGAAAATTTTGAGTTCAATAAATGGCGAAATACTGGTACAGCCTGGCAAAGCTGCGCTTTTTGCTGCAATTGTTTCGATTGTTGTTAAAGAAATTTTATACTGGTATACAGTTGGCGTGGGTAAAAAGGTTGATAGTCAGGCTGTAGTTGCCAATGCCTGGCATCATCGTTCTGATGCATTTTCGTCAATTGGGACAGCACTTGGTATTTCTGGAGCAATATTCCTGGGCGAAAAATGGCGCATTCTGGATCCGATTGCAGGTATAGTAGTTAGCTTTTTTATAGCTAAAGTTGCCTGGGAAATTGCAAAACCCAGTATAAGTGAACTGCTCGAGACCTCGCTGCCCGAAAAAACAGAAAATGAAATTATTAACATCATTACCAATACCGTTGGAGTAATGGGTTTCCATAAACTGAAAACACGAAAAATCGGTAATATAGTTGCAATAGAGGTTCATGTGAAGGTAGACAAGGAGTTAAATGTTGAAGATTCACACCAGATTGCATCAAGAATTGAAGAGGCATTAAGGGTAGCTTTTGGAGCTCAAACACATACTGGTATCCATATTGAGCCATTTAATGAACAGTCGTCTCCTTCAAAAATGCAGAATTAACCGAATTCCAGCAAAAGAAAAAGCGTAATTTTAGTTCTTTAACCGTTCAAATATGATAAATAAAATAGTTGAATCCAGTTTAAAAAACAAGCTCATTGTACTTCTGGCCACCGCCACCATGGCGGGGTTTGGAATATTTGCACTGCTGAATATTCCCATCGGGGCAGTGCCGGATGTTACCAACAATCAGGTGCAGGTAATTACAACATCGCGCAACTTATCAACCCTTGATGTTGAGCGATTTATTACCTATCCGGTGGAGCTCGAAATGGCAAATCTGCCCGGTCTGGTCGAAATAAGATCGGTTTCAAAGTTTGGACTTTCGGTAGTTACCATTGTTTTTGAAGACAACATGGGGACCTATCTGCCGCGTCAGCTGATTGCCGAGCGCATACAATCGGCCATGGAAAATATTCCCGAAGGTTTTGGCACTCCTTTTATGGGGCCGATTTCTACGGGTCTGGGAGAGATTTACCAGTACATCATCGAAGTGGATTCTGCGCACCAGGGGCAATACAGCACCATGGACCTGCGCACCATACAGGATTGGATTGTCAGAAGGCAATTGTCGGGTATTTCGGGTGTGGTTGAAGTAAATACCTGGGGCGGTTATTTAAGACAATTTGAAGTGGCCATCAATCCTGAAAAGCTCAGGGCGCTGAATCTCACCATTGAAGAGGTATACCGTGCCCTGGAAATGAACAACAGCATTGTAGGTGGAGGATACATTGAAAAAACAAGCCAGTCATATTTTATTCGCAGCGAAGGATTAATCGGAAATACAAGCGAACTGGCATCAGTTGTGGTTGCCCGGCGCGGAAGTGCAAATATCCGCATCAGCGATGTGGCAACAGTCCAGGAAGGATATGCCACCCGCTTTGGGTCAATCACTGCTAACGGAGAGGGCGAAAAGGTGCTGGGTCAGGTAATGATGCTCAAAGGCGCCAATTCGAGCCAGGTGATTGCCGATGTTAAAAAAAGAGTGGAAGAAGTTTCAGGCAGTTTGCCCGATGGAATACATATTAATGGATTCCTCGAACGCAGCGCGCTGATCGGAAAAACCACCTTTACCATTGCCGAAAACCTTATACTCGGCTGTTTGATCGTGATTTTTGTGGTTGTGCTGTTGCTCGGAAATATGCGCTCAGGGCTTGTTATTGCATCGGTGATTCCTTTAAGCCTGCTGTTTGCCCTTTCGATGATGTATTTCTTTAATGTAGATGCAAACCTGATGAGCCTGGGCGCCATTGACTTTGGAATTATTATAGATGGCGCGGTGATCATAGTTGAATTTATAGCTTATCAGATTTCGCAAAGCAGCAAAGAGCTGGCTCTGCTTCAGGGAAAAGACAAGCAGCTCAGGATTGATGCGATAACTTTGGAAGGTACCCGCAAACTAACCCGTTCAGCCATTTTCGGGCAATTGATCATCATCATTGTATTTATTCCCATTCTTTCACTTTCAGGGATTGAGGGTAAGATGTTCAGGCCGATGGCTCAGGTATTTACATTTGCATTGCTGGGTACCATGATTCTTGGCTTTACTTATGTTCCGGTGGTATCTTCCCTTTTTCTGAAGCCTGCTGAATCTAAGAAAAACATCAGCACCAGATTACTTGATTTACTTAACCGGGCTTATCGCCCATCCATAACCTGGGCACTTGATCATAAAAAGATGGTGCTCCTGATTGCTGTTGTGCTGCTCAGTGGCAGTCTTTTTATCTTTTCCAGAATGGGAGGCGAATTTGTACCCACCCTCGATGAAGGCGATTTTGTAATACAACCTGTATTCAAAACTGGTACAACGCTGAGCAATACCATTGAACTAACCACCCGCATTGAACAGATTCTCAAAACATTTCCCGAAGTAGATCAGGTAGTAAGCCGCATTGGCGCTGCCGAAGTACCGACCGATCCCATGTCAATGGAAGAAAGTGATATAATCATTACACTTAAACCCAGAAAAGAATGGGTAACGGCAAAAACGAAAGACGAGCTGGCCGATAAGTTTAAAGAAGCTCTTTTGATCATTCCCGGAATTGATTATGAGTTTACACAACCCATTGAAATGCGCTTCAACGAATTGATAACAGGAACCAGAGCCGATGTAGCTATTAAAATTTTTGGCGAAGACCTGGATTACCTCAATAAAACGGCTTTGCGCATCAAGTCACTGATTGATAATGTTGACGGAGCATCGGATATTATTGTTGAGAAAACGGCAGGCCTTCCTGAAATGAACATTAAGTATAACCGCGAGAAATTAGGTGTTTACGGATTGAGTGTTGATGAGGTGAACCGGGTGGTTTCTATGGCATTTGCCGGTTTTAAGGCAGGTGAAATTTTTGAAGGTGAAAAGCGTTTCGATCTGGTTATCAGGTACGATACTGCCTTCAGGGGCGAAATAGAACACATCCGCAATGCCTGGGTTTCATTGCCTCAGGGAGGACAGGTCCCATTGAGTGAGCTGGCTGAAATTAGTTACAGCAAGGGCCCGGCAAAGATATCGCGCGACAATACCCGCCGCAGGGTAGTGGTGGGGGTAAATGTGAGAAACCGCGACCTTGAATCGGTAGTTGGGGATGTTAAAAAGATAATTGAAACGAATATTGACCTGCCTCCCGGATACTATATCGAATACGGAGGTCAGTTTCAAAACCTGCGCAGTGCCCGCAACCGTCTGATGATTGCCGTTCCCATCGCTTTGCTGCTGATATTCACACTTCTGCATCTTGCCTTTGGATCGCTGCGCGAGGCATTTATGGTATACACAGCCATTCCGCTTTCGGCAGTAGGTGGCATCTTGCTGTTGTGGCTCAGAGGAATGCCATTCAGCATTTCGGCTGGTGTCGGTTTTATTGCTTTGTTTGGAATTGCAGTGCTTAACGGTATAGTACTGATCGAACATTTTAAGGAATTGCGGCATCAGGGAATCACAAACATCAGAGAATTGATTTTGAGAGGCACTTCAGAAAGATTAAGGCCTGTTTTACTTACAGCCGCAGCCGCTGCTATGGGATTTTTACCCATGGCTGTTTCATCTTCTGCGGGTGCAGAGGTTCAAAGGCCTCTGGCTACCGTGGTGGTGGGCGGACTGATTACTGCTACTTTACTTACAATGATTGTACTTCCTGTGCTCTATTATGTGTTTGAGACCCGCAGCATACGCAGGAATCTGCGTAAAAAAGGTACAATCATTTCTGTGATACTGCCAATTCTGGTACTATTTTCAGTTTCTAAGGCTCAGGCTCAGCATGTTAAAGTCAGCCCCGATTCATTAATCACCAGGGCTATGATGGCTGATCCTGCGGTAAAGATGGCCGAACTTGAAACTGAAGCAGCCCGCAAACTTAAAGTGCAGGCATTTAATCCTGAAAACACTGTAGTTTATTACAACTTTGACGAGAATAATATTGCTGAAAGCGGACAACCCCTTAAAATCTGGGGCATTCAGCAATCACTTAGTTTTCCCGGGGTTTATGCTGCCAGAAGAGCCGAAGCAGGTTCCGAATTGAAAATAAGGGAGTGGGAGGCAGGTTTCCGGAAAAATCAGCTTCAGCACACAGTGCTGCGGGCTTATGCCGAATGGATGTATGCACTCTCGCTGGTTGACTTGTATACAAAGCTCGACAGCTTGTATGGTCAAATGGCCTCATCGGCAGAACGCAGGTTTACCTCCGGCGAAACCGCAGCGCTCGATCAGCTTACCGCCAGGGCGAGATACAGAGAGGTAAATGTGAGTCTGGCAAATGCAAAAACCCGGTTGAATGAAGCGCTGCAGCAGCTGCAGATCATTACGGGCGACACACTTGTAAATAAAATTCCCGATCGGGCGGCTTTTGAAAAGTACGTTGTATTGAATGCAGATACTTCTTTCAGAAACTACAGGGATTTGGCCGGTTTTCAAACAGACAAGGCCAGACAAAGTTTTAAGGCTGAGCGCTCAGCAGCATTCCCTGATATACATCTGGAATACTTTACAGGCAGGGATAATGGAGTGAATCAGCAGCGCTACAACGGTTTTCAGGCAGGCCTTGGTATTCCTGTTTGGTTTCCGGCCAGGTCGGCTGCGGTAAAATATAAGTCAATTCAGATTCAGATGGCTGATGAGCAAAACCGCCTCATGCTTAAAAACCTGAAGAGTAAGTATACAAGTCTCATAACAGAAATTGCCGCTGCCAGACAGTCGCTGGACTATTATCAATCCGAAGGCAGTGCCCTGGGAAGCGGAATTGCCGATGCTGCTGAAAAATCATTCAAAGCCGGTGAAATTGGCATGATGCAATATCTGAATTCACTTTCGCAGGCGGCACAGATACAGCAGGATCATCTGCATGCTCAGCATCAGTACCGTCTATTAATCCTTGAAATCAATCACCTGAGTTTGTAGTTCATAAAAAAACAGCACTATGAAAATATTTTTGTTCCCCGGAACCATAATTTTAAAATTAATGAAGTTTTGTGTTAAAAGATTGGTTGTTTCGCTTGTAGCAGCTGGATTTGTACTATTTAATTCGTCCTGCAAGGGGCCCACTCCTGAAGCAGAATCAGCGCTGGCCGATTCTTCATCTTATATTATCCTTAGTTCAGAGCAGTTTAATTCTTCTGAAATGAAGCTGGATACTATGAATAATTCCATGTTTCATCATCATATAAGAGCTTCAGGATACCTGGATGTGCCCGAAGGAAAAAGGACCTATGTGGGTACTTACTTCAGCGGAAGGGCAGATCAGATAAACATAATAACAGGTCAGAATGTAAGGCAGGGCGAGGTGTTATTCACGCTTCACAATCCCGGTTTTATTGATTTGCAGCGGGAGTATCTTGAAACTTCTGCCCAAAGCAAAAACCTGAAAGCTGCTTACGAAAGAATGAAAACTCTGGCTGGCGATAATACGGCCTCTCAGCGTGAACTGTTGCAGGCTGAATCTGATTATCTTGCAGTTGAGGCAGTTCTGAATAGCCTGAGCGAAAAACTGAAGCTGATGAAGATGAGTCCGGAACAACTCTCAGCAGCAAATATGAGTTCAGTGCTGGAAATAAAAGCCCCGTTTTCCGGTAAAATCTCAAAGATAATGATACAGGCGGGCCAATGGGTTAATCCGGAAGATCTGGCTGTTGAGCTGATTGCAAATGGCTCGTTTATTGCCAGAATTGAGGTTTTTGAACAGGATTTTCCCTTGCTGAAAATCGGCCGGCCTGTGAAATTCACTCCGACAGGCAACCCAAAAGCAGTTTTTACCGGGAAAATTACTCACCTGGGCAGTCAGATTGACCCTCAAAAACGAACTGTACTCATTACTGCTTCGCTTGACGAAAACACTGAGATTCAGATTTTACCCGGGATGTTTGTCAACGCCGACATATTGTCTGATGTATCCAGCGCAAATTCATTGCCTGAAAGTTCTTTGGTAGAAATTGACGGAAAATTTTATGTTTTGAGTCTTCTTGAAAAAGACTCTTCAAAATTTATTCTTCAAAAAACTGAAGTACAGACCGGGCAAACTGCCGGTGGATATACTGAGATACTGAACGCTCATATCTTCCCGCGGGAAACAAAATTTCTCACCAAAGGTGCTTTTCAGCTTATCAAGGAAGAAGAATAACTTTTTTGAATAAACTGACAATCCTTCTTTTTCTTCTTGAAATGCTCAGCTGAGTTTCTCCGATAGAGAAATATTCACTGAGCCTTGGCAGATTTTTTTGAAATCTGTGGTTATGTTTTTTCATAAACTTCATAATATTGCAGTTGATTTTATGTGAATCAACCCAGGCTTCTTCCACTACAAGTGAACCCACTTAACTTTTTAATGTTTATGAAACAACTTGCCTTACTTTTAATTATGATTGGTTTAATTACTGCATCCTGCAATCAGGAACAAAAGAAAACAGAACCTCAGCAGGAATTCAAATTTCTGCTCGAACAATTTGCCGACCTTAAGATCATGCGATATCAGGTGCCTGGCTTCGATGAATTAACCCTTCAGCAAAAAGAATTGGTTTATTACCTGAGTCAGGCTGCACTGGCCGGGCGCGACATTCTGTTTGACCAGAATTACAAATACAATCTTGCCATCCGCCGCACGCTGGAGAACATTGCCGAAAATTATAAGGGCAACCGCGAGAGTGACGAATTTAAGAAGTTTATGGTTTATACCAAAAGGGTGTGGTTCAGCAACGGAATTCATCACCATTACTCCAAAGATAAATTTTTCCCTGAAATCACCCCGGCCTATTTTGAATCATTGATGCGCGAAACAACCGGTGGCAGTTTTCCTCTGCGCGAGGGACAGGATCTGGAATCATTTATTGCAGAAATAGTGCCTGTAATTTTTGATCCCAATATTGCGCCCAAGGCAGTAAGTCAGGAGGCCGGAAAAGATCTGCTGCTCAATTCGGCGTGTAATTTTTATGAAGGAGTCACCGAGCAGGAAGCTGAGTTGTTTTACAAAAACCTAAAGGATCAGGCGGTGAAAGCCGGTGCTGATACCCTGGTTTCTTTCGGGCTGAACAGCAAATTGGTAAAGCGCAATGGTGTTGTTGCTGAGGAGGTTTACAAACTTGGTGGTTTGTATTCTCAGGCCATTGAACAGGTTGTTTACTGGCTGAAAAAGGCTGCCGGAGTTGCCGAAAACAGTCATCAGAAAGCGGTAATCGAAGCTTTGGTAAAATATTACGAAACCGGAGATTTAAGTATCTGGGACGAATATAATGTACTCTGGGTGCAGGATCTGGATTCACACATTGATTTTGTGAATGGTTTTATTGAAAATTATGGAGATCCCATGGGTTTAAAAGCCACCTGGGAAAGTGTGGTGAATTTTAAGGATATCAAGGCTACACAAAGAGCTGAAACCATCAGTGCCAACGCTCAATGGTTTGAAGATCATTCACCTGTTGATACACGATTTAAAAAGCCTGAAGTAAAAGGTGTTTCGGCTAAGGTAATCACTGCTGCTCAGCTGGGTGGCGATTGTTATCCTTCAACACCCATTGGTATTAATCTGCCCAATGCCGACTGGATAAGAAAAGAACATGGTTCAAAATCGGTAACCATTGAAAATATTACCTATGCTTATGATCAGGCTGCGATTGGCAATGGAATGATTGAGGAATTTGCTGCTTCGCCCGAAGAAATTGAACTCGCAAAGAATTTTGGCAGCCTGGCCTCCAACCTGCATACCGATTTGCATGAATGTCTGGGTCACGGATCAGGCCAGCTGTTGCCGGGTACCCGGGGCGACGAACTCAAAAACTATGGATCTCCGCTCGAAGAAGCCCGCGCCGATCTTTTTGCATTGTATTACATTGCTGACCCGAAAATGATGGAACTCGGGTTGTATGACAACGAAGGTGTTTACAAAGCCGAATACAACAGCTACATCCGCAACGGAATGCTTACCCAGCTCACCCGTATTGAACCCGGCAAAACCATAGAACAGGCTCATATGCGGTGCCGTCAGTTGATTGCAGCCTGGAGTTATGATCTGGGCAAAGACAAAAATGTAATTGAAAAATTTGAACGTGATGGTAAAACATACGTTAAAGTAAATGATTATGAGGCGCTCAGGGAATTGTTCGGCAAAATGCTTTCAGAGATTCAAAGGATTAAGTCAGAAGGTGATTATACTGCCGGACGCGATCTTATTGAAAAGTACGCAGTTCAGGTTGATCAGAAACTGCATAGTGAAATTCTTGCAAGATTCTCAAAACTTAATCTGGCGCCATACGGTGGTTTTATAAATCCTGTTTTTGTTCCTGTTACCCAAAACGGCAAAATCGTGGATGTTAAAGTAGAATATCCCGATGATTACACAGGACAGATGATGGATTATTCAAAGAACCATTCCTTCCTGCCTGCTTTCAACTAATACAGACAAACATTAACCCGGCAAAGCGGAATTTAGCTCCCGGCTAAGCGGAATTTGCAATTCCGCTTAATAACCTCCTTTTAATCAAGGTTGACCTAACAAGTTTTCTTCCAACTTGTTAGGTCTTCTTGTTTTAAAGAAATTTTAGTCCGGCACAAATAAGATGAAGTAATAAAGGTTAATTTCAGTGAGCGGAATTACAAATTCCGCTCAGCGTAAGGTTAATAGCAGGAGCGGAATTACAAATTCCACTAAGCGTAGGTT
>JANJXJ010000226.1 GCA_024709105.1 Lentimicrobium sp. | reverse complement strand
TGAATGTAAAGTCAATGAGATGAAAAACGGGTCAAGCTTAGTCAGCTGCGGTGCGGATGCGAGGCCATGCGGCCTGAGCATTTGATAATTTAAATTTCATTAACAATTATGATTAAGGCATTTATATTCAGGTTCAAACCCTGCCCATATCCATCATTTTGAATAGCTTATATTCTTCTTACTTTTTTCTTGAAAAAAAAGTAAGCAAAAATTCAAGGCTTACTAAAAATAGCTAAAACAAGGCTGCGGTTTGGTGGACGATGAAATGAGGTTGGAACCTTTATCCTCTGCCTTACACTTATGTACACTGATTCTCTGAGCCCGGCCATGCCGCGTCGGTTGCATTTCATCAGCAGATATTTTTTACTTATTGCAGCCTTGTTTCTTTACGCTATTTTAACCCGGGAATAATTTTATTAAATCGGTCGGGTTGAGCTCGTCCGCAATTATTTAATTTTCGATTATTGTTTTCATTTCTTGCTTAAAAACAGGAGCGGCCTCGGTTTAGTAGGCCGATCCCGAAAGCCCGACCTGCCCGCTTAATCTTTACTTTTTGGCTTGCGTTGTTGCGGTTGGGCAATGCTCAACCCTTTCCAGCATCTGCATAAGCAGCCTTCTAAGGTTGGGTTTACAAAAGCTTATCCTGTTGCCAGGTTCTTATCGGGAGATAAAATCCGCATGGCAGGATTCCGGCATGTAATTGGATTTTATAATTTATTCTTCTATTGACACAATTATACTTAATTCCGTCAATAAGATGACGCAATTATACAAAAATCCGTCAATTTGCTAAAAAAATGATTATATTTGCCTGTAAAAAAGTACAAAATGGAGAACTATTTACCCAGAGCCATTACGGCATTATTTCATAAACGTCTGCAACCCGGCAAAGTGGTAATATTGCTAGGCGCCAGACGGGTTGGGAAAACTGTTTTTCTGAAAAAGCTTCAACAGGAAATGCAGGAAACTCCCTGTTTGTTCTTAAACGGGGAAGATATGGCTACCCGGGAAATTCTGGAAAGGCGTACAGTGCTGAACTATACCCGCTTGCTGGGGAAAACCCGGTTTTTAATCATTGATGAGGCTCAAAAAGTCCCGGAAATAGGAAACATTCTGAAGCTTATGATTGATCATATACCCGATCTTAGAATTGTTGCTACCGGGTCATCGGGTTTTGATCTATCGGGAAAGCTTGGCGAGCCCCTTACAGGCCGGAGTTTTACCCTGCAAATGTTCCCGTTTGCACAGATGGAGTATTCTGTGAAGGAAAATATTATAGAGTCCCGCGCCAGGCTTGATGAAAGGCTTATTTTTGGTAGTTATCCTGAACTTTATTCTCTCTCTTCCGATGAAGAAAAAACAGTATATCTGCGCGAACTGGTGAATTCGTATTTGCTCAAGGATATTCTGGAGTTCGAAGATCTGCGAAACTCCGACAAGATGCTGGCATTGCTCAGGCTCATCGCATTTCAGACTGGTAAGGAAGTTTCGCTCGACGAACTCGGCAGGCAGCTTTCCATTAGCAAAAACACAGTAGGTAAGTATCTTGATTTGCTTGCAAAGGTTTTTATCATCTTCAAACTTCCCGGATTCAGCAGAAACCTCAGGAGTGAAGTTACCAAGATGAACCGCTGGTATTTTTTCGACAACGGAATCAGAAACACCCTGATTGCAAACCTGAACCCGCTGGCATTAAGAAACGATGCCGGGGAGTTATGGGAGAATTATATTATTTCGGAAAGAGTTAAATATCAGCAATATACAGGTGTATTGGCCAATAATTATTTCTGGCGGACATACGAGCAGCACGAAATTGACTGGATTGAAGAGTCGGGAGGCCGTTTGCATGCCTTCGAAATGAAGTGGAAGGCATCTAAAAAAGCAAGAGTTCCAAAATTGTGGCAAACCGCTTACCCCGAAGCTACTTTCCAAACCATAACACCCGAAAATTATATGGAGTGGATAACACCGGAAGATTGAAAGAATAGAGCATGATATTTTTTCGCCAAAATTGGAGAGTAAAACTGAGGTGCTGAAGTTGGTATTTGCCGGAAACGGAATTACAACCGAACCGTTGAGGGCGGTGAGCTCAGCGGTTTAGCCCTCCTGCTGTTGGCGGTGGGAGTTAAATTCCGCTTAGTGGGGGTTTCAGATAGTTTTCAATACAGCAAACTACTTTGCGAGGAGTTCATCCAGGGTAGTATATATTTTCTGTTTGTCATCAGGACCAGGTACATTTTCGTTCTGAATGTCTCCATCTTTATTTACCAGCAAATAATGAGGTATTCCTATGATTCCGAATCGCTCTGCCATTATTTCCGATTGTTCCCGGTTGAGCCAGTAATGATACCCGTTTATCTGATCTTTCTTAATGGCTTTATCCCAGTTCTCTTTTTTACAATTCATGCCAAAATACAGAAATACAACATCCCGGTCTTCGTAATTCTGTTTTAACTTTTTGGCAGCTTTTATGCCTGCACGGCAAGGTGAACACCAGTCGGCCCAAAAATCAATGTAAATTACCTTGCCGCGAAACTGACCGATTATTTCATCAAAAAATGTTTCCGGGCTACCTTCCGATACGAGATGGTCAATAAAATAGGTTTTTTCGGCATGGCTTACATACTGGGTTTCCTCTTTGTTTGTGTTCTTTACTCGCTCTAGAATGATTTTACGAATAAGTGGATGTTGAAAAGTTTGGGTAACCCAATCTTCAGGAACAGCCCCCCAGTGAGGGTTTTTCAGATAATTGTTTAATCTGTTGGCAGTCAATAACTCAAATAACAGACTGTTGTTACCATCAGTAAAACTCTGCATCTCCAGCAAGAAAGCTTTGAAATAAACTGAATCGTGTATTAAATCCTTATGGCTTTCAAGGAACTTATCAAAATCATCGTTAAGCGATTTAACCTGCTGATTTATAAATTTGTCATAAGCTGATTTGTCAGCACTAAAATCTAGTTTGGTGTTAAAATACTCCGGATCAGGATGAGCATCAACCAGCATTTTTTGTATAAGTTGCTTTTCTTCAGGTTTTTCAACAAGAGGTATAGCCGAATTCAGGATATACCTTTTCTTGATATTGAAGCTTTCAGACATAGGATTATAAACTTTGGAATTTATCAGGTTATTAAGTAAACTTACGTAATTATAATTTGCCAGATTTGCAGCGGTAAGTTCCCTGATTTCAGGTATTTGACTCACATATAAAGGGCCTAACTCCTGAAACCGCATTCCAGTGATTTTGTAACTGTATAACTCGGATATTAGATCAATATCTATTTCGGAATGCATAAATTGTTCTGCTTTTTTACTGCTATTATGGCATGAGAGTATGGAATCAATAAAGTTTTTCTCCTGGTTTGCAATGTCTTTTCGCCAGATTATATAATCTAATTGTGGCATTACATCCATATTTTCCATTTTGTCTAAATAGTTTGTTTTAAATCGTTCATTATAAAGTGTTTGAAAGTATATCAGTTCTTCGGAGAGTTTAGCATTTTTTCCCATGTAGTGGTTTATATCCCAATCTGATAAGCTTTCCCACTTGTTTTGGTCACAGGTCACGGCAGTCAAATTTCTGTTGAAGCCAATGATACAAGTATCACCGGGGCATGTCATGATGTGAGTAAAGGTGCTTCCTTCAATATTTAAAAAGATGAATTGGGGATTGAATATCCTGAATGAAACCGAAAATTTGCCACTGCTGTCAATGATGAAATCTGTTTTTGCAAATTCTTCATTGCGACCGTGAATTCCATGATAAATAAGCACATAGCCGGTTTCGTCATATAACTTCGGATCGTAATTTTCGATAAAGCCTTTAATTACTGCTGTGTCATCCGTCAGCTCAATATCACCAAATCCCTGGGTTTCATAATTTTTAAAATCGGGTTTACTGCTTTTGCTGCGTGTGAGCTTCCACTTTTTACCTTCAGCATCTTTTACCACCAAAGTATTACTATCAAGGGAGTTAATCAAGAGAGTGATTTTGGTTTCTTTATTAGCCAATATGATTTTTACTTTATTCCTGGTTCCTTTGATGTTCTCATATTCCTGGAATTCGTTTCTAAAAACAGCAAATTCTGGTTGAAGACTGATTATCCATTCTGTTGAATCGTTGGCATTCAGCCAGTTGCCTTTTAAGTGTGAGGGCAGTTCACTGGTAGTTGAACACGAAAAGGTAATGAATGCTGCTAGCAGTGTAATAATCTGATTCAATTTCATAAGTCAGAGTTTTGGGTTTATGCTATTAGAACTATCTTCAGGAATCTGGTAAATATACAAAGCCTTAAACGATAGCTATATGTAGAATATTGTAATTTTCAGGTTAAAAAAAATAATGGTTGTTTTTGCTTTGGTCTGACGATGATAATACGATAATTCTTATCAAGAATCGAAAAGATAGCAATAATACTGGAGAAATATTGAACCAATTCGATTAATAAACGCGAGATTTCAATTTGTTGACCTAATAAAGAAATCCAAACAACCATAAGGGTAAAGTTTTTCCGAACCCGAATTCTATATCATCATTTACCAGGAAGGCATCGCTTTGTGATGTTATCTGCTTTTTGCTTTTATTTTTACCTCCGATTTCGAAAAGATATTTTTCGTCAACTATAAAATCCCCGGTTTTGGGGAAGGTTAACTTGTGCTGATAGCCCAGCTGATTGGCAAAAAATGTTTCGCGCGCATTTCCGCGGTTCATGCTTTCGGGGGCAAGGGCAGCGGCAAGGTTGGTGTTGTCGAGAAAGATTTTTTCGGGCTTTTGCAACAAACTCACTCCAAATGAATCCCGGTTCAGATTTTTTGTGAGTGCTGCATCTTCAAGATAATGAAGATAGGTGAGTAGGGTATTCCGGTTGATGCCTGTTTTTTGGCTTAATGCACTTACATTGGGAATGAAAGGGGCTGAAACCGCAATAATCCTCAGCAACTGTTTCAGCCTGAATGTGCTGTTTATATCAACACGGCGCAGCATAGGGAGTTCAACTTCGAGAATCATGTTTACTACATTTTGCACCCGCTGGTGATACCAGAACTCATCCTCTAGAAAGAAGGGGTAATACCCGTGTGTGAGGTATTTGTTAAAATGTTGAATAGGCCTGGTTTTGGAATTCACTTCGGTGGTGAAGTCGCTGAAATTGAATAAAATATCGGATAGCGATGCCTTCTCAGTTTTGTAAATGCCTTTGATTCCGAGATACTCCCTGAATGACAGTCCCTGCATCTTAAAAATAAGCGCCCTGCGACTGAGGTCAGCTCTGGAATCAAGAATATTGAGCAGCGATGAACCTGTAAAAGTGATTTTTAGTCCCGGTTGAGAATCATAGATATTTTTCAGATGAATCACCCATTCCGGATACTTATGTACTTCGTCTAGAAATAAATGCTGACCCCCGTTTTGAACAAAAGCTGCTGCAAACTCAGAAAGGTTGATGTTGGCAAAGGCAAGGTCGTCTAAACTTACATACAGCACGGTTCCGTTCAACGGTAGGTTGAGTTTGATGTATTGCAGCAATAGCGTGCTTTTTCCGGTACCGCGTGCCCCTGTAATTCCCAGCAGACGGCTGTTCCAGGGGATAGTATGAATGATGTCCCTTACATATTCTGTGCTGAGCACAGAGAGCCTGTTGTGAAATTTCTCGAAATAGAGATTCATGGTTTGTTAATTAAAGAAAGCAAATATAGGCATAAATTGTTAATTAAGATTAGCAAAATGAATATTTTTCTTGCGTTATAATGGATTACGATTATTTTTTTTCAGAACTGACCAAAACCAGAAAAGAGGCCGGGATGGAACTGAATTGTTTTTGAGCAATTACTGGTAATGATTTGAAGTGAAATTGCAACAGAGCTGCCGCGGGGGTGAGTTCAGCGGTTTATTAGCGGGGAGTTAAATTCTGCAAAGCAGGGTAATGACCTAACAAGTTTTCTTCTTTTCAACTTGTTAGGTCTTTTTGGTGTTAATTTGGAGATACGATAGACAATAGAGTTTAAATTCCTGTATGTTGAAAATGGTAATAGCTGTAAGCGGAAATGCAGGTTCTGCTTATCGGGGTCTTTCTAGTTTAGGTTAAAAGATTTAGTTCATTTAATGTTTTTGTTCTGGTGCGTTGTGATTTTTAAAGATTGTAAGCGGAATTGCAAATTCCGCTTAGCGGAATAGGTTTGGTATAGTTGTAAGCGGAATTGCAAATTCCGCTTAGCTGAGGGAAACTTGTTAGGTCACTTTTAGTTTAACAGGGGAAGTAGCACAGAGTTGCACAGTTTAGAAAAAACTCTGTGAGACACTGTGTTGTACTCTGTGAGACACTGTGAAACAAAAAGACGGGTTTAACATAAAATATA
>JANJXJ010000058.1 GCA_024709105.1 Lentimicrobium sp. | reverse complement strand
GCATAAAATTGAGTTGAAAGGTGAGTCGCTAAGAAAAAAAATCTAATCACAAAAAAATGCTATTTTTACCACCTCTTTTATCACTGAATTAGTGGCCTACTTTGCTCCGGAATACTGGCCTACTTTCACCGGAATAATCACGACATATTCAGTAAACATTTTCCCATAATTCGACAAAACTTAATAGTTGCTTTAAACATTTAATATTACTTGCAAAGTTGCTAATTTTCTTCTGCAAAAAAAAATGAAAAAAAATTAATTGAATTTAAACAATTCAACAACCTCCATCCCACAATCTCCCCTGCCATGTATTTCTTCTTTCCAGTTCAGCTTCTATCATTACAGCAACCTGATCGGCTCTGAGGTTGCTCCAGGGCTGGCTAAGCAGATAGCGGGGAGGTACTTCGCCGGTAAAACGTTCTATAACAAAGGCAGGATTAAGCCGCTCGATAAAAGAAACTATAAAATCAATGTATTCTTCGAGGCCAAGCAAGTCAAACCATTCCTGATTGCTGAGATATTGCCGGGTCATAACGGTATTTTTAACTATCTGCAGCTGATGGAATTTGATGGTTGTTAAAGGCAAAGCCGAAAATTCCTTCGCTCTTTCCAGCATTTATTCAAGGGTTTCGGATTGTGCTAGTAAAGCATTTAGTTGAAAAAGCAATGTTGATTGTGACATCGTCATGGTTCGATAAAACAAAGCTGAAGTGAAGCGAATAAGTTATCTCATCGGTTGATTGCCTCTTTGCTATATCGTTGTTATATCTGCCATATATCCGCCATAACCTATTTTTATCCGCCACATTTCCGCCATTTATCTTCAACGGATTAACTTATACTTTGTTCCTTTCTTGTCCCCAATCTTTTCAAACATGCCAATCGCTGTCAGATAATCTAAATCTCTTGTAGCTGTTCTTCCTGAGGTTTTGCAAATTGTCTGATAGGTGCTATTGTTGATATATTCGTTTTTTTCACAAAAGAGAATCGCTAGGATCTGTCTTTCATTCAACCCCTTTTCAAGCAATTGCTTTTTGGTTAAAAATTTAAACATTTTTACTGAAATTCCTCCAAATTCAGATTCAAATAAAGGCTCAGGAAGCCCCGCATTTAAGCATTCGTTGATGATGTTTATTGTTCCTCTGCCCCAGGCTTCAATTAAACCTCCTTTGAAAAATACACTCGCAATTATAGGATTAAAAGGTCTTGAAGAATGTTTTTGCTTCAAATCTTCAATGGTAAGCCCCTCGGGTAATTTGCCCTCATTCCAGATTAAAATTTTTCCATCATAAACACTTATTTGAACTGGTGCTCCTGAATAATCACGATGAACGATTGCATTAATAATTGCTTCTCTTACAGCCTTGTATGGATATTCCCACTTTTCAACCCGATAGAGTCCTTCATAAGAAACAGGTGAAATCAGAAATTTCTTATCAAGCATATCGAGCGTCTTATCTGCAATTTGAAAAGCATTTCCTTCAACAACTTCTTGAAAAAGCAACTCATCATCAGTGCTTCCGAATCGTCCAATTTTTACATAGGCATTTATAAAAAATTTACAGGGATTTTTACTAAACAACAGTACTGCGGCACGTTTTAATTGCCCATTTTCTTTGAGCATTAAATTGTCAAGTATTGTTTCTATACTCGTCTCGTTTTCAATGAATGGCATTCGTTTGCTAATTACAGCAGCGTTTGTAAATGCTTCGATAGCCTTTGGGTCTATATCATCAATTGTTGCTCTTGTTTCAATAACATCATCCCAGGTCTTTCCTGATTTTTTCAAAAGAAAGTCATTTAATGCTTTTCCCTTCAGCTCCTGTTTTGTACTACCGCTCCTGTAATGGTACTTCCCTTGATAGGAAATAGCGATGTCATAAGGTTTAACATCAATTTCAATAAGTTCTTTATCGTTTTCTTCTATAATATTAACATCGCATATTATTCCTAAATGGGTTTGAATTTTATTTGGAATGTCTTCAAGAAGTTTCTTAAGACCTTCAACACCAATAACTTCACCATTATCTCTTTTCCCAACAATCAACTTACCACCTTTGGCATTTGCAAAACCACAAATCCATTTAAGGTATTCATCTCTCCACGATTCTTTCCATTCCGTACACTGATTCTCCGGCATTGTCAAATACAATTGATTGCCCTTCAAAGATAGAAAAAAATCTTATGGAGAATCCTGACACGCATATTCTGCTTTACAATAAATGCCATTTTCTACGGACGCAAAAATTTCAGGTAATTTAAGAATTTACTGCAGAGATAATGGCTCATTCATTAAATCCCACAATCTCCCCTGCCAGGTATTTCTTCTTTCCAGTTCAGCTTCTATCATTACAGCAACCTGATCGGCTCTGAGGTTGCTCCAGGGCTGGCTAAGCAGATAGCGGGGAGGTACTTCTCCTGTAAAACGTTCTATTACAAAATCAGGATTTAACCGCTCTACAAAAGCGACAATAAAATCCACGTACGCTTCAAGTGAAAAAAGGTCAAATGCTTGCGGATCTTGTCCAAATTGCCTGGCCATTGTAGTATCTTTAACAATCTGCAACTGATGAAATTTAATGGTATTCAGAGGCAATTCTGAGACAACCGCAGCCCTGTCCAGCATTTCTTCACGGCTTTCACCCGGAAGTCCGAAAATCAGATGAATTCCTGTTTTTATACCAAATGAAGCAGTTTTACGTATCATAAACTCCGCCTGCTCAAAGGTATGCCCGCGGTTGATGGCTGCCAATGTTTGATTGTTGGTAGATTCAAGTCCATACTCAATCATAACATAACATTCTTTGGAGAGGGAAGCAAAATACTGCAGCTTTTCATCGTCCATACAATCGGTGCGGGTACCAATCACCAGTCCGATAATATCGGGATGCTGCAATGCTTCATCGTAAATCTCCTTTAAACGACTGAGTGAGTCATAGGTATTAGAATAGGTCTGAAAATAGGCTAGGTATTTCATTGCCCTGCGGTACCGCACTTTATGAAAAGCAATACCTTCCTCAATCTGTTGGGTAATACTTTTCTCAGGGCTGCAATAGGAAGGGTTAAAGGCATCGTTGTTACAATAGGTGCAGCCACCGGTTCCTGCTGTGCCATCACGGTTGGGACAGGTAAATCCGGCATCAACAGACACTTTCTGCACTCTGCTGCCGAAGGTGCGTTTGAAGTATTCGTTGTAGCTGTTGTAGCGTTTTTCAGCGGTATTTTTCATTTATTAGACTGGCCAGATGAGTCAACTTCTTTTGAAGTTTACAAATATAGGCATTGTTCCAACCAAAAGGGCTGCCTTTGCAGACAGCCCTTTTCGATAATTTGCATTTTGAAAATCTATTTGGTTGCAGCTTCGAGGCGTT
>JANJXJ010000204.1 GCA_024709105.1 Lentimicrobium sp. | reverse complement strand
AATGAATGAATTAAAATTAAAATTGAATTGGTTTGATAAACCTTTGCGAAATGGCACTATCTTTATGCTTGAAACTTAATCAATGTTTTATTAAACCGAGCCCGATAAATCAAGTCAACTGCATATTGAATAATGCTGGCTTAAAAGAACCAAACACTGAGAACATATGAAATACATATTATTATCCACATTCCTGGTAATTTCGCTCTCATTCACATGCACGGGGCAAACCGGTAATACAGACAGTGTGTCCTCAAAAATCAGAAACGGTATCTGGCTAACACCAGTATCCAGATATAATACAACCATTAACGGACTGGCTGTTGGGTTGCTCGCAGGGGCAATAATGGATGCTGAAGAACTTTATGTAAATGGCGTAAATCTTGAAGCCTCTCCATTATCTGTTATAGGTGGGACAATAGTGCTGGTGGGCAGTTTTATTTCTCCTATAACCACAGATTTAAAAAAAACGTACAGCCCGCATAAAAATAAAAATCTCGATTTTTTTCCATACTTCATTGATTCAGCATCAAAAATACAAAGCATAAAAATCAATGGCCTCAGCATCAGCACTGGATTACCAATAATTAATGAACTTAATGGTATGGCAATTAATGGCATTTATTCTGGTGTTGAAATAATGAATGGGCTTGAAATAACCGGTCTGATAAATTATCACTATACATTCAATGGGGCGCTGCTTGCAGGATTCAGGAATAAGACAACCCGTGGAAGAGGGATTCAGATAGCCCTTTTCAACAGCTGCCTGGAGTGCAATGCAGTGCAGATTGGCTTAATAAACAGAATAGGGAAAAGAGTAACCCCCTTGATTAACTTTAGTCTCAAAAAAAACAATTCTGAATGACCTTACGGAACGTTTTCACGAAAGATCAGACACCGCTGTGCCGGGTTTCATGACTACTCCCAGGTTCTTTTTACCATCTATCAGTATAAGCAGGGGCTGTTTAAAACGCACATGCCTGATTACTTCATCTTCGTAAAAGGCCTTTTCCTTAGCCAGAAAGTCAAGATCGTAAAATCCATCATTTATGTATGGATTCAGGGTAAAATAGCCAACCCTGAAAGAGGTAAGGTTCTGAAAGAAATGTGTTCCCTGACTGGGGTCAATGCGGTAATGCTCCAATCCCGATTCTACAATTACCCTTGCTCCTGATATCTGAGGCCACTTTACAGGAATGCCAAGCCAGGGGTCGCTGCTGCCCCATCTTCCGGGGCCTACCAGCACATAACTCCTCTTTTCTTCCAGAAACTTTTCATTGATCTGCCCCACTCTTTCGGCGGTATGTTTGTTTTCGGCCGGATTAAAGCTTTCGGGTTTTATGTAAACGATATCGTAAACATCCTTAATGATGCCATTACCCAGTGCATTATGAGCAAAAATCACAGTATCCTTCTCCTCAATTTCCTCAATATGGGCATCAATGGCTTCACGATTATCAACAATGGGCCTGATTTGAAGTACATTAAACATGGAGATATCATCTTTTGCGCGCCCCAGCTCAACGGCAAATTCAATTTCAACCGGCTTGCTCATTTCGCGCTGACCTGTTCCCAGCAGTGTTGCCAGAATTTCAGCAAGCGGAAAAACATTGTGATTCAGAATATTGCTAAAGGTAACAATGCGTTTTCCCTTACCAAACATGCCTTCTCTGAGCATGTTGGTATCAAAGTCAAAGGTTGACACTATATGTCTGAGCGAACCATCGGGCTCGGCATCAGCCACATTCAGCCTGAAGAGGTTGGAACTGTCATCGGTGGTTGGAGTAAACGTACCGGGCCTCAGATCCAGCGCATAAAAGTGTTTCTGGGTTTCGCGCAAAGCCAGCTCGGGAACTGAAAGCTGCAATACTTTTCGCGGATAGCGGGGCGAAAAACGCAAGGTTTGACCTCCGTCTACAATGTATTTTCCCAATCCCAGAGCAATATTGGCAATACCATCCTCGGGCTTTTCGGGAGCTATCGGGTAAAAGTTGATGGAACGCGCCACTCCCGACAAAGTCGGATAAAAGCGGTCACCATACTGAGAACCAGTTACTTCCTGCAGTACAATGGCCATCTTCTCCTCATCAATAATATTGGAAGTGGCAGTCATGTATGACTTTGAATCATGAAAGAACGCTGAGGCGTAAACACTTTTTATGGCATTGCTCAGGTTCTCGATGGTCATTCGCTCATCGTCAATAAAATTGGGAACCATATAAGTGGAATAGATTCCTGCAAATGGCTGATAATAACTATCTTCGAGCAAACTGGATGACCTTACGGCAACAGGCTTTTTTACCACAGAAATAAATGTGTACAAGTCTTCGTGCAGCCTGAAAGGAAGCCTGGCCGAGGTAAAATGCTCCAGAATTTCTTCGTCAGGTATGTTGGAAAGCGCAATTTTATACAAATTGTTTTCCTCCATAAATTCATCAAAAATATCGGCTCCCAGAACCACCGTTCTTGGAATGGAAACCAGCACGCCCGGCCATTTGTCGAGCAACTTGTTTCTTTTGATGAGTGAATCGAGAAAGGCAAGTCCCCTGGCTTTTCCACCGATTGAGCCCTGTCCGATGCGGGTAAAGCTCAGGTATTCGTCAAAACTGCCGCGGTTAAACTCAGCTATGATGCCTCTGGCCTTGTTCATTCTGAAAGTAGCAATGGCATCAAACACAAACCTCCTGATTTCGTCGAGATCGTTGAAATCGTCGGGCCTCAGGTCTTTAAATAATTCTGCCAATGGGAATAAAGCCCTGGCATTTAACCACTTGGAAACATGATTCCGGTAAACGTGATATTCGAGCGAAGCATCCGGAATTTCAAAAATCTTTTGCTGTAAAGCCTTGAGGTCGGAAGCACGGGTAATTTCCCGTTTGGTTTCAGGATCAACAAACTCAAAATCGCCGAAGGCAAAATAGTTCATGATAAAGTTCCTGAGCTCTATGGATAAGGTTTTGGAATGTTTATGTATAAAACCTACCCGCCTTTCCCGTGCAATAGGCTGATTCGACAAATCGCTCGACTGCATAAGTATAGGCATAAACTCATCGTCACGCTTTACCTTGTCAACCAGCCTGAAACCAGCCATTTTATCCTCGGTACCATTGCGCTTGTAGGAAGTATCGGTGATTATGCCCAGCAGGTTGTTCTTGTACTTTTCATAGTAGGTGATGGCCTGCTCGTAATTGGTAGCCAGCAAGATTTTGGGCCTTCCGCGCATCCGCAGCATCATCTGGTGTTCATTCAGTCCTTCGGTCATAAACCCTTTTGACTGCTTGAAAATGATCTTGTAGATATTTGGCAGATAACTGGAATAAAACCGAATGGAATCCTCAACAAGCAAAATGGCCATTACCCCCACATCGTGGATGTCGTGTTCAGCATTCATTTTGTCCTCAATCAGTTTGATTATGGCCAGAAGAATATCGGCATTGCCCAGCCAGCTGAAAACATAATCAATGGCCGAAAGGTCCTGATTGGCGATGGTAAGCGATACTTCGCGCGAGAAC
Organism: Lentimicrobium sp.; assembly: GCA_024709105.1. GTDB lineage: Bacteria > Bacteroidota > Bacteroidia > Bacteroidales > Lentimicrobiaceae > Lentimicrobium. Next base: position 24,645 of record JANJXJ010000204.1, on the reverse strand, counting down.
GATGTCAAAACTACAATAGGGATGTTTGGATATAAAGCTTTGATGCGTTTGGCAGCATCGAAGGTTTCACTTTTCCCCATACCCAGCATAGTGATTACCAGATCAATGTTTTGATTAGAAAGCACTTCCATCGCCTCCTTTTCCGAAGGAACCTGAATAAACTGAGGCGGATAACGCAAACTCAACGAAACGTATTCGTTAAAAATCTGTTCGTCAATGCGGCCATCGCCTTCAAGCACAAAAGAATCGTAATTGCTTGCGATAAGCAGCACATTGTAGATTCTTTTCTTCATCAGATTGATGAAAGCAGTATCGTCGAAATAAAACTTCCTGGATAACAGTTCCTTAAGATTAGCTGGCATATTAATGGGGTTATCAGTACAAACCTACGCGAATTTTGCTTCAATCGCAAACATTTGGTTAAACCAGCAGGAAGATAATGAAGTTCATTTAAAGCATAAAATATTTAAAAGATCATCAAAACAGCATTTTCATAACTTTGCTGCACCAAACGGACATCACAGCCAATGAGTACAGATTACCAGGCCATCATTAACCGAATAAAAGACGAAGTTAAACCCTTGCTTACCCAGGGAAAGGTAGCAACTTATATTCCGGCATTGGCACGCATCAACCCCTATCGCTTTGGCATGGCCGTTTATACCATCAACGGTGAACTCTTTACATGCGGGGATGCACAGGAGTATTTCAGCATACAGAGTATTTCCAAAGTTTTTACGCTTGCCAGGGTTATGGACAGGCTGGGCGATGCCCTGTGGGACCGTGTAGGGCGCGAAGCCAGCGGAAATCCCTTTAATTCACTGGTGCAGCTTGAGTATGAAAATGGCAAACCCCGCAATCCTTTTATAAATGCCGGAGCTCTCGTTATCACCGACTGTTTTATTCAGGAGGAACAGAATGCTATGTCGAAATTACGTGATTTTGTCCGCGCTTGTGCTGCAAACCCGAATATTGATTTTGATGAAGAAGTAGCAGCCTCCGAAAAACTTACCGGTCACCGCAACGCAGCCCTGGCCAATTTCCTGAAAAGCTACGGCAACCTGATCAACGAAGTTGAAGAAGTGCTTGATGTATATTTCCATCAATGCTCACTTTCAATGAGCTGTGCCGATCTTAGCCGGGCTTTCCTTTTTCTGGCCAACGCCGGCACCGACCCGCTTACATGTGCTGCTGTTTGTGGCCCAAGGCAAGCCAAACGCATCAATGCACTGATGCAAACCTGCGGATTGTACGACGAAGGCGGCGAATTTGCTTACCGGGTAGGATTGCCGGGCAAAAGCGGAGTCGGCGGTGGAATCGTGGCTGTAATGCCCGGCGAGCTTACTGTGGCGGTGTGGTCGCCCGCACTTAATCAGGCAGGCAACTCATTGGCCGGGATGAAAGCTTTAGAGCTCTTTACAACCTATACTGCAAGATCAATATTTTGATTTTCAAAAGAAAAGCCACTTTGCAAGTATATTCATCATTCTAAATCCCCATCCATGCTTTCGCAAAATTTATTAGCTTTGTAGCCTCAACCTTCTCAACATGTTCAGGCAACTGATTTTCCTTGCAATTATACTCTGTTCAGCTTCCTTTGCTCAGGCTCAGCAACCCAAAAAAATCCGTTTGATTCAGGCAGATGTTATGACCTACAACAAGGCGCTGGGCGAAGATGTGCAGCGCATCATTGGAAATGCCATTTTTGAGCACGACGGGGCATTCCTCTACTGTGACTCAGCTCACCTGAACAGTGCATCCAACAGCATGAAAGCCTTCAGCCGTGTGCACATCAAAGCCAGCGATACCCTGAATCTTTACGGCGATTCCCTTTATTACAACGGCGATACCAAATTGGCTCAGGTCTTCGACAATGTAAAACTCATCGACAACAAAACCATACTTACCACTCAAAAACTCGATTTTGACAGAAACACCGGAATTGCCTTCTATCTTACCGGAGGGCACATTGTGAATGATCAAAATACCCTCGACAGCAAAAGAGGATATTATCATACGAATACCAAGGATTTCTTTTTCAGGGAAAAGGTTGTTCTTACCAACCCCGATTATGTAATGAATTGTGATACACTTCAATACAATACACAAAGCAAAATTTCGTGGTTCAGGGGGCCAACAACCATAAAAGGTGAAGAAACTGACATTTATGCCGAAAATGGCTGGTACAATACAGTAACCGACATTTCGGAATTTAACGAAAACGCCAGAGTAAAAAACGGAGATCAGGTTCTCACAGGCGACAGCTTGTATTATGAGCGCAAAAACGGATACGGACAAGCTTTCAGAAACATTCAGGTTATTGATACTGTTCAGAACATTATTGTAACCGGGCAGTATGCTTTGTATGATAAACTTCAGGGTTACACACTAATTACCATCAGACCCGAAGCGTTATTTATCGAAGATAATGACACGCTGTTTATGCATGCCGACAGCCTTTGGGCTACCTTTGATTCGGCTCAGAAAACCAAAGAAGTATTTGCTTATTATCATACCAAATTCTACCGCACAGATATACAGGGTATGGCCGATTCGCTGATCTATTCCTTTGCCGATTCTACCATGCGCATGCTTGGCGATCCGGTTCTTTGGACAGAAGAAAACCAAATGACTGCAGATTCCATTCGCATTATTACCGGCAACGAACAAATAAAAACACTTTATTTGCTCAACAATGCCTTTATCATTTCCAGCGATACCCTGGGCACAGGGTTTAATCAGATCAAGGGGCGGAACATGGCCGGGCATTTCAGGGAAAATGAACTGTACCAGATAGACGTAACCGGCAACTCAGAAACCATTTATTATGTGCGGGAGGAGGATGGCACACTCACGGGCATTAACAAGGCTTATGCCAGCAACATGACCATAAGGCTCGAAGACAGAAAAATAAACAACATTGTTTACATTCAGAAACCAACAGCAGTGCTTCATCCCGAGGGCGAGCTTAAACCAGAAGAGTTACTGCTCAAAAACTTCAGGTGGCTGAGCGACCGCAGGCCGATGAAGCGGGAAGATATTTTTGTGTGGTAAGCAAAATATTCTTCTTCACCACCTGCAACTAAACAGCCATAAACGTTAATTCTGCTTTTCAGCAGCATCCTCGTAATAAATTCTGATGTTATTGTTTCCAAGACGTGCTGCAAGCCACGATTTTATCCTCTGTTTGTCTTCGGCACTCAGTTTGCCGGGTTGTGTTTTAAATGTTATCAGCAACACCTTGCGGGGATTCCCCTGCAACGAGAACTCATTGGTTTCAGCATAGGTGCCTGAAATCACCTCAGGAAAAACAGCATTTATCTCCCTCAGCAATGCCTCACCTTTAGAGCTCAGACTCAGGAGACTGTCTTTCTGCATTTTCATCTGAGACAATTCAGAGCGCAGCCTGCCAATTTCAATTTTCAGGTTATCGGCTTCACTTTTTTCATCATCCCTGAATGAAAAGCCCTGCTTAATTTCCAGGCGGGCATCTTCCAGCGAAAAATCCCTGGCCTTTTCCGAGAGCATGGTTTTATGAGTTTCGTTGAGAGTATTACCACCATAAACAAGAACGATCTCTTTGGTTGAAGGGTTGCTTTCGTGCCTGAGCAGGTAGCTGCCTTCAAAAACACTGACATTTCGCGTAAACCGCGACACATTTTCAGTGAACTTTTCCTTCTGAACGAGGCCATATCCAAAATAAATACTTGGTATTATAGTAATGAAAATCACAAACGAGATCAACTGATTGATTCTTTTCTTTTCGGTTTCATTCACCAAAGTTCTTATCGGAAATTTTAATATCTGTGAGATCAGAACAGAAGCCAGAGCAATAAAAACCGAGTTGATGGTAAAAAGATAAAATGCCCCGAAGAAAAAATTAAACTGACCGGTTGCCAGTCCGTAACCCGCAGTGCATAGCGGCGGCATAAGTGCAGTGGCAATGGCTACCCCTGGAATCACATTTCCTTTTTGTTTGCTGCTTATGGCGACAATTCCGGCAAGGCCTCCGAACAAAGCAATAAGTACATCGTAAATCGTAGGGCTGGTACGTGCCAGCAGCTCGGAATGTGCAGTTGAAACAGGGCTAAGCGCAAAATAACCTGTAGATGCAACCAAACTCGCACCAACAGCAAAACCAAAATTTTTCAAAGCGGTTCTGAATAATGGCATATTATAAGTGGCAATACTGTAACCAAGTCCATTGATTGGCCCCATAAGCGGAGAAATAAGCATGGCCCCTATAATAACAGCGGTGGAATTCATATTTAACCCAACCGAAGCCACAATAATGGCAAAAACCAGAATCCAGAGGTTTGTACCTTTAAAAATCAGGTCTTTCTCAATGGTTTGATGTATTTTGTCAAAATCCTCAACTTCTCCATCCAGATTCAGGTAATGGAGCAACTCTTTAATTTTATTCATCATAACTTGGTCAATATTTATTGTGGCCCTTGCTGAGGTATTACCCTGTTTAATGACTTATTCTGATCAACCATCAGCACTTCAGTAACCACATAATTGCTCATTCCTCTCCAGGGAAGGGCATGCAGATATTCTTTATACCTGAGCTCCACAAACATACCTCCGCTGCGTTCAAGAATAGCTGCTACACTGTCATTGGTTAAACTGAACTCAAACTCATTGCTCTGCATGGCTCCGGGTGTCGGAGTCTTGAATCCTTCCTGTATCAAACGGCCTTCCCAGGTTTTAAAAACATATCCCTTTTTTACAAAAAAATTAAGGGTTCCAGCCTTTACCCCTTCACCAAATACAAAATAGTACCTCCACCAGAAAATAATTCCCAGTACGAGCACTATTATCAAAACAGAAATCAGGAGGACTTTTCTTTTCATAATTTTATTTTTGGAAGTATGTTACAAATTTACTCTTTTTTCTGCCTGCTAACAAATATTCTGCAAAATGTAAAACGCCGGCTGTTAAACCTTGTACCAGTAAACATGTTCAAATTCATGCAGAAATACCGGCACTTTGCAAAAGCAATTCTTTCAATACGTATTAATCGCTATATTTGCAACTTGTTGAAGTTACTGATTTTATTAACAAAAGCTGCCCTTCATGTCCATTGCCGAATCTGAACTTGTTTTAAACAACGACGGAAGTATATATCACCTCAAATTACATCCCGAAGAAATTGCCCGCGACATAATTGTTGTTGGCGATCCCGGCCGCGTGCCCTCAATTTCGGCATATTTCGACCGTATTGAGGTGCAGCGTCAGAACCGTGAGATAGTTACTCATACCGGCTATATTGGCAGCAAAAGACTCACTGTGTTGTCAACCGGCATGGGAACCGACAACATTGACATTGTACTAAATGAACTCGATGCCCTGGTTAATATTGACCTGAAAAACAGAACCATACTAAGTAATCATACCTCCCTGAATATCATTAGACTAGGCACTTCAGGAGCGCTGCAGCCCGACATACCGGTTGATTCCACAGTAATGTCAACCCATGGAATCGGAATTGATGGCATGCTCTATTATTACAGCAGCCTGAAAGATGTTTACGACCGCGAAATGACCGATGCTTTTATTCAACAAAGCAATTGGGACGCCAACTTTCCACGGCCCTATGCAGTTGCCGCATCAGAGAAACTGCTCAACCTCTTTTCTTCCGGTCATTTGAGCGGAATAACTGCCACAGCTCCCGGCTTTTACGGTCCTCAGGGAAGAAAACTCAGGCTTGAAACCACACATCCCGACCTGAATGAAGCCATTTCAGGATTCAGATACAACGGACAACGCATTGTCAATTTCGAAATGGAAACATCCGCACTTTACGGATTAGGTAAAATGCTTGGCCACGAAACCCTTACTATTTGTGCCATCATAGCCAACCGTGTCATTAAAAAATACAGCTCAGATTATAAAATTACTGTAAAAAAACTCATTGAACAGGTACTTGAAAAGCTCAGCGGATAGAGCGACAGCCCTGCCAAAATTCAAATTCTAAGCCGATCGGGATTATATTTTTAATTCCGTGCTATTTTGTTGGCAAATGTTATCGCCTGCATGGGCAGGGGCAATTCCCCTTTACGGAATGGCACCAAGCCTATCAACTTTTTATAGCTTAAAAATCATACCTTTGCCCCCGTTTTAAATTACATGGAATATCAGTTTTACACTTTAAGCAACGGAATAAGGATTGTTCACCGGCAATCCTCCCGCCTTGTCAGTCACCTGGCTGTGATGATCAATACCGGCACCAGAGACGAGCTCCCCGAAGAGGAAGGCATGGCCCATTTTATTGAGCATGTCATTTTTAAAGGCACCGGAAAACGCAAGGTACATCAGGTACTGGGCCGGCTCGAAAACATTGGCGCCGACCTGAATGCATACACAACCAAAGAAGAAACGTGTATTCATGCTTCTTTCCTGAGCGATTTTTACCCACGCGCCATTGAACTCTTTTCCGACATACTCTTCAATTCCACTTTTCCCGAAAAGGAAATTGACAAGGAAAAAGATGTAGTGATTGATGAAATAAATGCATACAAAGACAGCCCTTCAGAGCTCATTTTCGATGAATTTGAGGAAATGCTTTTCAAGGGACATGCGTTGGGCCGCTCAATTCTTGGGAAACCGGCAGCGGTTAAACGAATCAACCGGAAAAAAATACTTTCTTTCATTGCAAATCATTACAACACCGACCAAATGGTCATCAGTTCGGTGGGAAACATCAGGTTCGAACGCCTGGTTAAACTTGTATCCGAAGCTTTCGGGCAGCAGCCGGCATCATTGAGAAGCACCCGGCGCGAAGAATTTACAGGCGGCGAACCAACTGAAGTAATACAACAACGCCGTATTTTTCAAACGCACTGCATTATGGGAAATCATGCCTATGGCTACACTCATAAGGCAAGAACCACATTAGCCCTGCTCACCAATATGCTGGGCGGGCCAGCAATGAATTCGCGGCTGAGTATGGCTTTGCGCGAACGCAACGGTTTGTCGTACAATATTGAATCGGTGTATACTCCCTATACTGAGGCCGGTTCTTTTATGATTTACTTAGGCACCGATAATGGCGCCCTCGAAAAAGCCATCGCTCTGGTTTACAAAGAACTGAATAAATTCAGGGAAAAGCCCCTGGGCCATTTGCAGCTTCATACCGCCAAACAGCAGTTTACCGGGCAAATTGCCATTTCGTTTGAATCAAACCTCAACGACACCTTATCCATGGCAAAAAGTGTGCTCATTTATGATACCGTTGATACCCACGAAGTGCTGATCTCAAAAATCAATGCCATAACTGCCGCGGATTTGCTTGAAGTTGCCCGGGAAATTCTTGATCCGGCCCGGATGAGTATGCTCATTTATAAAAACAAAAAATCATGAGCGAGCTTACCGAAAAACCGCAGTTTGAAACAACTCAGCCTCATTTCGAACGATATGCGAATGAGTTCACCACACCTGAAAATGAGCTGCTTACAGAACTATCAAGACAAACACATTTTGCATCTACGGTTCCGGGGATGTTATCCGGTCATTTACAGGGACAGCTGCTCAGATTCTTCAGCCTGATGATGAAACCCCAAAGAATTCTCGAAATAGGAACTTTTACAGGTTATTCAGCAATTTGTCTGGCTGCCGGCCTCCCCGAAAACGGCAAAATCATTAGCATTGACAACAACCCTGAACTTACACATCTGGCTGTTGAATATATTGAAAAAGCAGGCCTTAAAGACAAAACCGAACTGCTGTGCGGTGATGCTGCCAAATTAATTCACCAGGTGCAGGGGCCATTCGACCTCGTTTTTATTGATGCCGATAAGGAAAACTACACTTTATACTATGAAGCCGTTTTCCCGAAAGTAAAAACCGGAGGTTTCATTATTGCTGACAATGTTTTGTGGTATGGAAAGGTGATGAAGGAAGATGCCCTTACCGACAAAGAAACCCGCGGAATCGCAGCATTCAACAATCTTGTAAAAAGTGATCCCCGTGTTGAGCAATTGCTGCTCCCGGTTCGCGATGGACTGATGATTATACGCAAATGCGGCGAATAGTCACCTGTATTAATTAACGCTTCCCGATCATGGTGAGCAATTCAAGATCGAAGGTTAGCCCGATGTAAGGCTTGATTTTCCACTCCTTTGTTGTTGGTATGGCAATTCCAGCATCCAGCTGATCACCCACATTAAAACCTTCTTTGAGTGCTTCATATTCCCTTACATTGGCACCGAGATTTACATGCAACACATCAAAAAGCTTAAAATTGGGACCCAGATAAAAGTTCTTGAACAGGTTATTCCCTCCGAAACCAAGAAAGAAGCCCACATCGTAAGTAAGTGAAGCATTGGGTTTTGAAAGATCCTTAACCATAAAACTGGCACCGGTTACGTAATCAAATTCAATATTGCTGGAGTTTTTATTGGTGATCACATAAACCCCGGGATTGTTGGCATCCTTGGGAGCGAGCGCAAAATCAGGAGTTCTGTAGTTCTTAATGGCAAAACCCTGAACCACTCTGGTTTTTTTCTTTTTGTTGGTCACTGTAGCATATCGTCCTTCACAATCCTTCAGCTTCAGCTCGGTGTATTTGAGTTGCTCTCCGGTCCTGACCAGGCTTTTTTCAGTTTCGGTAAGGGTAGTTCTTAAAGTATCTATCCTCCGGTCGGCCATATCCTTATCGCGGATTATTTTCTGAATTTCCTGATTGCGCGACTGAATGTCACGGTTTTTCTCGTCAATGTTCTGCTGAAGCAAACCAATTTCACGTTCCTTGCCATCCAGCCTTGAATCTTTGGCCGAAATCTGTCCTTCAAGTTTCACCTTATCAATCAGGCTGCTGTTGATGGCATCCTTGTATATCTGCTCCTTCTCAGCAAAAAGTTGCTCCTTTTCTTTCTGAATGCGCAGCTGTTCTTCCAGAAAATTGTTTTTTGCATGAAGTTCGGCTCCAAGTTCCACAATTTTCAGATTCAGAGCTTCGGTTAGTGGCACAAGTTCAGCTTCCCGCCTTTTAAGACGTTCAAAATCTTCAGAAAGTTTTTTGTATTTAATTTCTGAAGAATCCAGGCTCCTTTCCAGCACAGATGCATGGCTTCTGGATTCCAAAAGCATATATTTAACAGTTTCAAGACTGTCGCGCAATGTAATAGCTCCGGGGTTTTCATTCTGCAGGGGTTGGTTTTGTCCCTGGGAGTTACTTACAGACATCAGCAGCGAAATCATCAAAAACCAGCAGAAAAAGTGTTTCCTGTTCATTTGCAATTGTAAAGTAAAAGTTAAATAAATATGCATATAACCTCCTCCCCTTACGAAGCCGGACAGAAGATTAAATGCAAGTTTCACATTGCCTGAAACTTAGGTATATATTCGGTGCGAATAATTTAACGCCACTTTCAGGAGATTTGAAAAGCAGGCATCAGTTGCCGGGTAGCTGATGGTTAATAAAACCAGAATTTTCATCCGGAAAAAATCCAGCCGGAAAAAATCAACTGACGCCTGCCTCCATGCACTACTTAAACGAAGGTTTCATGCCTAAATTGTACATGGTAAACGACCATATGTCGGTGGCTTCATCTATCATCTTGGAAACGGGCTTTCCGGCGCCATGCCCGGCATTGGTTTCAATGCGTATCAGCGCAGGGTTGTTGCACGACTGATGTTCCTGAAGTGTAGCTGCAAATTTGAATGAATGGGCCGGAACCACCCGGTCGTCGTGATCGGCAGTGGTTACTAAGGTTGCAGGATAACAAGTGCCCGGCTTTAAGTTATGCAAGGGTGAATACCCCAGCAAATACTGAAACTGAACAGAATCCTCACTTGAGCCATAATCTTCGGTCCATGCCCATCCAATGGTAAATTTATGAAACCTGAGCATATCCATAACACCTACAGCAGGCAGCGCGACAGCAAAAAGATCGGGACGCTGTGTCATACATGCCCCAACCAGCAAGCCTCCGTTTGAGCCGCCGGCAATAGCAATTTTTTCAGGCTGGGTATATTTCTCTGCGATCAGGTACTCGGCAGCTGCAATAAAATCGTCAAAAACATTCTGCTTCTGAAGCTTGGTTCCTGCTCTGTGCCATGCTTCGCCGTATTCTCCTCCGCCACGCAGGTTGGGCATTGCAAATACACCTCCCTGTTCAATAAATAACAAACGGCTGACACTGAAAACCGGAGTAAGGCTTACATTAAATCCACCATAACCATATAGGTACACCGGATTATTTCCATCAAGATTAAGGCCGGCTTTATGCACAATGAACATGGGAACCTTTGTTCCATCCTTGCTGGTATAGAAAACCTGCTTCGATTCATATTTGGCAGGATCAAAATCAAGTTCAGAATCAAAGAAAACCTTTGAAGTGTTGTTCAAAATATCGTAAACAAAAACTGTGGAAGGGTATGTAAATGATGTAAAAGCAAAAAAGGCTTCATTTTCATCCTTTTTACCTTCAAAACCTGCAATGGTACCCGGCCCCGGCAGATTCACCTCATGTACAAATGAACCTTCGGTAGTATATACGTACAAGCGGTTGGTGGCATCTTTCATGTATTCGCATACAATCCTTCCACCGGCAACTTCAGCCGAAACAAGAACTTCTTCCCTCTCAGGAATTATGATCCTGTGATTTTCAGGGGCAGGGGCACTCAGGTCAACTTCTATCAAACGATACTTTGGAGCATCGGCATTGGTAAGTATTAAAAATTTACCATCCTGATTGCTGATGTAGCTGTAATCGAATCTGAAACCTTCGGCAATTTTTACAAAGCCTGCCTGAGGATTTTCAAGGTCTTTGATATACAATGAATTACCACTGGTACTTTCTGATTCACCCAGCACCAGATACCGGCCATCCTCGGTTGCAGTTATCCCGTAATTACGCAATGGGTAGTTGCGGTTTTCGTACACCAGCACATCTTTTTCCTGAGGATCGCCCACCACATGGTAATAAACTTTCATGTATTCATTTTTTGATGAAAGCACCCCACCTCCGGCAGGTTTGTCGTACCGGCTGTAATAGAACCCGTTTTCGCGCCATGATATACCCGAAAACTTTACCCATTCCAGTTTATCGGCAAGCTGTTTGCCGGTTTCAGTTTCCATTACATAAATCTCGTTCCAGTCAGAACCGGCTTTGGATATTGCATAGGCAAAATATTTCCCGTCTTTCGAAACTGAATAGGTTCCCAGAGCGGTAGTTCCATCCTCTGAAAGTTTGTTGGGGTCAAGAAAAACCCTGGGTTCTGCCTGAAGTGAATCCTGAATGTACAGAACACTCTGATTTTGAATTCCATCATTTTTAAAGAAGAAGTATTTCCCGCCTTTTTTGAAAGGAACACCATAACGCGGATAATTCCACATTGAGGTGAGCCGCTCACGCACCTGATCGCGGAAAGGAATTTTTGCCAGATAGGCATTTGTAACATCGTTCTGAGCTTTAACCCAGGCTGCTGTTTCTTCAGAGTTGTCGTCCTCAAGCCAGCGGTAGGGGTCTGCAACCTGAGTTCCGAAATACACATCAATTGTGTCAGTTTTACGGGTTTCAGGGTAGTTGATCTTTTCATTTTTGGTAGTACAACTGCTCATCAAAATCATGATTGAGATGGTTAAACTCAAAAGGTACTTCATATTCTGGGATTTACTGGTTTTTGCTGGAAAAATACTCCTGTAAACAGAGACGGCAAAGTTAGCAAATTTTGTAAAAAAGGAAGAAATTCCGGTAAGGTTAAAGTCCTGTAATTCTGCACAAAGAGCATTTACTTAAATTATTAGCTAAATGAAACAGTAAGTCTGGAATAGATTGCTGTATTTTCCTTTATTTTGCAGTTTCCATAAAAAATTCAGAAAATGAAAATAAAAGCCATAAGCCTTTTCCGTACCAATCTGATTATCACCGACCCCGATCAGGAAGGCGAAATGATGAACGAAATCATTACCAGTCAAACTCATTACGATGAGCAGGGAAATGAAACCGAGCGCCTTACTTTTTCCCCTTCCGGTGAACCCGAAGAGCGCATCCTTATCAGATATCAGCATGGGAAAGCAGTTGAGGAAATTCTGGAACTAGAAGGAGAAACTGCCGAACGAACTACCCGTGAATTTGACAGTAATGGCTTGCTTATTGCAGAGTACAGACATTATCAGGATGGTGAGCCTGATAAAATTACCTATACTTATGAATCAGGCCGTTTGGTTAGCCGCATTACCACCGATTCCGATGGTGAAGAAGGCGAAAAACATCTCTGGAATTACGAAGGGGATAATCTCGTAAAGGAAGAATCAATCAATGAATATGGTGATACCGATCTTATCAGGACACACCAGTATCATCCAAACGGTCAGCTTGCTGAAACCGAAGAAGTTAGAATCAGCGACGATAATAAAACCCGCACTGTTTTTATTTTCAGCGAATCAGGAATTCTGATTCAGGAAAAGCGCTACGATTCCAGAGGGAATCTTGTAGCCCGAAGTACTGTAACACCCGGCGAAAATAACCTGCCGGCATTTACCGAAGAAGAGACTGTGATGGGTAAAACCACCACTGAATTTACCTACGATGAGAAAGGAAACAACATTCTTTTGCTTGAAAAGGATACCGACGGCAAAATTCTGACTACCATTTCGCGCAGCTATGATGAAGCGGGAAATGCCATTTCAACGGAAGTACTTACAGAACCTGCGTTGAACCGACCGGGTCAGCATTATCGTTTGAGGTATGATTATGAATATTATTCGTAATCGCGCTAAAAATCAATATTTAACTACTGCTTTCTTCTTCCAGTTCCCGTTTCTGTAGTAAATGTAGGACAATGCCATACCCAGGAACCATGCAATGGGTATGGCCCACCAGATGCCGTCAACACCGATGCGCTTTGAAAGAAAAGCTGCCAGCGGAATACGCACGGCCCAGAGCGAGAACAAGGTAATAAACATAGGAACAACAGTATCTCCGGCGCCACGCATAACACCACCAATTACAAACATACTGCTGAAGAACAGGTAGAACCCGCTTACTATCAACAGGTAACGGGCACCAATCTGGATTACTTCGGCATCTGTAGTGAACAAAGCCATCAGCTGGGTTCGAAAAATCATAATCAGTATTGATGTTACAATAGCAACTGCACCTGACATATTGAGCGTAGCAATAAGCCCTTGTTTTACTCTGTGTATGCGGTTGGCTCCAATATTTTGTCCGGCATAGGTAGAAAGTGCCTGCCCGAAATTCATCGCCGGCAAAGCTGCCAGGCCATCTATTCTTCCCGCAACACTGTAGGCTGCAACAGTATCGGTACCGTAATCGTTTACAATACGTAGCAGAGCCAGCATACCCAACGAAACGAAAGTCTGCTGAAAGCCGGTAGGTACACCGATTTTTATGCTCGACATAAATATATCCTTATCCCATTCCAATTTGCGCCACGAAAGATTAATTACCGGATGCCTGCGATTGAGATATAAAACCATGGTTATAAACGCACCTGCCTGAGAAAGCACTGTAGCAAAAGCAGCTCCGGCAATGCCCCATTTAAATACTGCAACAAAAAGCAGATCAAAAATAATGTTGGTTACGGTTGAAATAACCAGAAAATACAAGGGTGTTTTTGAATCGCCCAAACCTCTGAGGATGGCGCTTGAACCATTAAATCCGAAAAAGAAGACAATCCCTGACAGGTAAACATTCATGTACAAAGCGGCCTGAGGAACCACTTCATCGGGCAACCTGATGAGCCTGAAAATTGACCCGCTGAACAGTATGCCCAGAATTCCGATAAGCAGAGAAGCAAAAAAAAGAAAAATGTACATGGTATCAATGCTCCTGCGAACCTTTGCCATGTCCTTGGCTCCGTAGTACTGTGCAATGATGATGGTTGATCCCGATGCAATGCCGATGATAAAGGCAACCAGCATAAAAATGAGCGGAAATGATGCACCTACCGCTGCCAGAGCCTCTTTACCCAGATATTTGCCAACAATTATGCTGTCAGTCACATTATACAACTGCTGGAACACATTGCCCAGAAGCATGGGTGTGGCGAACTTAAAAATAAGACGGGTAGGATTTCCCTGTGTTAAATCGTGCATCGGTTCGGCTTGGGTAGTAAGTCTGGCTTATTCGTCAGCCTGTTTCATTTTAACCAGCTCTTTGGTTGAAAGCAGACCACAGGCAGCTTCAATATCCTGTCCGCGCGATGCCCTGAGTGTTGTAACGATCCCTTTGTCGTTTAATGCCTGCTGAAAATCGAGGATAGTGGCTTCATCAGAGCATTCAAGCGGGGTTCCGGGTATGGGATGAAATCTTATGAGATTGATTCTTGACCTTACTTTATTCAATACCCTCGCCAGTTCATTAACATGCCGGCGGGTGTCGTTCACCCCTTTAAACATGATGTATTCAAACGAAACCCTGCGGTATTTGCCCAGATCAAATTCCTGTATAACAGAAACTACATCCTTCAAGGGATAAACATTCTGTATGGGCATCAGCCGCTTGCGTTCATCTTCAAAAGGAGTGTGAAGGCTCACTGCCAGATTGCATTTGCTTTTTTCAAGAAAAACCCTCATTGCAGGCACAATTCCTATGGTAGAAACAGTAACTTTTCTTACACTGATGGCAAAACCATACTCAGCAGTCAGTATTTCGAGGCTTGTCATTACCGAATCGAGGTTATCGAAGGGTTCGCCCATTCCCATATAAACAATATTGGTAATGAGTTTTCGCTCAGGAATACTTCGCAGCTGGTTTAAAATGCCACCGGGAGAAAGATGTCCCTGAAATCCCTGCTTGCCTGTCATGCAGAAAAGGCAACCCATTTTACATCCAACCTGAGACGAAACGCATAACGTATGTCTTTTGCCATCAGGGATATAGGCAGCTTCTACAAATTTTCCATGTCCGGTTGTAAACAGGTATTTTTTTGTTCCGTCTGCCGAAACACTTTCGCGGGCCGGAGCCTGCACACCCAGCTCAAATTTCTCAGCCAGTAATGACCTCACCTTTTTCGAAATATTGGTCATTTCGTCAAAATGAGTGATGTCGGTTTTGTAAAGCCAATAGGCAATCTGACCGCCGGTATAGGCTGGCAGCCCGAGTTCAACAACAATTTGTTTTAATTGGTCAAGGGTTTTTCCGAAAAGTGGTTCTTTTTGCATCAGTGCATTAAAAATAGATTTCAGAGATGATGTTGTCAAACGGAACGCCGCGTCCGATAAGGATATCACGAACTTCTACCACCATTTCTGCGCTTCCGCAAAGATAGTACTTTTCGCTGGCCGGAAGATGCTCACATTCTGAGAGGTATTTGGTAAGCCTTCCTGAATAAATTCCCGGGCCTTCTTCGCGCGAACAACAGCGGATATAATTTTCGCCCAACACAGGCTGAAATGATTCACTGAAATAGAATGAGTTGAGATCGCGGCCGCCATGCAGCAACTTTTTGCCATTTGTCAATCCTGTGCGGAACATAGCACTAAAAGGTGCTATTCCGGTGCCCGATGCAATCCACCAGGCAGCTTCTTCTGAACCGGTAAATGCTCCAAAAGGCTCGCTTACCCATATGTTGTCGGCAGTATTCAGTCTCGACATCCACGGAGTGAGTTTCCCTTCGGGGTAAATGTTGTATAAAATATCCACCTCATCGTCGAGCTCACCGCTGGCAATACTGTAAAGTCTTGCATCGTCGGTTTCGCGGGCACTGATACCCACCACCTGGCCGGCAGAAAAATCCCACGGACGTGCAAAGGATAAAACAAATACCCCGGGTGCAATTTCGCGCTGCCTCAGCACTTTAACCTTTTTAAGTTCCAGTCGCTTTTTCATAAAATATCTTTTAAAAAGAAAGGTTTCTTTAGTTTTTAGTTCGGACCAACTCAGCATAAACACAGAGAAAATCAATTTGTTTGTAATTGAAAACTGATATTTGTTTCAATTTACCCTAAAAAAACCTGCCAGCTGATAAAATAAAATCAGATTATAAGATATTCTATTTGCTTCTGATTCAAGCTTTTAAACTTTTGAATAATTTGCTGAAAATTTAAAGCTAATTAAGCGATAGATTTTAATAGTGACCCGGGTTGTATACCATGGCTTTAAAAATTGTACAAAAAATATTTGCAAAATGTTGTCTGATCAGTTAACTTTGCAACATGAAGAAAGTTCGTCAGGTTATAGCTTATAAAAGTTACTTTTTAGATTTTTACGAAAAACAAAATGAGCAAGTCCAGAAGAAAATTGAATGGACGCTCAATCTGTTCAGAACCCTTGAGGTTCTGCCTAAAAAGTACTTTGATCATATAAGCGGAACCGATGGACTGTACGAAGTAAGGGTTGAATCATGAGGTAACATATTCAGGATTTTCGCTTTTTTTGACAAAGGCAATCTGGTTGTTTTGGGTAATGGATTCCAAAAAAAAACACAAAAAACCCCAAAATCTGAAATCGAGAAGGCGCTCAAAATTAAACGTGAATATGAAAAAGAGGTTCGTTAAAACTTCAATGTAAACTTTTGAATAAAAGTAATTTCAAAACGAATTTCAAAAAACTCGTTGATTCAGGCAACTGTCTGAAAACAATTTTAAATCAAACCATTTTGGCAATGAACACAAAAAAAAATAAAAACATCACCACTTTCGACGAAATCCTTGACAAAAAATATGGCAAAAAAGGATCCGTTAAAAGAGAAAAATGGGAACAGGAATTTGAAGCCTTTAAGCTTGGAGTGTTGCTTGAAGAAGCCAGACTAAAACTGGGAATGACTCAGGAAGAACTCGCTGAGAAATGTGGAACAAATAAATCCTATATCTCACGGATTGAAAATAATGCCAGTGATATCAGGCTTTCTACCTTAATGAAAATTGTACAAACTGGTCTGGGAGGTCACCTTACTTTAACTCTGCAAATATAATTGCTTCGCTCAGAAACTGCCGGCGAAAAATACAGACCTTAAGTGTGAAAATTTTTTAAAATATGTTTATCGTTTCTATCAATAATGCCCGGTAAAAATCAATGATTTCAGAAAAATGTGTTCGAGATTCCTTCCCCTGCAATCGGCAGGGGAAGAACCTCTCAGAGTGTTAACATGTTTTTCCGGACAATAGTGTAATACTATACATGATTTAATGGGTGCAGGCTTAAAATCATCAGATTAAACAATTAACATTTCTACATTATGATTATCTTTGCATTATGAAAATCACCGATAACCAACTTCTGGCAAAAATCAAAGAGATTGTACTCGGGTTCGACCGTCAAGCCAGAATATATTTATATGGTTCTCACAGCCGTGGTACAGCTACAGGAAATTCTGACTGGGATCTCCTAATCCTGCTGGATATTGATATTATTACTCCCGAAATGGAACGTGCCATCACATACCCGATCTACGACCTTGAATTTGATACCGGAGAAATCATCAGTCCTATGCTGTATACCATAGATGACTGGAACAACAGGTATAGCATAACCGCTTTTTATAAAAATGTTATGAAAGAAGGAATCATGATATGACAAATTTCTCTCAGGAAGAATATATAGCTTATAGAATCAAACGCGCCAGAGAATCCATAGAAGAGGTGGAAACGCATTTGAACAATGGATATTGGAACACCGCAGTTAATCGAATGTACTATGCCTGCTTTTATGCAGTTACAGCTCTATTGGCACAAAACCATATTGTTACGGGCAGCCATTCGGGGGTTCGTCAGAAATTTGGAGAACTCTATGTTAAAACATCGGTCATTGACCGGGAAACTGCCAAATTGTTTACTGAACTTTTCGAAAAAAGACAAAAAGGTGATTACAACGATTTTTTCGATTTCGACGAAAATACCGCCAGAATTCTATATCCCGGAGCTAAATCATTTATTGAAAAAATAGAACTGCTTGTAAACAATCAAAAAGGCTGATAATTCAAAAATCCCTCAGATTCCCAAATTATCAGCCTTGTAAAGGTTGATTACTTTTTAACCGCTCTAAGTCCCTTTTCAGAACACAAATGTCATAATTGACCTGGGTTTACTGCTGGCAGGCACTGCTTTGCCTTTCACCCAAAGGTAAAAATCAGTATCTTTTTCGGTCTCATTCATTACAACAACCACTACACTTCCATCAGGATTCTGAAATGCCGTGCTTATCAACTGACTACGGCTCGGCGATGCTGAAATTCTCTTTGCCCCGGGCTGTATGAATTTCGAAAAATGGCCAATGTAATAATATGAATTGGTGAAAATCAGCTCACCGCTGCGTGTATCGCCATGCATAGGTGCAAAACAGAAATTACCTACATGGTTGGGGCCGCCGGTTTCATCAAGCAGTATATTCCAGTCTGTCCAGCCAACTGCACCGTTGTTAAAATCATGAATCATGGAGCGTCCGTACTCTTCGCCCAGTACCCAGGCATCGTAGCGGTCTGCATTAAAACTTTCTGCACAACCTTCGGTAAACAAGAGATGTTTTTCGGGAAAAGCCTCCTGCACCCGCCTGATGTTCTCAAAAACCGGCACTCCTCCGCTCCAGTCTTCATACCAGTGAAATCCAATACCCCAGGCATATTTCCGCACTTCGGGGTCGGCAAAATAGGTGGAGGCCCGCTGAAAAATGAGGTCTCTGTTGTGATCCCACATTACAATTTTTTTGTCGCTCAAACCCGAATTATGAAACGCCGGCCCCAGATGGTATTTCAAAAAGTCGCGTTCTTCTTCGGCTGTGTAAATACAACTTTCCCAGGTTTGCTTCGCCA
This sequence comes from Lentimicrobium sp., assembly GCA_024709105.1. Taxonomy (GTDB): domain Bacteria; phylum Bacteroidota; class Bacteroidia; order Bacteroidales; family Lentimicrobiaceae; genus Lentimicrobium. The sequence goes on along the minus strand of JANJXJ010000204.1, from coordinate 5,925 downwards.
TGGGCTCATTCTGTATAGTTACGCCCAACACAGGAATCCCTTCAGCTTCATATGCCTTTACAAATTTTACAAAGTAATTCGCCCAGGCATCGTAGTACTTTTTAAGCAATTTTCCACCCTGCAGCATATGATTGTTGTCTTTCATCCAGGCCGGAGGACTCCAGGGACTGGCGTAAAAAGTTACATTACCACCTGCTTTCTCAATTGCTGACTTAATAAACGGTATCCTGAACTGTTTGTCATGTTCTACTGAAAATGTTGAAAGCAGGGAATCGCCCTCTTCCACATAGGTATAGCTTCCACTTGAAAAATCGCAGCTGTGTATGTTGGTGCGTATCAGATTGTAACCAATACCTTTGTCGCGGCTGAAATAAGCATCAAGTACCTGCTGCTGCTTATCCTGAGGAAGTTTGTAAAAAGTTTCGGCAGAGGCATCGGTAATGGCCCCGCCAATTCCCAGAAATTCCTGAAAAGTATAATCGGGATCAACAAAAACACATACCTGAGTTTCCAAAGGTTGACCGAAATCTGAAAAAGCAGGCAGATCACCTTTGCTGAGCCGCATTTCGGTGCCCATAGCTGTAATGTAAACTTCAGGTTTTGCTCCTTCGGGTAATGAATAGGTTGTTTTCGAAAGCTCTTCGCGCTCAACAGGCTGCTTGCAACCCAGCAACGATAGTAAAACTGTGAGGATAACCAGATTCTTCATGTTGTTTTGTTGGTGTAAAATGAACACTAAGTCGGATTGATGCAAAACTACATGATTTTGAAATCTGAATCAAGTCAAAATGTTTATTTATTTACTTTTTTACTCCCTGAAAACTACATGTTCCGGATTTGTTTCGGGAGGCAGGCAAGTATTTCCGTGACACAAATAAATAAGTGTTTCGCCTTCCTTAAAGCGGTTGGTAAAAACAGGCAGACTGCTGTTTCCGGTTGAAACGGCAAAGAAGGTAAACCTTGGGTTTTTACGCTGCAAACGGGCTGCATAGTTTCTTGCCTGAGGCCCAACAATGACTAAACTGCTGATTCCAAAGCTCATACCCAAAGCCACCTCGCACCACGCTGCATGAGAAGACGGGTAGGCCAGCATCCGCGATTTCATATTCAAAACCATTTCTGCGGAGTGTCTGAGCCATTCCTCATTTTCGAAATAAGTCCCCAGCACCAGCAGATTCATAGCCATTACCGCATTGCCCGAGGCCTCAACTCCATCGGTCACTTCCTTAACCCTGAGTAAAGAAGGCCCCTGCCCACCGACTGTGGGTGTGTACCAGAACAAAGGGGATTTTTCATCTGAGAAGTCAGAAATTACCCGCATACACAAATCCCGGGCATGAAACAGCCACTTTTCGTCAAAATCCATCTGATACAACGAAATAAATGCCCGGATCAAAAAAGCATAATCGTCCAGAAAGCCCTGAATTCCTTCTTTTCCGGCTGGCCTGGTTCTGTATAGTCTGCCATCAGGCTGCATCAGATTCTTCAATATAAAGTCAGCAGCCTTAATGGCCGACTGCCGGCTTTGTTCGTTGCAGCTAACCGAAAAGCTATCGGCCAACGCACTGATCATTAATGCATTCCACGAAACAATCAGTTTGTTGTCTAGTCCTGGTTTGATTCTTGAATTTCGCACTTCAAGCAAAATTGAAGATGCCATTTTTATAAGTTGTTTCAATTCTTCGCTGCTGAGGTGCTGCCGCGAAGCAAAAACAGCATCAGTCAGAGGCCTGACCGGAATACTTTTGCCATTTTCCCAGACTCCTTCTTTGCCAATCCCAAAGTAATCAGAGACCAGATCGCCGTACTCCGGCATAATTTTGAGAATTTCGGCCCTGTCCCACAGATAAAATCTGCCTTCTTCGCCTTCTGAATCGGCATCAAGAGCCGAATAGAACCATCCTTCGGGCGAGGTAAATTCTCTTGAAACAAATGCAAGTATCTTTTCCATAGTTTCCCTGAAGAGCGGTTCGCCTGTGAGCGAAAAGGCGCGTGCATAAAGCGAAACAAGCTGGGCATTGTCGTAGAGCATTTTCTCAAAATGAGGAACTTTCCAGAATTTATCGGTACTGTACCGGGCAAAACCGCCGCCAATCTGATCAAAAATACCGCCCATGGCCATTTTACGCAAAGTAAGTGTAAGCTGATTTATTGCTTCGGGAAGTCCTTTGGTGTGATAATATCCTGCTACAAAATTCCATACCACAGGCATGGGGAATTTGGGGGCTCCCAATGTGCCGCCGTATTCGTTGTCGAAGCGGAGCGAGAGCTGATCATACATTTCATCGGCAAAAGCGGTATCGGGCAGGGTTTGATCTGCCGGGGGCTCAATTACACTCATTCCGGCAATGCCCGAAGCAAGCCTCATCGCCTGATTTTCAAGCTCCTGAAAACTGCGCTGATAGAGTTCGCTGATCTGTGCAAGCAACTCAAGCCATTGTGCCGGCCTGAAATAGGTTCCTCCCCAGAAAGGCCTGCCATCAGGCAATGCAAAACAGTTGAGGGGCCAGCCACCAGTGTTGTGCAGCAACTGCACCGCCGACATAAAAACCTGATCAACATCCGGACGCTCTTCCCTGTCCACTTTTACACATACAAAATCGCGGTTCATAATTTCTGCAACCTCTGAGTTGCTGAAACTCTCATGCTCCATTACATGGCACCAGTGGCAGGCTGAATAGCCAATGCTTACCAATACCGGACGATTGGTTTGCCGGGCAAGGTCAAATGCCTCATTCCCATATGGATACCAATCCACTGGATTGTGGGCATGTTGCTGAAGATATGGACTCGATTCGTGTATAAGTCGGTTGGGTTTCGGCTTTGTCATTATTCCTGGTTTACCAAATTTAAACAAGCCAGAAGCACTTGTGTTTAAATGCAACAGCTGAATGCAATATTAAGGGCATTTTCCTTTCCTGTGAAGTTGGGTTCTGATTGATATTGATTTAATCTGATCCTGCAAAACAGCAACCCTATTTTTCAGGGAACAATTTCGCTGCAACCAATAAATGATCTCAATTTACTATTCCTGAAAATTATAAGCCAATGTAATTCAGTACTATCCATTCAGGCAGCTGTAAAAAAATATCAAATCCCCAGCCTGTGGCTTATAAAAATTAATCAATCAACTTTTGTAGCGGCACAAAAGTATAATAGCCTGTGATTTTTCAAATTTTAGCATACCTTTGAATCACAAGGAAATACAGCCTTCTGCTACTTGTATCACGTTCATTTACAGGAAGTAAGAATGCAATCAAAACACAAAACATGCAAAATCATCCCCGATTCAGAGAGTTTCAGCAATCAATGGCCATTATTTTCTTTGCCATGCTTGGCGGACAGGTAGTATTTGCTTTGGTTTCGCTGGGCCTGGTTTCCAAAGGATTTGTTACTCCGGTGCCGGGATTCAGAGAAACCGGGTTGCTGGTTGTTCCCTTGCTTGTGTTTTCAGGATATATGGCTGGCCGGCTTCTGGGGAAAAAAATGATGGAAAAAGCCATGAGTACAGATGATGTTGAGGAAAAACTCAACCTCAGCCGCACTGCGTTGATCATCAGACTTGCAGCGCTCGAAACACCGGGTTTGTTTGCAATTGTTGCGTTTCTGTTTACAGGCGAAAGGCTTTTCCTTGGATTTACAGGTGTTCTGCTTTTCTATTTCATCACCCTGTTTCCTTCTGATGCCAGAATAATCTCCGATCTTGATTCGAATAGTCGCAGAGAATAAAGCAACGCTGCAAAACCATAAGGAAAGAAGCCTTGATTTTAAATCACTGTGTTTTAATCTGATTTTCAGCGGAATAGTTCAGGAACTTCCGGTTAAAAAAGTTTCAGAAACTCATTCATATAGAAAGGCAGATCGGCCGGTTTCTGGGCTGAAACAAGATTTCCGTCAACCACCACAGGTTCATCCACCCATTCGGCGCCGGCATTGATCAGGTCGTCTTTTATTCCCGGGGTGCTCGTTACCCTGCGCCCTTGCAGCGCCCTGGCAGAAACCAGCACCCAACCGGCATGGCAGATTTGTGCAACAGGTTTTCCATCTTTCATCATACTTTGAGTAATTTCAAGTACTTCGTGAAACCTCCTCAGCTTATCGGGAGCCCAGCCTCCGGGGATAAGCAGGCCGTCGTAATCCTGAGCATTTATCTCATCAAACGAAAAGTCGCTTTTGGCAGGCACACCATACTTGCCAACATAAACATGGTTGCCCATATCGCCGGCAAGATGAACGGTAAACCCCTCACCACGCAAACGCAGCACCGGATACCACAATTCAAGATCTTCAAAATCGTTATGAATGAAGGAGAGGATTTTTTTCATGATGTTAAATTTTATACTCAAGTAAACCCGGCAAATAGAATTTTGTTGAAAAAATTATTTCCCATCAATTCAAATCACTAATCAAAAATCAATACTTTTGATATTGAATTCATCATTATCCGAATTATCGAGATTCTTTGAACTTACAACCTTTAAATAAAACAAATTATGAAGACAAGATTACTATTTTTTTTCATTCTGATTAATACTTTCAGTTATGCGCAAACCTGGCACTGGATCAACCCCTCCACCGGGCTTAATCAGATCAACGATATACATTTTGTATCAGGCAATGAAGGTTATGCGGTTGGCAACCAAGGCAAAATATTGCAATACATAAACGGGGAATGGTCAATTATGGACAGCCCGGTAATTACAGATTTGTTTGGAATTTCGTTTGCCAGCCCCGCTATGGGATGGGCAGTTGGCGACAATGGCACCATTTTGCGATATCAGAATGGCTCATGGACACAGGTTACATCGCCCATAACCGGCGTGCTGAGAGACATTTGCTGCATAAACGAAACCTACTGCTGGGCTGCAGGTGATGCTATCCTGCGATTTAACGGCAGTGAATGGCTGGTTGATGCCAACCTGAGTGGCAGCAAAACCGTTGGCTTTCTTAATGAGAACCTGGGTTGGGCTGGCGGAAGCAGTTTCTATTTATATAAGTATGAAAATGGGGTTTGGTCGGCCGACAATAGCTTTAGTTCAGGTAGTTATTATATTTTCAATACTATTGAAAAAGCGGGTGATGTTATGCTGATGAGCGGACAAACCATTCCTCAGGAAGGTTTACTTTTTGAAAACGATGGCAGTGGATGGGTACAGGTACCGGCAGGAAACTGCAACAACGGAATTTCGTTTACCGACAGGCAGCATGGCTTCGGCCTTCAAATTGCCGGGCCCATGTTTTACAGCCTCTGCCCTACTGTTCATCAATTTAATGAAGGGGAATGGCAGGAAGTTTTTGTTCACGAAAAACAGCCACAGTTATTCATTGCTGTTGAAGCCCTAAGCAATACCGCATGTATGGTTTCCGACAATCTGGGATATATTCATAAGATAGAAGATGGCAGCCATTCGATTGCCAATGGCTTTATGTACGACAGCATACTTGATCTGCAATTTGTTAAACCAAACTTTGGCTTTCTTGCAGCCCACAACAGCGGGCTTTGGAAGTATAATGCAGGTGAGTGGGAAAACATCTTCAATCTTCCTGATCACACCATTCATGTTCTTAATTTCCAGAGTGAGGATTTTGGTTATTTTGGCGCATATGAGCACACTGAAATCTTTCCTTTCTGGCCCGAAACAAAACTTTTTAATTACAACAACGGAGTAATTACTGAAATTTGGTTTCCCGATCAGTCTTCATTCATTTCTTCATTAAATAATATTGGAGCAAATCTGATTTTTACGCAGCGAAACACCATATTTACCTATACAAACGGCCAGTTTTTAACTGAAGAATTCGCATTTCAGGACAGCATTTCGGACTTAAAGTTTATGATGCCAATTCCCATCAACTCAAACAACAGGAACAATGAATGGGAAGCCGCCTGGATGAGTGTAAAACGCCACAACGATGCGGACAGTG
>JANJXJ010000172.1 GCA_024709105.1 Lentimicrobium sp. | reverse complement strand
CCCGGGCGGTGAGCTCAGTGGCTGATAAATTCCGATTAGCGGAGAATTACTTCAAACAAGAAGACCTAACAAGTTGAAAGAAAACTTGTTAGGTCATTTTCCATTTAACAGGGGGGGTGGAAGGAGATTAAAATCAAATTTAGGCATGGTGGAAGCGGAATTGCAACCGAACCGCCCCGGGCGGTGAGCTCAGCGGTAGCTAAATTCCGCTCAGCGGGGGAAGCGAAACTGCTTCAAACAAGAAGACCTAACAAGTTGAAAGAAAACTTGTTAGGTCATTCAGAATTTACCGGCAGAACAGGTGCCTTATTTGAAAAACAAACTTCCCGTTGCTACAATTTTAGAAATTAGAAATTAGAAATTAGAAATTAGAAATTTCCATTTACTCCACAATCACCTCATCTACAAATATATACGCCTGTCCGCCTGCTCCCAGGTGCCACTGCGGAATGGTTCCGAAATTGATGGCTTTTACTTTGATGTAGCGGGCCGTAACATTCATTTTTATGCCGAGGTCGGTGACATACATTTCGTAATCGTTGGCCGGAATGGTATTTTTTACGCGGCCGGCTTCTGCAAAGTTTTTGCCATCGGAAGAAGTATAAAAAATTACCTCCACAGGCATCCATATCCATGAACGCACATCCTGAACAAAACCTGCAGCTGCTTTGCGCACCGGTTTTACACTTCCCAGGTCGATAATGGCTTCAAAATCCTTGCCCTGATAGCCCTGCCAGCCGCCAAGTCTCCAATTTCCGGCTCCGCGCAAACCATCAATCAGTGCTTCGGGGCCGCCGCCATGATAATTGGGCTGATATTCCGACAGCAGTTCAACCTTGCGGTTCAGATCAATCTTGTAGAAATTGCCTTCCACCGGCATGCTGTATCCAACTCCTTCCTGATAAGCAATGGCTTTGAAAGTGGTGGTGGCGCTGAGTGTTACCGGACCGGTGTAAGGGGTTGAGTTCCGGTCGGGCGCAGTGCCATCGAGGGTGTAATACAGTTCGCTGCCGGGCGCTATGGTTCCCACACTTACCTGCATGGTATCGCGGATGCGCACATCTGCAGCCGTGAGGTAAGGAACCGGCAGTATCAGCTCTTCGGTGATGGCGGTAACAGGAACATTCCCATCACCTGTTCCCCATTTGTCAGAGGGTTTGCTGCCCATGGCAAATACAAGTTCGCCGCCTTTCATCAGATCGGCATGACTGATGAATGACTTTTGATAATCCTGCCCGTTGAGGGTGGCAGATTGAATGTAGAGGTTTTTTGAGGAAACATCTTTGGCAATGATTTTAAACACATTACCGTTTTCGAGTGTAATTTCCATTTCGGGAAACCAGGGAGTGCCGATGATGTATTCGGGAAGTCCCGGAGTAACCGGATAAAATCCCATAGCACTCATAATCAGCCAGGCCGACATTTGCCCGCAATCCTCATTCCCGATCAAACCATCAGGTTGTGGTGTATAAAATTCATCCATAATCTGCCTTACCCGCTGCTGGGTTTTCCAGGGCTGGCCAACAAAATTATAGAGGTAAGCCATGTGATGGCTGGGTTCGTTTCCCTGAGCGTACTGCCCGATAAGTCCTGAAATGTCTTTCATATCGCGTCCGCCCACTTCGGTTTTGGTGGTAAACAATTCATCAATCTTTGCAGCCAGTTTGTCGCTGCCTCCGTGCAAGTTAATAAACCCGCTTACATCCTGAGGCACATAATAGCTGTAATGGAAGGAGTTGGCCTCGGTAAAATGCCAGTCAACCGTTGTTGGATCAAACGGAGTGAGCCAGCTGCCGTTGAGTTTCGGGCGCATAAAACCGGTTGAAGGGTCAAAAATATTTTTGTAGGACTGTGCCCTGCGCAGATACTCGCGGTAAATGTCATCGCGGCCAAGTTCTTTGGCCATTGCGGCAATACACCAGTCGTTGTAGGCATATTCCAGGGTTTTTGAAATGGACTCATGCTCCTTGTCGCCGGGTATGTAGCCATATTTGCGGTAGACATCCAGTCCATGATGATCCTGGCTGGCACTTTTTACCATAGCTTCGAGGGCTTTGGCACCATCGTATCCGCGAATGCCTTTGGCCCAGGCATCGGCAATCACCGGGATGGAGTGGTTCCCAATCATACACCAGGTTTCGTTTCCGGCAAGTTCCCACACGGGAAGCAAACCACCTTTATCATACATATTGAGCATGGTTTTAACAAAATCGTTGCTTCGTTCCTGCTCAATAATGGTCATAAGCGGGTGCCAGGCGCGGTAAGTGTCCCACAGCGAAAAAACTGTATAGTTGGTGAAGCCCTCAGCAGTGTGAATTTCGCGATCCATCCCACGGTAACGTTTGTCAACATCCATAAAGGTGTTTGGCTGCAGAAAAGCATGGTACATGGCCGAATAAAACACTTTCATCTGATCTTTGCTGCCGCCTTTCACCCTGATTTTTCCCAGTTCACGGTTCCAGGTATTGAAAGCCTGTGTCCTGATTTCATCAAAATTCCAGCCCGGAATTTCGGCAGTAAGGTTTTTGAGCGCTCCTTCGCTGTCAACGGCCGAAATGGCTACTTTTACTTCGATCTGCTCTCCTTCGGTAGTGTTAAATCCTGCAAATGCCTTGATGTTGGTACCTTCGGCCCGGGCAATGGATTCAACCAGCGTATCGTTTACAGCAATCCCCTGGCGGACAATGGGTTTTGAAAACTGCATATGAAAATACCAAACCATATCCTTTGCCCAGTTTGTTGATCGCCGCATACCCCTGATTTCGGTGTCACTTACAAATTCAATCCACGATTCAATCACCTGATCGCGGTGCTGCAGGTCAATAATCAGGTTGGCTGCATCTGATGCAGGAAAGGTATAACGATGGTAGCCTACCCTTGTGGTGGCTGTCATTTCGGCAAAAACAGCAGGCTTGTCAAGTTTCACGGAATAATAGCCGGCTTCAGCCTTTTCGTTGTTTTTGCTGAAAGTGGAGCTGTATTCTGTGTTTATAAACACCGGCTCACCCACCACGGGCATTACAAGTATGTCGCCGTAATCGCTCACGCCGGTGCCATTCAGTGCGGTATGAGCAAATCCGTAAATTACACTGTCGGTAAAATGGTATCCTGAGCAGCCATCCCATCCGTCCAAACGGGTTTGCGGACTCAGTTGTACCATGCCGAAAGGCACCGTTGCACCGGGATAGGTATGGCCATGGCCTCCTGTACCTATAAACGGATCAACATAGGAAGCAGGTTCTCCATTTTCAGCTTTTGGAGTACAAGAGGCCAGCCAGAACATCAATGGCAAAGCCAGCAATAAGGTAATGTTTCTCATATAGATTTGATTTTGTTTTAATTTAAAGTCTCCTTACGGATGATTCTCTTACAATCAGGTCAACCGGAAGGAAAACCGACCATTCGTGCTGAGGCACCCGTTCACCCTTAATCTGCCGGAGCAGCAGGTTGAATGCTTTTTCGCTGATGCGGTCAATGGGCTGTTCCACAGCTGTAACCGAGGGGCGGGTAAAGTCAAAATGCAGCACATCGTCGAAGCCCACCAAAGCAACGCGCTGCGGAACCGGAACTGCTAGTTTCGACAGGCATTTCAGCGTATGGGCAGTGAGGTTATTGTTCAGGGTAAAGATGGCCTCGGGGAGCATGTTCATATTGTGAAGTTTGGTAAGATGCTCTTTTACAGCCTCTTCAATATTATTAAACGGCGCTCTTATAATCCATTCGTCAGGAATTTTTATGCCCTGATCATCTAATGCAGACTGAAATCCCCTGATGCGCTCGTTGATGGTAGAGATGTGCTCTGGAGTGATTCCGATGGTGGCGATGCGGCTGTATCCCTGCGAAAGGAGGTGTCTGGCAGCCAGACGCGCTCCTCCGAAATTGTCAACGGAAACATTGGCTGATTGCATTCCCTTGAATGTACGGTCAATCAAAACATGCGGGATTCCGGAATCGGCAAGCTGATTAAAAAAAGATGCCTCTTCCTGCGACGAGGAAATAATCAACCCGTCCACCTTCCTTCCCCTGAGCAGCCTGATCTGCTCCTTTTCCTTTTCTATCAGTTCCTCGGTGCTGCAGATAACAACACTATAGCCGTTTGCCCATGCATAATCTTCTATTCGCCGTGCAATGCGGGCATAAAAAAGATTTGAAATGTCGGAAACAATCAGGCCGATGGTATTGCTTTTTCCGGTGCGAAAACCGCGGGCAAGCACATTGGGCTGAAAATTGAGCTCCTTCACCTTTTCCCTTACCCTGCGCTGAGTTTCAGGACTGATTCCATGAGCATCGGCTTTGTTGTTTATAACCAGCGACACCAGGGTTTTGGAAACCCCAAGCGTGGCTGCGATATCGGATAAAGTAACTTTCTTCGGCATGGGACAAATGCTTTTGGCAAAGATATTAACTTTAGCTAAACCGATTTAGTTATTTGTCATATTTTCATCAATATTCGTTTTGAAGTGAGGGGTTTATTCCATTCCTTCAAATCTGAATGTCCAGGCATAGTGCCCGGGCATCTGTGCATAGGTTATGCCGGAGACGTCCACAGTAATTTTGCCGTTGTTGTAGCTCCAGGGTAGATAGCCATCGCGGCCGAGCAAGGAAACTTTCATGCTTTTCGGAGGCTCTGCCGCTGCAAATTCCAGCTGTTTTTCGGGCCATTCAAAGCAGATGGCATACAGATTTCCATGATTTACCGTGTAAGCCATATATTGACGCATGGAGCGGTAAACGGCACTGAGCCCGTTTGTTTGCTTTTGTCCATCGGAGGTAAACAGATTTTTTTCGGGTACAATTTCCTCAGGCAGCGACTTGCTTTTCCACGAAAGTGAAACCGATGCATTCTGATGCTCTTCGCGGTATTCTATTTTTATGGGATAATACCGGCCTTTCTCAAGCTTGATCTTTCCATTATTACCAGCAGCATTGTTTTGCCGCATGGCTTCGGAATCGGTGCCTTCGGTATTGCCGGCCCATTTGTCAATCAAAAGTTTTCCATCAATGTATATCCTTACTCCATCATCGGCAGTGGCAGCAAAGGTGTACTCCTCGGTATAAGCGGGCACGAGAAATCCTTCCCAGGCAGCAGTAAAATTGTCTTCAACTATCGGATATCCGGGGGAATTGCGCACCCAGTTAAAATTTACCTGTGGGTCGGTACGCCTGAGTTTTACTTCTTTTTCTTCGCCATTTCTAATCCAGGTTTTTGAGCCCTCAATGGCTTCCCTGTTGGTGCTGAGCCATTCGCCCAAAGCTTCGATGCGTTCCTGCTGAAGCAAGGGGATTTTTCCGTCGGCACCCGGACCAACGTTGATGATGAGACCGCCACCATAAGCTACAGTTCTGGCAAATAAGTGAATGAGATCGCGCGGACTCATATAGGCGCTCAGTTTTTCATTGCGGTTTAACCCGAATGACCGGCCAAGTCCGCGAACTTCGGCCCAGGGGCGATCGGTGTTTAGTCCGCCCGAGCTGTATTCGGGTGTTTTAAAACCGATATCTGCGCCGTGCCCCCAGCGGTCGTTTACAATGGCATCGCTGCCCACCAACTGGTAATACCATGAAATCAATTCGCGTGCATGCCAATCCTCAGCAGTATTGAACCATTCTCCGTCAGTAAAAATAAGATCGGGGCGGTAAGCCGATACCATTTCCTTAAACTGCGGAATCATATGCTGTTCAACATATCTGGCAATAGAATCGTTGGGATCTTCGTACCAGCGGTGCAGTGGGTGCCCCCATTCGGGAAGGGAATAATAAGCTCCGAACCTAATGCCCTGCTTTCTAACGGCTTCGGCCAGTTCGCCAACAAGATCGCGCTTCGGGCCATTTTCCATGCTGTTCCATCCGGGAGCATACTTGCTCGGCCACAGGCAGTAACCATCGTGATGCTTGGTAACCATCACAATATAACCAGCACCTGCTTTACTAAATATTTCGGCCCATTCATTGGCATCGAACAATTCGGCTTTGAATAACGGAGCAAAATCGCGGTAGGTAAAATCATCGCCGTAATTCTTTTTCATGAAATCAATCCGGTTCTGCGCTCCAGCCTGCAAACCGCGCAAATACCACTCGGCATATGATTCTGCTCCCCCATAAGATGGCACAGAATACACCCCCCAGTGAATAAAAATCCCCAGCCGCGATTGTTTAAACCATTCAGGATATGGCCGCGCCCGTAATGATTCCCAGCTTTCGCCGCCTTCAATGGTTTGCGCTCCTGCCGGAACATGAAAAAAAAGAATTACCGTAAAAATGCCGGCAATCAGCGAAAGGACTTTGTGGTTAATCCTATTAAAGCAGCTTTTCATGATTGAACTTTTTTTAAAATCATTTTATAATTCAGCATCCTTGCCTGATCAGGCTGTTTTTGCAAGTTATGCAGAACCAATGCATTGAGAATTTTAAAACCATCGTTTTACAAATCCCGGATCATGCAAATCTACAACAAGAAAAATGATTTGCAACTTATCTTTTTAATTTTTTTTCAGAAGTAGTTGGAATTTATCTTCCTGATGTTATCTTTGCACCTAAATCGTTTTACCAGACCCTTATTTATATGTACATTTCAGGGAAAGTTTCAATTCAGGCTTACTTAACGGCAATAATGGTGTTGTTGTCCTTTTCAGCAATCGGGCAAAAAACCGGCAACATTGTTGAGATTTTTGGCAAGGAAAAAGTAGAAACCACTTACGAGGGAAAAGTCATACACACATTTACTTCGGGTTTGATTTTGCGCGGCGGAGTACAACCCGGCCTGATCAACGGTTACCGGAATATAGTTTTCTGGCAAATGGCCAAAGGCCTGCATCAGCAACCCGAAGCCGGGCAAGAGTTACAATATAAATACCGTGATCAGGCAGCTGACAAACCGCTGGTATGGGAACCGGCAATTGCTGATTCAACCGGAAAATTTGTTGTAAAAGAAGGCAGATCATTGCTCTACACCACCTATTTTTCGCCTGTAAATGCCATTGCCTTGCTGGATGCCAGCGGACATACACGGGTTTATATCAACGGTATGCCGCACGAGGGAGACCATTACGATTATGGCTATACACTTATTCCTTTCAGGCTCAAAAAAGGGAACAACGACTTTTACTATACCTATGGCCGTTTTTCGCGCTATACATCAAAAATTGTAATTCCCGCCAAACCGGTTATGTTCAGCCCGCGCGATATGACCCTGCCTTCGGTGCTTCGCGACGAAAATCCTGGATTATTGGGTGCTGTAAGGGTAATCAATGCCAGCGAAAAACCTTTGAAAGCGCATACCATAGAATGTGAATTGTCTTCAGGTGAAAAGGCTTCCATGCCAATGGATGAAATTATTCCGCTGACTACCCGTAAGGTAAAATTCAGCATCCCCGCTTACAGGCTGGCTCCCATGGCCGACACACTTTCAGCCACTCTGGTTATAAAAGATGCAAAAGGGCTTGAACTTGACCGTATAAATATTACCCTGAAAGTGCACGAAAGCACCAAACATCACGAAAGGACTTTTATAAGCGGAATTGATGGCAGTGTGCAGTACTTTTCAATTGCTCCATCGCTGAGCCGCGCCGAAGGGCAGGCACTTGTGCTTACGGTTCATGGTGCTTCGGTGGAGGCCACCAACCAATCCCGTGCCTACCGGCAAAAGGATTGGGGACACATTGTTGCGCCTACCAACCGCAGGCCCTTTGGTTTCAACTGGGAAGAATGGGGCCGGATAGATGCGCTTGAAGTCCTGGCAGAAGCTAAAAGAATATACCGTACCCTTTCATCTGAAACTTACCTCACCGGCCACAGCATGGGCGGACATGGTTCCTGGTTTCTCGGGGCAACCTATCCCGATCATTGGGCTGCTGTCGCCCCGTGCGCCGGATATCCCGACATAACCGGTTACAGAAGAGCCGGAGCAGATTCGGTACTTAAATCAAACCCTCATTTCGCTATGCTCGAAAGAGGTGCTTCAGGAGGCCGGGTGCTCAAGTTGGCGAAAAACTACCTGCAATCCGGAGTGTATGTTCTTCACGGAAGTGCCGATGCCGTTGTTCCTGTGGAGCAGGCCCGAAGTATGCGGCAGCTGCTGGGAACATTTCACGACAATTTTGCCTATTACGAGTATCCGGGAGGTTCGCACTGGTATGGCGACCATAGTGTTGACTGGCCTCCTCTGTTCGATTTTATGAGACAAAACAAAATTCCGGAAGCCAATAAAGTAGACAGCATATGGTTTACAACTGCTGCCCCGGCCATTTCAGCTACCAACTACTGGCTGCGGATAAACCAGCAGACCCATCAGTACCAAACCTCATCGGTAAAAGTAGTAAAAACGCAGGATACCATTAATGTAACCCCTGAAAACATTGCCGGATTCAGCATTTTAAGCAACGATTGCCAACTGCCGCAGCCCAAAGTCGTCATTATAAACGGGCAGCAAATAATAACATCTGGTAACGATAACCTGCATTTTGTCTTAAAAGGAGAATCATGGGTAAACATTGCGGAAATTGACAAATCGCATAAACATGCGGCCAGGCAGGGAGGCTTTAAGCTTGCTTTTGACCGGAATGTTGTTTTTGTTTATGCCACACACGGAACTTCAGCCGAAAATCAATGGTATGAGAACAAAGCACGTTTTGATGCCGAAACATTTCTGTACAGGGGAAACAGCTCGGTTGACATCATTCCCGACAAGGAGTTTTCCGTTGAAAAATACAAGGGAAGGAATATAATAATTTATGGAAATGCAAGTAATAATTCCGCCTGGAAACCATTGCTTTCTGAATGTCCGGTTCAGGTAACCAAAAACGGAATCTCATTCGGAGACGAGAAACTACCTGGCGAAAATCTGGGCACTTATTTTATTTATCCCAATCCTTTCGATGATTATTCGCTTACCGGCGTAGTAGCCGGAACCGGCGAGGCTGGCATGAAAGCAGCAAGTCCCAACGATTATTTTTCAGGAATCACCGGTTTCCCCGATTTGCTGATTTTTAATACAGACTGGCTCAAAGACAATCCGGAAGGAATTATAAAATCGGGATTCTTTGGCAACGACTGGCAGATTACCACCGGTGAGTTTTCACACTGATAACAGTAAACTATGTACTTCAGATATTTCAGCTTCTCATTACTTGTTGTTATTGTGGCGATGGCTACTGCTGAAAAGTCAGTTGCTCAGGCAATGCTTTTAAAAAATCCACCCTTACATTACATCTGCTATCGCGCAACCGGGCCCATCATCGTGGATGGGAAAGCAGATGAAAAATGCTGGAAAAATGCTCCGTGGTCAGAAGAGTTTATTGATATTGAAGGCCCTGCAATGCCTGCACCCTTGCATTCTACCAGAATAAAAATGCTTTGGGATACAAGCTACCTGTACATTTTTGCTTTGATGGAAGAGCCTCATTTGTGGGCAACCCTCACCGAAAGAGAATCTGTAATATTTTATGACAACGATTTTGAGGTTTTTATTGACCCCGATGGAGATACGCATAATTATTATGAGCTGGAGATCAATGCTTTTGGTACTGAATGGGATCTGATGTTAACCAAACCTTACCGTTTTGGAGGCCTGCCCATTACTGCATGGAATATCAACGGGTTAAAATCGGGTGTGCACCTCAATGGAACCATCAACCAACCTTCGGACACCGATACAAGCTGGAGTGTGGAGCTGGCCATCCCACTAAGCATAATTGCAGAAACAGCCGACAGTCTGGCCATTCCCGTTGACGGAAAACAATGGAGAATCAACTTTTCAAGAGTACACTGGAAACTTGAAGTAAAAGATGGTAAGTATGTAAAGGCCATAAATCCTGCAACCGGGAAACCATTTCCGGAATACAACTGGGTGTGGTCGCCGCAATGGGCCATAAACATGCACAAACCCGAATACTGGGGTTATCTGCAGTTCTCAGAATCCATTGCCGGTACTGAAACCATAACATACAAACCAGAGCCCGACTTTGAAATAAAAGCGCTGATGCGAGAACTTTTCAACAGACAGTATCAATATTCCAGAGAGAACAATCGTTTTGCAAAAAACATAAACCAGTTGGTGAAACCGGGTGAATTTCAGGCAATGGAAGCCATTCTAATGGAAGCAACTGAAACCTCTTTTGTAATTTCTGCTTCTGCCGGATGTACACGTTATCGCTGGTATCTGAGCCACGACAGCAGAATATGGAAATCTGAGAGTAATATGCCGGTAGAAATTCTTCCACGATAGTACAAAACGGTTGAAAAAACATGAACAGTCAAAAACTGAAATAAGATGGATCGCAGGCAGTTTGTTAAGAAAATGGGGTGGGCCGGGCTTGGTATTGCAGCCTTAAACATCCCTGGCATGTACACATTTGCAACAGGAGCAGGACACGAATTAAAAAAGTGGGTTTGGATTACTCCTGAAGCCAATGAAGACCCGGAGTTCTGGAAACAGAAATTTGCCGAACTTAAAAAACTGGGGATTCATGGCGCTCTGATACAAGTGTATGCAAGTCATATGGCCTTGTATCCGTCGGCAGTGCTTCCATACGAGGTGAATGTACTGGAGCCGGCCATACAGGCAGGAAAGGAAACCGGAATTGAAGTACATGCCTGGATGTGGACTATGCCCAACAACAATCCGGAATATGTTAAAAACCATCCCAACTGGTATGTGGTCAACCGAATGGGAGAGCCTGCCCACTCCCACCCTGCCTATGTAGGATACTACAAATTTATGTGCCCCAATCAGCCTGAAGTACAGGAGTTTTTACGTAAAAATGTCAGAGAGCTTGCTGCATTTGGCGGACTGAGCGGAGTACATCTCGATTATATCAGGTTTCCTGATGTAATTCTGGCAGAAGCACTTCAGCCAAAGTACAATCTGGTGCAGGACAAAGAATATCCACAGTTTGATTATTGTTATTGCGAGGTTTGCCAGCAAAAATACAGGGAAGCAACCGGACAGGATATTCTTAAAGAAGGCGATTTGCCCGAAAACAATGTAATGTGGCGACAATTCAGATACGATTCGGTGACCCATCTGGTGAACAACATTTTACTGCCTGAAATTAAATCAGGAGGCAAAACGGCTACAGCAGCGGTTTTCCCGAACTGGGAAAGTGTGAGGCAGCAATGGAGCCAATGGAAATTGGATGCTTATTTTCCAATGCTGTATCACAACTTCTATAATGCAGATCTGCAGTGGATAGGTGATCAGCTCAACAGGCAGATTGGTGAATTACAGCATGTTGCCCCGGTTTATGCCGGACTATTTCTTCCGGCTCTGGATGCTTCGGAATTCAAAAGTTCCATTGAAATCATATCAAAAACCAGGGCTGCCGGATACTCACTTTTTGCCTACAACAACTTATCAGAAGACATAAAACAACTCATGTAAAACATAGTACGCTCTTTTTCAAACGTTTATTCATTATTAAAATTTTTTAAAAATATTTTTTAAAAAGTTTGCTAAACCGGTTTAGTTTTAATATTTTTGCTTTTACAGAGAAAGATACCGGGGTCCTGCGGTCGAAAACAGAAGGCTCCGGGTCTTTACAAACCAACACACACCTTTTCATCAACCAAAAAGTCAAAAGTTATGCGAAAATTGTTATTGCTTTTTTGCTTGCTACTGGGATTGACAAGCATTAACCTGTACGGACAGGATCTCAGTATTTCGGGCACGGTAACCAGCAAGGAAGATGGCGCAAGCCTGCCCGGAGTTACAGTAGCCGTGAAAGGAACCACCATCGGAACAACCACCGACATTAACGGGAAATACAGCATACGCGCCAAACAAGGAGCGGTGCTGCAGTTCTCATTTGTTGGTATGGTTAAACAGGAAGTTACTGTTGGCCAGTCGAATGTTATTAATGTTTCCATGGAATCTGAGTCAGTTGGCCTGGACGAAGTAGTAGTTACTGCGCTGGGTATTAAACGCGAGAAAAAATCGCTGGGTTATGCTCTGCAGGATTTGCAGGCAGACGAGATTGTTTCTTCGCGCGAATCGAACATTGGCAATGCACTTACAGGAAAAGTTGCAGGATTGCAGGTAGTTCGGTCGAGCAACGGACCTGCCGGTTCATCAAAAATCATTCTCAGGGGGCAAAGTTCTCTCACCGGAGACAACCAGCCGCTCATCATTGTAGATGGAGTCCCCTTGAATAACTTCACAGGCCGTGAAAATAACGATTACTGGAACCCGTCTCTTGATATGGGTAGCGGAATCGCCGACCTGAATCCTGAGGATATTGAAAACATTTCAGTACTGAAAGGAGCCTCAGCCGCTGCACTTTACGGTTCACGTGCCGGTAACGGAGTAATTCTTATCACTACTAAAAAAGGTAAATCAAAACCGGGACTGGGCATCACTTTTTCAAGTTCTTTTGGAACTGAATCGGCTTTTACACACCCCGAAATGCAGGATACTTACGGACAGGGAACAACTGGTGTTTACGATAACCGGTCAAACCTGAGCTGGGGACCTGAGATTACTGGACAAAACCTCGAAAACTGGAATGGCGTTGAAAAACCCCTTTCAGCTTACGACAATGTGAAGAACTATTTCGACCGCGGTACTTCACAAAACTACAACCTTTCTTTCCAGCAACAGTTTGAGAACTCATCGGTATATACCTCTCTTTCAAGAAGTAATGAAAAGAGCGTTATTCCAGGTGCTGAGCTTACAAAAACAAATCTTACCACCAGGGCTTTCAGCGAATTTGGTAATGGGAAAAAATGGTCAATTGATGCCAAGGTTCAGTATCTGAACTCTGAAGCAAACAACAGGCCGCTGCTCGGGCACAACTATTCCAACCCGTTTTTTACCATGTACTTATTGCCTCGCAGTCTTGATATTACAGAATTTGAGAATTCAGTTGATGAGAGCGGTAAAATGGTATGGTATGGCGGAAGCAACCAGATCAACCCTTACTGGGCAGCCAAATATGCTCTGAACAATGACTCACGCGATCGTTTCCTGCTTTACAGTTCGTTAAAACACAAATTCAACAACTGGCTGTCGGCCGAAATCAATGCCGGATCTGACATCTACACCACCAACTACGAAACGAAACGTTATTCAGGCAGCCCCATTGATCCAAACGGAAATTACAGTCTGGGCAAGGAAACGTTTTATGAAAACAACTTCAGTACTTTAATTACTGCCCAGAAGGATAATATCTTCTCAAAACTAGGTGCTACTGCCTCTGTTGGCGGAAACATTATGGATCAGGAATTTTCAAGCCTCAGATCAAGTTCCGGAGAACTTGAAGTGCCAAATCTTTTTGCGCTCAATAATGGCAAAACCAATCCTTCGGTTGATGAAAGATATTATCAGAAACGTATCCTTTCAATGTACGGAACCCTTCAGCTCAACTGGGATGGTTATCTGTTTGTTGACGGAAGCCTTCGCAACGACTGGTCGTCAACCCTGAGCGATGAAAACCGTTCATTTGTTTACCCGTCGGTAAGTACATCGCTTGTAATCACCGATATGCTCGAAAAACTGAATACCAATGCTCCTGCATGGCTCACTTTTGCACGCATTCGTGCTTCGGTTGCCCAGGTAGGTAATTCATTGAATCCTTATGAATTATACAATACCTACCGTATTGGAAATGACCCGCTTGGCAATACTACTGCTACTACAAACAACATACTTTTCGACCCCAACATTCAGAGTGAGAAGATCACTTCGCGTGAAATCGGAGCTGATATCCGCTTCTTCAATAACCGTCTTGGCTTTGACTTTACCTGGTACAAATCGAATGCTACCAATCAGTTGCTCAACCTGCCCATGGACCCGCTGAGCGGATATAACTTCATGAAGATCAATGCCGGAGACATTCAGAATAAAGGTATTGAGCTCATGGCACATGTTAAGGTTTTCGAAAGCAAATCAGGACTCAACTGGCTTGCACAGTTCAACTATTCTAAAAATAAAAATACTATTGAAGCACTCACCGAAGGAATTACCAAATATGATCTGGGAGGTTTCGACAATATGAAAATTGTTGCTGAAACAGGCTTTGATTATGGTGTAATTTACGGTACCAGCTTCCTGAGAGTTGAAGATGAAGAAAGCGAATATTTTGGACAGTTACTGCTTGACGGAAATGGTCTGCCACAGGTAAACAATGATCCCGTTTCTTTTGGCAGCCAGCAGCCGACTTCGCTTATGGGTATTACCAATACTTTGACTTACAAAGGAGTTGCTTTAAGCTTTATGTTTGATGGCCGCTTTGGAGGTTACATCTTCTCACAAACCAATCAGGCTATGCAACTTGCCGGAACAGCAGCAATAACCGCACCTGACGGAAAGCGCCCTGACATGGTAGTAGAAGGAGTGATTGCCAACGAAGATGGCACTTTCCGCCTGAACGATGTGAGCATTACACGGGAGCAATACTGGACATCAGTTGCCGGAACCGGAAACCTGGGAATAACCGAGGCCAATGTTTACGATGCTACCAACATCAGGCTCAGGTATATTAACCTTACCTATGACCTGCCTCGCAACATACTTTCAAAAACTCCGGTACAGGGAGCAAAAATTGGTTTTACAATGAATAATGTGTGGCTGATCAAGAGCAATCTCAACGGAGTTGATCCTGAATCAGTTTATGCTACCGGAACCAATGCTTTGGGCTTTGAAAATGCGGCACCTCCTTCAACCAGGACATTTTTGTTTAACTTAAGTGTATCATTTTAAAAGCAAAGGAACATGAAACGACTCATAACATTATCCATCATATTGATTGCAGGCGGCCTGATCTTTTCAGCCTGCCAGAAGGATTTTCTCGACGTAAATGTTGACCCCAAAGCAGCAAATGCCGAACAGGTTCAGGTCGAGTATTTCCTCAATTCATCCATAACCGGGGCTCAAATGGACCCCCATGTGGCAGAAAGGGCATATGTCCTTTACTGGAAAAATGCAGGACGTCAGCACCGCTCAAACGGATCTCTTGCTTTGGGTGCTTACAATGACGGCTGGAGTTCTGATTACTATTCCTATTTGTCAGGCTGGCTCAAAGATGCCACCTCGGCAATAAATGTAGCAGCAGCCAAAATCGAGAACGGAACCAGTTTCCCCTATACCAGCAATATGATGCAGGTGGCCCGTATCTGGCGTGTTTATCTGATGAGTGAATTTACCGACAACTTTGGCCCCATGCCCATTGATGGTTTCCAGGGAGAAAATCCTGAATTCAAGGATGTAAAAACCGTTTACGAATTTATGATCAGCGAGCTGAAAGATGCAGCTTCAAAAATTGACACCGAAGTTACATCGCCAGATGCTGCCCGTTTCGACAAAGCCTATGGATTCAATTATTCAAAATGGGTGAAATATGCCAACTCTATGCGACTCAGATTGGCTATGCGTTTGTCAGAAGTTAATCCCGCTTACGCAAAAACTGAATTTGAAGCTGCTGCTGCCGGCAACAACCTGATTCTCGCTTCGGACGAATCCTTTAAAGTTGCTGAAAGAGATGGTGGCTGGGATGCTCTTTCTCCGGTAATGTCAAGAGAATGGAACACACAACCTTTGTCGAGTACCATGAGCAACCTGTATATTGGCCTGGGAGGAGTTCCTTCGGCAGATCAGCTACCCGCAAGTATTCATGCTCAGATCAAACCTGCAGATTACATGGGTGTTAAATATTCCGATCATTTTGGAACTGTAACCAACGATCCTTCAGCAGGTTTCTGGTATGATGGTCTTTATAATACCATTGACCCCAGGGCATACAAAGCGTTTATCCTTCCGGGCTGGTTCGACAATCCTGGATTTTGCACCTGGCCATCCTGGACACAGGACGCTTTCAACACCCAGCGCGACCTTATAAAGCTCGATAGCGATGAAGTTCTCGTAACCATTGATGCTGCTTATACCTGGAATGCATTTTGCTTAGGCAACTGGGGCGAAAAAGGCGGAAAAAATCAGATAGCAACCTATCTGGGTACTCTGCCCCGCATGAGCCAGAAATACAGAAGCGCAAGCGACCGTGTGTTCTTTGGCAACTGGGAAACTTACTTCCTGCTTGCAGAAGCAGCTGTAAGAGGCTGGTCAACTCCTATTGATGCCAAAACTGCTTATGAAAGTGGTATATCAGCAAGTTTTGAATATTTCGGAGTACAGGAATATTTGGGTCAGTACCTGGCATCAGAGAGCTACAACCGCGCCGGTACATCGGTTAATTTTAACCATACTGCCGAACCTCCTGCTTCAGTAAGTATGAGCTATGTTGATGGGTACACTCAACAAACCGGTACCTACAATTTCTCATATCCCAAAAATACCCTGTATCAGAACGGCGCTGTAAGCAATGATCTGCTTACCAAGATTATTACACAAAAGTATCTGGCTCAGTTCCCGTGGCTGCCTCTGGAAGCATGGAACGACCACAGAAGACTTGGTTTACCGTTCTTCGAAAATCCATCAATTGAACTGCCGATTCAGACACTTCCTGATCTGAACACAGGAAATTATATGCAAAGCAAAGTAAGCTTCTTCCCACAGAGGCTCAAGTATCCTTCAAGTCTTGAAAACAGCAACCCCGAAGGATATCAGCAGGCTATTTCCTTCCTGGGTGGTGCCGATGAAGTGTTAACCCCCCTTTGGTGGGCAAAAAAACAATAAGTGAACTGAATATCTCCGGCCGGATTATCAATTAACCGGCCCGGAGGTATTTAATGGATTGAATGAACTTTAAAATACTAATCCTGAAAATGGTTGGTTGATTGGTTAGTTGTAAAAGCAGGGTTGCCTCCAGGCATACCCTGCTTTTTAACAACATAGTACCTTTGTAAAAAACAAATATTCACCATCTGAAGCAAACAAAAGCAGCAATGCAACACATTAAATTTTCCAAAGTAGAACAAGCCTTTGCAAATCTGTCGGGTATAAGCAAAACCACTACCCGATTGCCTTACATAGTTACCAGCGATTTCCCGAAGCTCGGATTGATGACATCGCTCAGGTTTCTGGAGTGGGTTGCAGAAAATCCCGGGGGAGTAATCAGCCTGCCCACAGGCAAGACTCCTGAGTATTTTATAAAATATACCCATTTTCTGCTCGAAAACTGGGAGAAAGCCCAAACACAGAAAATGCTGGAAACCTATGGACTGCAAGGGCTTAAAAAACCGGTTCTCAGCGGACTGCAGTTTGTTCAGATTGATGAGTTTTACCCCATTTCACCCAAACAGCACAATTCGTTTTACAATTATGTTTCAGAGTTTTATCTGAAAGGTTTTGGTTTAGACCCTGAAAAATCGCTGCTGATCAACTCCGAAGAAATTCCGCTTTATCAGGGAAAAACCTTTGCGGAAGTTTTTCCCGACTATAACATTGACTTATCATTGCGCTATCGTGAAGCCAAATCGGCAGTGGAGGAAATAAAAAAAGCTTCCATTTTTATGATTGACAACTGGTGTTCGGATTATGAACAGAAGATTAGGGATAAGGGGGGTATTGGATTTTTCCTCGGAGGCATAGGCCCCGACGGGCACATTGCCTTTAATACCAGAGGTTCTGACCTGTACTCGAGCACCCGGCTCACCCAAACCAATTTTGAAACACAAGCTGTTTCAGCCGGCGACCTCGGAGGAATAGAAATATCGCGCAACCGCCTGGTTATCACCATTGGATTGGGAACAATTACCTATAATCCTTCGGCTGTAGCCATCATTTTTGCTGCCGGAGAAGCCAAGGCCGATATTGTAAAAGCATCTCTCGAAAACGATATAAACAACGTTTATCCGGCCACAGTTCTTCAGAAGCTTGAAAACTCAAGGTTTTATCTGACCACCGGTGCTGCCTGCCGCCTCAACGATTCGGTGGAGCGCTACTACAATCCTGCCGACTGGAATCATGAAAAAACCGAAAGAGCTGTTATTGACCTTTGCACCAAACTAAACAAATACGGGCATCACATTACCGCCGAAGACCTTAAAAACGATCCCTGGTGCTCCAGAATTCCCGGTTTGAATGAAAATACGGTTTCATCGGTAATAGAATCCATAAAATCAAAACTCAACCGGGGAATGGAAAAAGATGAGAATGAGGTGATTTATCACACCGGCCCTCATCACGACGACATTATGCTCGGCATTATGCCCTACACCAACCGGCAGCTGAGGACCCTGAGCAATGATGTTCATTTTGCTGTGATGACTTCGGGATTTACCGCGGTTACCAATCATTTTCTTTCAGGAGTCATTCAACAGACCTTAGAATTGCTCGAAAGAGAAGAGATACAAATGATATTCTATCCCGACTTTTTTAAGCAGGGTTATGCTTTTAAGTGGGATAAGGATGTATATCATTTTCTGGATAATGTTGCCCAGAACAACGATTATGAGAAAACACGCGGGCTCTGCCACCGATTGGTCAGGTCGGTAGTTGTGATATGGGAGGTAAAAGACAGATACGAACTTAAAAAGGTGCTCACTGATGTAAACCGCGCACTTCAGGATAGTTATGATGGCAGTAAAAACCCGCCGGAGATACAGAAGCTCAAGGGAATGCTGCGTGAATTTGAAGAAGAACTGGTATGGGCTTATTATGGAGTTCAGGTAAAGAATGTACATCACCTGAGGCTGGGTTTCTATAAAGGAGAGATTTTTACCGAAAATCCTGAAAAAGACCGCGATATGCTTCCCATTCTTGAGCAGCTGAGGAAAATAAAGCCCGGTATTATCAGTCTGGCTCTCGACCCCGAAGGAAGCGGCCCCGACACCCACTATAAGGTATTACAAGCCATTGCAGGAGCAGTACAGGAGTGGAGCAAAGAAACCGACCTGTCGGAATTACGCATTCTGGGTTACCGCAATGTCTGGTACAGATTCCATCCGGCTGAAGCCGACCTGATTGTACCTGTTTCGTTAAACTCGCTGGCAGTACTTGAAAAATCATTCAAAGAGAGCTACCTGAGTCAGGTAAATGCCTCATTCCCAAGCTTTGAATACGATGGCCCTTTCAGTGAACTCACCCACAAAACCTGGGTGAAACAGCTCAAACAGATACAACTGCTGCTGGGTAAGAATTTCTTTTATGAGCACGACAAAGCCATTGTAAGGGCAACGCATGGCCTGGTTTACATCAAGGAAATGAATGTAGAACAGTTTGTTTCCATTGCCAAAGAGCTGAGGAAACTTTCGGAAGGCACTCCA
The DNA here is from genome assembly GCA_024709105.1 of Lentimicrobium sp. Taxonomy (GTDB): domain Bacteria; phylum Bacteroidota; class Bacteroidia; order Bacteroidales; family Lentimicrobiaceae; genus Lentimicrobium. The sequence continues at coordinate 12,380 of JANJXJ010000172.1, read as the reverse complement.
GTCTAGCGCTGCTGCTTAACCGGCTTGCAGGCACTTCAGGAAATCAATCTGAACCCCACAGGTGCTTTGGCCGACATGGCTGAATGATAGGCATATACGTAAAGTACGGCCTGTTCAGGCTGCTCATTCGTGCCAACCACATATTTATCAACCGGAAAGGGCAGATTTTCAGCAGCTACAGAACCCTGACGCTGATAAACAACCGATTCTCCGGTAATAAATCTAAGATTACGGAAGTAGTTCTTAATCATATCTGTCCCGTTCAGGGGTATGGGATTGGTAACATCATATCCAAAGCGGCCGGCAGCAGTTTCAACCTCATCTCCGCTGTTCTCAGCATCACCCATCCCCATATTGGCTTTCATCTGCGCAGCCAGAAAGTCAGCTTCCTCATCAATCACTTCCTGATTGAAAACAATAATGTTAAGGATTCTGCTGGCTTCTTCCTCGCTCAGCTGACGGGCAAATACGATATTCACTTTCTCCAAAAGCAGCTGCTGGTTTCGTCCTGGCAAAATCTTATAGGCTGAATGAAGCAAAATACAGGCCTGATGACAAAAATCTTCATCAAAACGCTCCCTGAGCATGGTTGCAATTTTTTCTGACTTCTGCCGGTATGGCTCCAAAACCCCGGGGTACATGGTTTCCAGCGTAGTGAATGTTTTGCTTAAAAGCTCCCGGTTTATATTGTTGTTTGTTTCCATTGCTTTGATTGTTAATTGTTTGAACGGTCAATGATTTCTTTGTACCAGAGAGTCAATTCATGCTCTTCTCCTAATTTTTCAATTGCAAGGGGATACATATTACGGGTAAGCTCTATTGCTTCCTCAAACTTTTCCATCTCAATCAAATAGTGTATCAAAGTCATATTCAGCTCCACAGTTTCTGCATTGGGATAGTCGTTTTCAAGTTGATTCATGCGCATAGCGCGGTTGAGATAAGTGATTGACAAATCATATTTTTCTGCCATCATTAAAACATTGGCAGCCTTTTTACACAAATACAAGCCTCTGCGGTCGAATTCGTGATTCCACAAACCCAAAAATTCAAGGCCGGCATCCGCAGTATCAATAACAGCCTGATATTCCTCCATTTTTTCGAGAATCATTGCCTTGTGGTTAAATGCTTCGATGTAGGGAATGGCAAATTTCTGGTTAAGCACAGCCGCGATGGAAATAATTTGATCGAGTGTGGCCACTGCCTCGGGAAAATGTCCTCCCCTGAAGTAATTTTCCACTCCGGCCATCAGCTGATCTATTTGCTGAAACAGCTGCTGCATCTCATCTTTGCTGGTTTCCTGCAGCTGTATAGCCTGGTTGAGACCATTGTAGTACGACAGTAACTCCCTGTACATTCCGGCAACATGCTTGCGCGGGAATTGCATCAGTTTTTCATGAAATTCCTGAAGGCCATACATCTGCTGTAATGCCTCCTGACGTTGCCCGTCAAGAAACAGGTTAAATGCATAAATCATCTGATGTTCAAGCCTGAAGGGATGTTCCGGACCATATAATTCTCCGGCCATTTCGGCAATACGTTTGCTGTAAACGGCGGCTTTGCTGTATTCTTTCAGATGATTAAACGCTCCTGACAAATTATCGAGCACCTGTACCACCGCCGGATGGTTACCCTGTGTAAGTTTGTCAATTATTTCCAGCGCTTCTGCGTAATTTTCAGCAGCAGCCTGAATATTCCCCTTTTCTCTCTGATGTTCGGCTCCCATCATTTTCCAACTGACCACGGCATCAACATCTGATGCTTCTGCCTGTCCGGTTTCAAACCGAAGCAAGGCTCTTTGATACAGAGAATAAGCCGTTTGCATGTGCTCATCGCCGTAAAACTGCTTTTGAATCCGTATCAAAAAGGAATAAGTCTGTATGGCCTCCTCTGTTTTTCCTGAATCTTTAAGTGCCCTGGCCAGCCCGATGGCGTTGTTTATGGTTTGTTCGTGAACCTCGCCGTATTGTGCAATGCTTCGCTCAAGCAACTCACTCAGATTTGCGGCAGCAGCGGCATGGTCGCCCTGCATGGCTTTGAGGTCTGCTATATTCGATAAGGTAATGATGGTCTCCTTGTGGTCGGGACCAAGCAGCTGATTCTGCCCTTCCCAGGCTCTGGTGAGCCATTTTTCGGCTTCAGCAACTTCGCCAAGTTTCAGACAAGCAACTCCCAGACTATTCATAGTTTTGAGGGTAAGCCTGTGACTGATGCCGTACATGGCAATACGCGCCTGAAGAACCTTTTCAAAAACATCTTTTGCCTCTGCAAATCTGCCGTGTGCCAGCATTTGGATTCCCTGGTTGGAAGCAATCACCTGAACCATGGAATGGTTTGATCCGTAAAGGGCCTCGGTGATGCGCGCTGCCTCGGCATAGTGTTTCTGCGCCTTCTCGTAGTTATTGAGAATGTCGAAATGCCGGGCCAGATTGTTGTGCTGTACCGCCGCCCTCAGACTGCTGCTGCCTGAATGATGAACGGCATAATTCAGCGAGTCATTCAGCAGCATTTCAGCAATGTCCGACTGCCCTTTATTGCGGAAATACTCTGGCAGCAGGTCGAAAATTTCTGTTACATCATCACCGTTGCGGAAAGGCAGAAGATTTAGCAGAATTTCGGCTCCTTCGTCAATACTGCCCAGTTGCCTGTATGCTGCCGACAACTCCTTCAGGGTTTCAAAAACATACTGATTCCTGCGGGGCGATTGAACAAACATGCTGAGCACTTCATAATAGAACGGAAAAGCCTGAACAGCTGAAACATGGGCTGAAATCAAATGGCCGCAAAGAAAAGCCGCTTCATAAGCCGGATCGGAAAAAGATTCTTTCTCAAGATAACTTCGCAATGATTTATGAAGTTCAGCTGGCATGTCATAAGTATTACCAAGCACAGCAAAGTAATATGGAAGTTTCTGGTTATGAATCGAAAACAACAATTTTAATGCAGGCATGTAAGTGACTGCTTCAAGCAGCAGCGGGGCTTCATCTGCTTTAAGAGCCAGTTCAGGGAGTTCTTCCAAAATCCTGTGAAGGTCAGATGTATCGTTGCTTTTCTTTACAGCTGAGAACCGGCCGGCGAAATGCCCGAGCAAGGGTTTCAGCTGTTGATTTCTGGCATCTTTTTCGGATAAGTACCTTTTTTCAACAGCAGCCACCAGATAAGGATTTCCCAGACTCAGTTTGCCACCTTTATTCAGAATGTGATAATCGAGCGCATTGTATACCTGCGACCATTTTAACGGCGGAAGTTGATGAATCTGAGTAATTTCCGTTTCGGTGAGCCCTTTCTGAGCCAGAACCAATGAAGAAAGCAACGCCCTGACAGAAAATTCCTGTTCAGGGAAATCTTGTTCGAGGCGATTCAGAAACCGGCTGAAAAAATCATCGGAATCCTTACTTTTAACGTAAGAGTTTAAGAACTGAGGAAGGTCCTCATGGCGGCCAAATATTCTTAACTCATTCAGCAAGGTAAACAAAACCAGCGGATTACCGGCAATTTCAAATCCCGAAATCAGGTTGAGCAAATCCACCGGAAGTTGCTTGGAATATTCATTCAGATACCTGACAGATAACCTTACTTTCTCCATGGAAGAAAGCGGCGAAAGCTCAAAAACCGGAATGTCAGATTTCAGAAGTATTTTTCCCTGTTCATCAGATGCTGTGGTAAGCAGCAGTTTTACATGCTCAGGCAAGCTGGCTGGCAGCCACAACAACCGGAAACCATCTTCCTCCGAAAGTTTATCAAGTCCGTCGAATGCAATGAGAGTCTTATTTCCGGCAGGTATTGCCTGTATAAAAGCAAGCAGTAAAGCTGCCGGATCTTCTATTTTCTTAGAAATATTATACGGAATTTCAAACCTGCGTTTAAGCTCAGTAGCTGTGTACCTGACCAAACCTTCCAGCGCAGAGCTTTCGGGAGTTGTACCGCAGAAATATGCAAGAACACTGATATCTTTTGCAGCATTTTTTTCAACTGCAGAAACCAAAGCAGATTTTCCAAGACCGCTTTGTGCATAAACCGCCGTAACCGGATTCTTTTGAATAGATTCCAATATAGCAGGAATGTTACCTTCCGCATCCAGTGAAAAATATTTATGGCTGGCAGCAAAGGCAGCCAGATCTATCTTTTCGCGTTCGTGTTCATCCGGCACTTCCAAAGCAGGGAAATCGGCATCAATCTGGTTCCACAAATCATTCAGAATCATCTCGCCCAGCTCTCCGATGCTTTTATAATAAGTATGCGGAAAACGTTTGTCTTCGGCAATTTTTTGTTTCAGCAATCTGAGTTTATCCTTTGCCGAAATGTCCTCTTCGAGGTTTTCTTCTGTTCCTTTAAAATAGAAAAATGCGCGGCCATCCATGGCAGGGTTGCGCAGCACCCCGTACTGTATTTCCATTTCGGTAATACTTCTTCCTTCGGCAATGTCATCTTTTGTCCAGGGAAAACTTTCGGTAAGAGCGGTTTGTTTTTCCAGCTCCTCTTTCCCCGGAACCCAGCCGTAGCGGTTGCCCAGGATGCCAATAAAATAGGGCCTGCTCTTGTCAATTTCGCTGAGGCAGATTTCGATAACCTTACCCTCTCTGGAAAGTTCCTCGGGAATCCCCCACCTGAGGTCAACCTCGGTGAGTTCAACAAAACGGGCTTTGCACCTTCTCCGCAATTCGGGGAAAATAATTTTCATAAGGTGCTCCCTTTCGGCCATCATATCGCTGAAAGTGGAAGAGATAAACAGGCGTACGTGCCGCTGTTTCTGATTCATAACTTAGATTTTAGGGGGATAAATGCCGGTTTATGCTTTGGAAGTATGAAACATCCGGTTTATCGAACATAATAAATCAGTGAATTGCCAAAACCAAATAAGATACAACCAGTGTATCGCGCCTGACAAATATATAAAAGTTTCAGATGTTTAACTGGTAAAACCTGTCAATTTCCTTAAAATATCAAACCTCAGTTATCTGAAGTCCTTCCGGTGTTTCCTCGCGCAGCAATTTACCCGGATAGGCTTTCAGAAGCTCTTCATATTTTTGAGCGAGTCCTGATGTATAATCTTCGGGTTCCAGCAGGAGTATTGTTTTCTGTTGAGCCGGAGCCAGCAACCTGACGGCTTTTCTCACTTTGCCGGCAGATTTCTCAAATTGTTCGCGGGTGAGCTGGTACATCTGATTCTCAGCATTTTCCTGCCCCGGGCACAACTCATACCCAAGCTGCCTGTTAAAATTTACAGCATTTATGTTTGATTTCAGAATGTGGGCAAACTGCCTGTTCCAGTTTAAAAAATAAAAAGTGGTTTCAATGCCGGCCACCGAAACCAGATACGGCACAAAAGTGGAATAATATCCGGACACACCCAGAAAAATGCCCGACTCAGAAGTCTTCGCTTCCCAGTTTACATTTTTGTCGTTCAATAAACCTATTTTTTCTCCATTGTAATAAATCATCAGGTAATTGTTCTCCAGATTATCAATGGATCTGAACCACTCAATCTGCTGAGCAGGGCTGATAATTTCGCGGTATTCCATATTCAGTCGCACCCGGTCGCTGTTGCGCCATTGCCTTACCAGCTCAATATCAGCCAGTTTCAAACGCTCGAGTACAATGCCATATTTAAAAAGTTTCATTCCAGCCAGATGATTTTATTTGATTTTTTGGTCCGCCAAACATTTGGTAAAGGTAACCAAAAGCGAAAAAAACCAGAACCAAAAAATCAATTGACTCAACTTTACAGCAAAGCTTGAAACCAAAGGCATTTAAACTTGTTAAGCATTTATAGCAGAGATACTGAGTCGGGTGAGTTGTGAAGTCAGAATTACTTTTCGATTGCCATCCGAAAAATTAAAAATGAGTATCTTTGCAGACTATCTTAATTTAATCTAATTAAGCACTCAGAAAAGACAACAAGGGAGATGGAAAAAGACCCCAACAACATACTTGAAGAGGTAACACAGAGCGAATACAAATACGGCTTTTACACCGATATTGAAATGGAAACCGCGCCCAAAGGGCTGTCGGAAGACACCATTCGCTTTATCTCGGCAAAAAAGAACGAACCGGAATGGCTGTTGCAATTCAGACTGGAGGCGTACCGCAAATGGCTGGGCATGACTGAGCCCACCTGGGCGCATTTGCATCATCCGCCCATTAATTATCAGGACATTATCTACTACGCTGCCCCGAAAAAGAAAAAAGAACTTGCCAGCCTCGACGAAGTTGACCCCGAGTTGATAGAAACCTTCAACAAATTAGGCATTTCGCTCGAAGAGCAGAAAAGACTGAGCGGTGTAGCTGTTGATGCCGTGATAGATTCGGTTTCAGTAAAAACAACCTTCTCAGAAACGCTGGAAAAACAAGGCATTATCTTTTGTTCTTTCAGTGAAGCTGTTCAAAAGGTTCCCGAGCTGGTAAAACAATATCTTGGAACAGTGGTGCCTGCCGACGACAATTACTTTGCCGCGCTTAACTCGGCCGTTTTCAGTGATGGCTCGTTCTGCTATATCCCCAAAGGGGTAAGATGCCCGATTGAGCTTTCCACCTATTTCCGCATCAACGCTGCCAATACCGGACAGTTTGAGCGTACGCTGATTATTGGTGATGAAAACAGCTATGTGAGCTATATGGAAGGTTGCACCGCCCCCATGCGTGATGAAAATCAGCTACATGCAGCCATCGTTGAAATTATTGCCCTTAAGGATGCCGAAGTAAAATACTCTACGGTGCAAAACTGGTATCCGGGCAACAAAAAAGGAGAAGGCGGAATTTACAATTTCGTTACCAAGCGCGGTATCTGCAAAGGCAACAACTCAAAAATCTCTTGGACACAGGTTGAAACCGGTTCAGCCATTACCTGGAAATACCCCAGTGTGGTGCTGATGGGCGACCATTCGGTTGGTGAATTTTATTCGGTTGCAGTTACCAACAACTATCAGCAGGCCGATACCGGAAGTAAAATGATACATCTGGGAAAAAATACAAAGAGTACCATAATTTCAAAGGGAATTTCAGCCGGACATAGCAGCAACAGTTACCGCGGGCTGGTAAAAATGACCAAACGGGCCGAAAACTCGCGCAATTTCTCACAATGCGATTCATTGCTGCTGGGCGATAAATGCGGGGCACATACTTTCCCTTACATAAAAACCGAAAACAAAACTTCAATTGTTGAGCACGAAGCCACCACTTCAAAAATCAGCGACGATCAGTTGTTCTACTGCAATCAGCGCGGTATTGGTACCGAAAGTGCCATCGGCCTGATTGTAAACGGATACGCCCGCGAAGTGCTGAAACAATTGCCTATGGAGTTTGCGGTTGAAGCACAAAAACTGCTTTCGATAAGCCTCGAAGGCAGTGTGGGCTAAGTAAAAAAGTGATTCCGATTGCAATCGGAAGCCAAAAGTGAAAACTGAAGAATTAGAAATTAGAAATTAGAAATTAGAAATTTCTAATTCTTCTTCTCAAAAAAAATATAACAAACCAAAAAATACTATGCTTAGCATTAAGAACTTAAGGGTTTCGATCAATGGAAAAGAAATTCTGAAAGGAATCAATCTGGAAGTAAAACCAGGTGAAGTCCATGCCATCATGGGGCCCAACGGAACCGGCAAAAGTACGCTGGCTTCGGTAATTGCCGGACGCGACATTTTTGATGTAGAAGAAGGCGAAATACAATTCAGGGGAAAAGATTTGCTCGATATGTCGGTTGAAGACCGTGCCAGCGAAGGAATTTTTCTTGGGTTTCAGTATCCGGTTGAAATTCCCGGGGTAAGCATCACCAATTTTATGCGCACTGCCGTTAATGAGCAGCGCAAGTACCGTGGTCTCGACCCCATGCCGGCAAATGAGTTTCTGGCAAAAATGGAAGAAAAGAAACAGATGCTCGAGATACATGCCAAATTAGCTAACAGATCGGTGAATGAAGGCTTTTCGGGTGGCGAGAAAAAGAAAAATGAAATTTTTCAGATGGCCATGCTCGACCCTTCACTGGCAATTCTCGATGAAACCGATTCGGGCCTTGACATTGATGCCCTTAAAATTGTGGCCAACGGGGTGAATAAACTCCGCCGTCCTGACAATGCTTTTGTTGTCATTACACACTATCAGCGGTTGTTGGAGTATATTGTGCCCGACATTGTTCATGTGCTTTTTGATGGCCGCATTGTGCGCTCGGGTGGCAAGGAACTGGCCATTGAACTCGAAGAAAAAGGTTATGAATGGATCAGGGCTTAATTAGCCTGATTTTTCCCAAACGTTTAAACCATGGATGGAATTTCAACCACATATAACACCAAGGATACCCTGCTGAAGCTTTTCGATGAATATTTCGGGAAGCCGGCTGCGGATGGCAATCCTGATATCGGACAGCTTCGGCGCGAAGCCATTGCCGTTTTTGCGCAGAAAGGTTTTCCGCACACCCGCCTCGAAAAATGGCGCAATACCGACCTAAGCAGAGCCCTGAACCACGATTATTCTTTCCCGCTTAACCCCGACAACAGCGGTGTTGACTTCGGGGATATTTTCCGTTGCGATGTGCCCGGCTTCGACACACACATGATTGCCCAGTTAAATGGTGTATTTATTGACCGCGGCCTGAAACCGGCTCAGTCATCCGAAGGTCTGGTTGTTTGCAGCTTAGCCGAAGCCTTTGTTAAATATCCTCAGCTCATTGCCAGCCATTACGGAAAATATGCAGCCTTTCAGGAAAACAGCCTTACCGCGCTGAATACAGCATTTGCCAGCGACGGAGTGTTTATCTATGTGCCCGACAATTTAGTGGTAAGTGAAATTGTGCAAATGGTGAACCTGATTCATTCGGGCGACCCTGTTTTTGTGCAGCCCCGCAATCTGGTAATTCTTGGTAAAAACAGCAGCCTGAAGTTAGTGCAGTGCGACGATTCCGTTGACGACCAGATCGGATTCATCAATTCGGTTACCGAAGTGGTACTTGCCGAAAATGCAAACCTCGACCACTATAAACTTCAGAACAAAAACGACCGCAGCACATTAGTAAACAACATCTATTTTCATCTCGAATCGGGAGCCAACCTTTCAACCAATGCCATCAGCCTCAACGGCGGATTGATCAGAAACGAAGCCAATGTAAAACTGAACGGCAGCGGTGCACACGCCGATATACTCGGAGTTTACCTGATGGACCGCAATCAGCACATTGACAATCAGGTGTTTGTTGACCACGCCAAACCCGACTGCACCAGCAACGAGATGTTCAAGGGAATACTCGACGACCAGGCCAGCGGAGTGTTTAACGGTCACATACTGGTACAGAAAGATGCTCAGCGCACCAATGCCTATCAGAACAACAAGAACATTCTCATTTCGGATAAGGCAGTAATTGATTCAAAGCCGTTTCTCGAAATTTATGCCGATGATGTTAAGTGCAGCCACGGTGCCACCGTAGGACAGTTAGACAGCGAAGCCTTGTTCTACCTGCGCAGCCGCGGCATCAGCATCGAAAATGCCCGCATGTTGCTGATGTATGCTTTTGCTGCAGAAATTGTTAACAAAATCTCTATCCCGCAGCTGCAGTTGCGCATAGACGACCTGGTAAAAAAACGCCTGAGAGGCGAACTGAGCATATGCGAACAATGTGTGTTGCATTGCAATTCGCGTGAGCAAAAGGTGAGTTTCGAGATTGATATGAGTAAAATATGAGCACTTCACCAAATACCGGATCAGTGGCTTTTGACCTTGCGAAAATCAGGGCCGATTTTCCTATACTTGGCCGCGAAGTTCATAAAAAGCCATTGATCTATTTCGATAATGCTGCCACCACCCAGAAACCCAAAGTGGTTATTGATGCCCTGGTAGATTATTACAGCAACCTCAATTCGAATGTGCATCGCGGGGTTCATTATCTGAGTCAGGAAGCTACCCGTGCCTTTGAAGAGGTGAGGAAACAGATTTCAGTTTTTTTGAATGCCAGGTACTGTCACGAAATAATTTATACCCGGGGCTGCACCGAATCAATAAATCTGGTGGCATTCAGCTGGGGAAGAGCCAGTCTTAATCCGGGCGACGAAGTGCTGATATCAGCGCTGGAGCACCACTCCAATATTGTTCCCTGGCAAATGATATGTGCTGAAAAAGGTGCTGTACTCAGGGTTTGCCCCATACTTGAAGACGGCGCTCTGGATATGAATGCGTTTGTATCCATGCTTGGCCCAAAAACCAGGCTAACGGCCATCACACACATTTCAAATACCCTGGGCACAATCAATCCGGTAAAAGAAATAACACGCCTGGCTCACCAGAACGGCACATTGGTGCTGATTGACGGAGCGCAGGCACTTTCGCACCTTAAGGTAGATGTGCAGGAAATAGGCTGCGATTTCTACACATTTTCGGCGCACAAGGTTTACGGGCCCATGGGAATAGGCGGCTTATACGGCCGGGAGGAAATCCTGAATGCCATGCCTCCCTGGCAGGGCGGCGGCGAAATGATCAAGTCCGTAACCTTCGAAAAAACCACTTACAACGAGCTTCCCTTCAAATTTGAAGCCGGCACCCCCAATGTGGGAGATGTGCTGGGTTTCGGAGCCGCCCTTAAATACATCAGCCAGCTGGGGATGGACGAAATTGCTGCCCGCGAACATGAACTGCTCAATTATGCAACCCACAGAATGCAGGCCGATGCCGACATTAAAATCATTGGAAATGCTCCTGAAAAAGCCAGCCTCATTTCGTTTATGATCGGCAATATACACCCGTATGATGCCGGCACCATTTTCGACCAGTTAGGCATTGCAGTAAGAACAGGAACACATTGCACACAGCCCCTGATGGATTATTACGGAATACCCGGAACCATAAGAGCCTCCTTTGCTTTTTACAATACCAGAGAGGAGATTGACCAGCTGATGGATGCCATTGCAAAAGTGAAACAACTTTTTCTTTAAATTCGCTGAAAAAGAAATAAAATGAAGATTGAGGAAACTACAAGCGCCATTGTGGATGAGTTCGGCAACTTCGACGACTGGATGGATAAGTACAACTATCTGATTGAGTTAGGCAAATCGCTTCCGTTGATTGACGACAAGTACAAAATTGAGAGCAACCTTATACAAGGCTGTCAGTCAAGGGTTTGGCTTCATGCCGAATTCGACGGGAATCTTGTACATTTTACAGCCGACAGCGATGCAGTTATTACCAAAGGCATAGCCAACCTGCTTATCAGGGCATTTTCGGGTCATACACCCCAGGAAATACTCGATTCATCTACCGAATTTCTGGGCGAAATAGGCCTTACCCAGCACCTCTCTCCCACCCGCAGCAATGGCATGTTGTCCATGATCAAACAAATAAAAATGTACGCCCTGGCCTACAAAACCAAACAGGCTCTTGGCTCTTAACCCCCAAACAGCCCGGCTTAAAAATCACCCGTTTATGATGGATCACGAAAAAACCCTTGCCTTAGGCGATCAGATTATCGAAAAACTGAAAACAGTATTCGATCCTGAGATTCCTGTAAATATATACGACCTTGGTTTGGTTTACAATATCAGTATTGACAATCAGTCGGTGGCCCGCATTACCATGACGCTCACTGCACCCAATTGCCCGGTTGCCGAAACATTGCCCGAAGAAGTTAAAGAAACTGTAATGACTGTTGAAGGAATTGAAGGTTGTGAGGTAGAAATTACCTTTGACCCGCCCTGGACCAAAGACATGATGAGCGAGGAGGCTATGCTTGACCTTGGATTTTTATAAACGTAATGATTTAATAATAGATAGCCGGATAATCTGATTAGAAGTATATTACTGCCGGCAACCGCATAATTGGGTGGGGGAAATGGGTGAAAGAATAAGTTTATAAACGAATTATTTAATAGAAGCCTTATACTTCTATAGCCCTTTTTCACTCCGCGAAATATTTTTACAATATTTTGCGTTCAGGTAAACATATAAACAAATGACAGTTTTAAGTTTAAACATTTGAAAAATGAAGAACAACATAATTGTTTTTTCAGTTCTTTTTTGGCTTGTATATAATTATTCGGCACAGGCACAGGAGACTTTCTTTAAGAAATACCATTCTTCTGAATGGAAAAAAATAAATAGTATTATCGAAACTGATGATGGCCATTTGATTTTTTGTGGTGTAGTATATCCCATTAACGGCACCAGCGAAAGGAAGGGTACAATTACAAAAATTGATTTAAGCGGGAACCTGTTACTTAGCAGAGACTATGAGTTTAATTGCGGTAATGAGATGGTCTAATAAAACTGGACAGAAATTTGTTAACTTTAAAATTTATAAACAATCAAAACACAAATAATAAAATTTAGTGCTTAATTCATGGCCAATGTGGCTATTGAAGCGATCAAAGAGTAAAAAACGACCCCTGAACTGGCTCAGATTTATCAGGTCC
>JANJXJ010000046.1 GCA_024709105.1 Lentimicrobium sp. | reverse complement strand
CAAGGCAGGGCAGAAGGCAGGGCAGAAGGCGAGCAACTCGGAATAATAAAAGTAGCTCTTAATGCCAGGAAAAAAGGAATGTCAATAAAAGACATCGCAGAATTAACTGGTTTGAGTGAAGGTGAGATATCCCAATTATAGTATTCCGGCACAACGGGTGAGATAACTTGTACCTTGTCGGCAAAGATGGCAAGTCTTATTTCCAAGAAAAAATTAAAGCTGAAAAAGATTACAAAAACATATGAAGTGAAAATGAAACTCATAAACTTTGTAATTTCCGTTGTTTTCATTTTTACAATTTATCAATGTACTCAAAGCAATGATAATGCAGTAGAACCATGTTTAAATCCAATGCTTGAAAATACAATTAAATCATACGTTGATAATAATGAAATTATACTTACAATAGAAGATTTTGAAGATGGAAATATTGATACGGTATTCAATTACTTCATTGTATATTTTCACAGTAAGGGAAACATCACATTTTTCACCATCTGTCAAACACCGTGGCCTCCGTATGTCTTTTTCCCGGAAATCGAAAGAAAAAATGATTCTCTGATTCACATTTCTTATATAATTAATGAACGAAACGTCTCAATTATTTCTGACCAGTCAATACCAACAAATGATCTATTTAGAATATGCGAGAATAGCAATCAAATAGAAAAAATGGATGTTGATGCACCGATTTATGATGGTTCACTTTATCCAGAAACGTATCAATACACTAAACAGCAAGGTAAAATTATAATTACAAAACTGGATAACCCAATTTTGGATTTCAAACCTGGATGGAAGAGTTTTGAGGATTATCTTTTGAAAAAAGCTAAAGACAAAAAGACGAACTAATATTCAGGTGTAAATGGCTAAGCGGAATTTAGCTAACGCTGAGCTCACCGCCCGGGGCGGTTCGGTTGCAATTCCGCTTTTTACCACATCAAATTCCCGCTTCAAAACAACCAATTTCCCCATCAAAGCACAAATACACGCTCAAACATCACCACCAGATATTTTGGCAAAATAAAACACTGCTATAGAAAACAAATATTCCTTACTTTTATCACCTGAAAAGATTATTTAGTTTGATAATATGCCAGGCCAGCAGCAGGAGAAAGCCTTTATTTCGCAGTCAGGATTTTACAAGGAATCTTTGTGCTCCAGTGTGCTCGGCAGCACCACCGCCATTACCGATGCCAACGGCTCACTTACCCAGCATGTGCTGTATTTTGCTTATGGCGAAACGTTTGTTGATGAACACCGCAACAGCACAAACAGCCCCTACCTTTATAACGGTAAAGAACTTGACACCGAAACCGGCCGCTACTACTACGGCGCACGCTACTACGAACCAAAGGTGAGTTTGTGGATTGGGGTGGATCCGTTGGCGGAGAAATATCCAAGTATGAGTCCATTTGTTTATTGTGCCAATAATCCAATAAGGTTTTTGGATCCAGATGGGAATGAAATAGTTGATGCAAATGGCAAGAAAATAACATACTCAAAAGAGAAGGGATGGTCTTCAAATGCAACTGAAGATGTTAAAATTGTTCATCAATCTCTGATGCTAACTGAAAAAGGAAGAGAACAATGGAATAAAGCATATACATCAGATAGAAAAATATTGTTTGATGTAAATACTGAGGAAACTAGACAAGTGGAAGGACAGGATGTTCTTGGAATTACTGAAAATCCTATACGAAGGAATTCGACGGGTGGAGTATATTTGGATTTAAAAGAAATAACGAAAATTTTTCTCTACACAAAAACCATTGAAAAATCCACGCTCAATAGAGGGCTTCCATTAAGAGAAGCATTATCTGCTACAGCAGGGCATGAGATTGAACATGCTACCAATAAAGAAAATATTACTGATGCTTTATTTAATGCCAGGTGGCGAGCGAAAATTCGTGATGTCGAGTCAGTACCAAATAAGATTGGAAGCGAAATTAGGCAAGAAAGTCGTAAAGGAGAAATACACAAAATGACACCCAAGGGCCTTTAAATATAAACTTAAAACCATAAAAATGAAGAAGTTTAGTTTTTTTACTATTTTAGCTTTTTGTGGACACCTTATTGCCCATACTCAGAATGTCAATTTAGTTGATTCTTCTGGATATAAGCAAGGTTTATGGGTGGAATACAGAGTTGAGCCTTCAAAAATAATTTTAAACGGTCTACAAACATACAGCATAGATTCTTCTTATATCTTAATAGACGATTTGCTAATATATGATAAAAGAATTAGGAAATATACTTTACTAAAGCAAGTTGGACAGTATAAAAATAGTTTACGTGTTGGTGTTTGGTCTGAATACTCCTATGATGGCAGGCTTCGTCGAAGAGTTACTTACAAAGATGGTATAATTAATGGAGAATGCACAAAATATTATAAAAGCGGTTCGATGTTGTCTCGTTCCATTATCTCTAATTCTAAATTTACTTTAGTAGAATATTATAGACAAACAGGTGAATTATTTAGAGTAGATACAACTTTTACAAATATTGAGGTGAAATCATTTTATGGGTTTTAGTTCCCCACTAAGCAGTATTTGCAATTCCACCCCGCTATGCGGAATTTGCAATCCCCCATAAAGCACCCTTAAACTTATTTCGTATCTTTGTACAAAACAAATTGTTATGAAGTTTGTAGATCCCAAAAACGATGTTATATTCAAAAAGATATTCGGGCAACATCCTGATATTTTGATGAGTTTCCTTAATTCCATGCTTCCTTTGGCTCCCGGGCAGGAAATTGTGGAACTGGAATATTTGTCGCCCGAAATGATTCCTGAAACCTTTCTGGAAAAATTTACCTCGGTAGATGTGCGCTGCAAGGACAGCAAAGGCCGTCAGTTTTTGGTTGAAATGCAGATGAACTGGACCACCGCTTTCAAACAAAGGGTGTTGTTCAATGCCTCAAAGGCCTATGTAACACAAACCGAAAAGGGATTTCATTACAGCAATCTCAAGCCTGTATATGCCCTGAATCTAATCAATCAAAACTACCTGCCCGATAGTAATGAATATTATCACCATTATGCAGTTGTTCACCTGAAAGACAACAATGAAAAGCTTGAAGGGCTAGAGTTCGTGTTTATTGAGCTGGAAAAATTCAAA
>JANJXJ010000097.1 GCA_024709105.1 Lentimicrobium sp. | reverse complement strand
TTGACTTGATTCTGATGGACATACAAATGCCGCTTATGGATGGAATAGAAGCCAGCAGGCAAATTATGCTTCAACACCCTGAACCGCCTGTAATTATAGCAGTTACTGCATTTGATGATCCCGAAACCAGGAAGGTATGTTTTGAGGCTGGCATATCGGGATTTGTGCCTAAACCTGTAGGATCGGGCGAAATAAAAAAAGCTTTGGCCAGGCACTTTATTTTCAACGGTGAATAGTTCTGGTCTTAGCAGATTAAATTAACGTTTCAAATAAATACTGTCATGAAGAGTATTGTCAACAATTGGTTATTGCCACTGTTCAGAAATCTGAGCCTGATTGACCCGGAAAAATCAGCAGATGTTAATTTTAACCTCAAAAAAATTGTTGAGGACGAGCTGGTCTTTACCGGCAGGGAGGAAGAGTTTGTAAGCAAGTGCCTGATCTATAATGACAAACTCCCTTTCGGTGTTTCGCCCGAAACAGCAATTACTGCTTTTAATCTGCAAGGCAGAAGGTACTACAACACCCGCGACCGAAAACATCAGATTCTCACCTTCGACGACTCCAATCTGAATTACACTATTACACATTACCTGCACTTTGTAAATAAGAAGTTTGTTGCAGGAGTGCTTCAGGTTCAGCCAATTTACATTCAGCCAATAGCTGCAAACAATCAACTGGATGAGCTCTTCAGGAAAATGACTTTTGCCTATAAAAGTACCCGTGTTGAAAGGGCAATTTTAACCGATGCCGGCGGCAATATGCTTATTCCTTCCTCCTTGTTTGGCATCAGGATGATTTATCTTTCTGCTTCTATGAAACCTGCCACAGAAATCATAGAAAAGCTCCTCAGTAAAAATGAAACGGCATCTATTTTTTCTGAAAATAAAATTCCCAAAATGGCAATTGCACATTTTTAACTCAACTTTTCCACACACATTATCACCAAAACCACCATGCACGCTCAGGCGTGCTTTTTTTTTCTAAGGGAAACCAATCTGCTTTTAATAGCAATGCTTTCATTTATAAACAAATACCAACTTCATAAACCTTAATCAGTAAAAAACCATTAAACGTTTAAACATCGGTGCAAAAATCTTGTTATTTATAACAATTCTCAATAAGCGACACACACAACACACATTTATGAAAAAAATCTACTTGTTATTCAGTATTCCTCTGGCGGTTTTGGTTCTGGGCATCACACAATCCTTTTCAGGTGATACCCATGGAACCAAAAGCCCGACCGGCGCTCCTGCAGGGCACACCGGTTCACCCGGAGATGCCAAAAACTGCACGGTTTGCCACGGAGGAACAGCCACTCCTGTTACCGGCATCCTCTCTTCAAATGTTCCATCAACCGGTTATCTTGCCGGAGAAACCTATACCTTTACGGTAACCCTTTCAGGAAGCGGAAGAAAAGGCTTTCAGGCTTCGCCTCAGAACCCGGCCGGAGGATTATTGGGCACGCTTACTCCCGGCACCGGCAATCAGGTGGTTGGGTTTGGAAAGTACATTACCCATACCTCTGCCAGCAATTCGGCAACAGCCACCTGGAATTTCCAGTGGACCGCCCCGGCAACACCCGGAACCGGTGATGTTACCATGTACATTGCAGGTGTAATTTCACAACCCAATGTAAGATTATCGTCTCTGCTGCTTACCGAAAACTACAATGTAGGCAACGGTTTTGTTGAAGCTGGTGTTTCGCGCATTTATCCTAATCCCGGAAACGGCACTTTAAACCTGGATCTCAATCTCAGCAATCAGGGTATGCTGAAAGCTGAAATATTTACCCTCTCAGGGCAGAAAGCCAACTTCAGCATGGAACAGAGTATTGACAAAGGAAGCAGCAATCTTTCTCTCAATCACGACCTGGCACCCGGCACTTATGTACTAAGAATCTCAACTCCCGATGGGTTGTCAAGTAAAAAAATTGTGGTTCTTTAGGTTTTGTCTTCAAAAAGAAAGCCGGCTTAAAAATGCCGGTTTTTTTTTGGCAAAAATTTAACTTTTCTACAATTTTTATTAACCTCCTTATTTAGATTTATTATAATTTAGCAGACTGATAATTCAGAATCTCTTTCCGGAATTCTGAATTCAAGCAACCCCTTTGAAGCTGCTGTGTCTTACTCTTAAGCACAACAAAACTTTCTAAAAAAACAATCATCAAACCATAATCAGCATGAGAATTATTTTCGCACTTCTGACTTTACTATTTGTAAACCAGGGATTTGCCCAACAAACCTACAAGGTGGTTCGCGGCGAGCGCCCTCCCATTGATCTTGATGCACTGCCCGCCAATGCATATCACAAAGGTGTGCTTAAAATCAAGCTTCAGGAATCATTTACCCGGCAGCTCGACGAAACTCCGGTAAAACTTGCCAATAGCACGGTTGTTTTTGGAATTCCATCCATTGACAACATCAACCGCGAATTTGGTGTAAACAATTTTGAAAAGACATTCAGCTCTCCAGCTTTTAAAGCAGAACATGCAGAGCGCCACAGGGCCTGGGGCTTTCACCTTTGGTATTATCTGTATTTTGATGAAAATGTTGACGTTATCAACCTGGTTCGCAGATATTCAGCCTTGCCCGAGGTAATGGTTGCCGAACCTGAATATGTTAAAGTTCCTGTTTATGAGAATAAACCCGGCGCTGCACCCGAAAACTTCAGTTTTAAAGGCACAGCCTGGACTCCCAACGATCCCCGTTACGGAGAGCAATGGCATTATCACAACACCGGACAACAAAACGGAACTCCCGATGCCGATATTGACCTGCCCGAAGCCTGGGAAATTACCAAAGGCAATGCTCAGGTTATTGTCGCCATTATTGACGAAGGTATTCAGCATACTCACCCCGATATTACTGCCAACATGTGGTCGGGCATAGGGTATAACTTTGTAAACAACAACACCAACATCAGTCCGGGCGACCATGGTTCACACGTTGCTGGAACAGTAGCTGGTGTTAACAACAATGCTGTTGGCATTTCCGGTGTTGCCGGAGGAACCGGCCCCGGCGACGGAGTAAGACTGATGTCCTGCCAGGTGTTTTCGGGATGGTCGAGCGGCGGATTTCAGAATGCACCCATTTATGCGGCCGACAACGGAGCAGCCATTTCGCAAAACTCATGGGGCTACACATCTCCCAATTCATACGAGCAAAGTGTACTCGATGCCATTGACTATTTCAACGTAAATGGTGGCGGCGAAGCCATGGTTGACGGTGGAATTACCATTTTTGCTGCCGGAAACAGCGACAGCCAGGGAAACTATTACCCGGGTTATTATTCAGGAACATTTGCAGTTGCTGCCACAAACAATCAGGATAAAAAATCATGGTATTCCAACTACGGCACCTGGGTTGACATTTCTGCTCCCGGAGGAGAAACCAATCAGGTAACTTCACGCGGAGTACTCAGCTGCTGGAGCAACAGCAATTACGGCTTTTATGAAGGTACTTCAATGGCCTGCCCGCACGTTTCGGGTATCGCAGCACTGATGGTTTCACTGGCCTACGGACAGTTAACCCGCGAACAGATTATTGACATTATTCAAACTACTTCCGACGACCACTACGGTGTAAACCCCGGTTACATTGGAAAACTCGGAGCAGGAAGGGCAAACGCTCATGCCGCTCTGCTTGAAACCATGAACCAGATGATTCTGGTAAATGACCCGCTGGCCTTTACTGCGCTGGCTTCAAGCAATGAACAGATAAACCTTAACTGGGTAAAAAATGCCGAAAACAACGATGTGATGATAGCCTGGAATACCACAGACACATTCGGAGACCCGATTCAGGAGCAGTCATACAACACCGGCGATGAGATTGAAGGAGGCGGAACCATACTGTATATCGGTGATGCCAATTCATTCCAGCACACCGGCCTCAGCAGCAATACCCCTTATTTTTACAAAGCCTGGTCGCTGAACGAAGTACCGGAATATTCTCCCGGAATTGCCGCCAATGCAACCACTTTAAAAGATCCTATTGTTTCGTTCCCCTATCTGCAGAGCTTTGATGATGATGAGTTTCCGCCTTCATCCTGGGAAAACAAAAAACTTGCCGGAGCTGGTGCCGGACTTTGGGACTGGCAAACCACAGGTGCAGATCCTGTTTGTGAGCCCCAGAGCGGATTGGGTATGACCCGTTTCAACAGCAATGATTACGCTGCCGGAACAAGCGGATTACTTGTGTCTCCTCCGGTTATTTTTGGTGATGATGATTACGAAATCAGTTTCTGGCTTTATCGCGACAACACCGAAACCACAATAGCCGACAAATTGGAAGTTTACGCCAACCTTACTCCTACCACCG
Source organism: Lentimicrobium sp. (assembly GCA_024709105.1). Taxonomy (GTDB): domain Bacteria; phylum Bacteroidota; class Bacteroidia; order Bacteroidales; family Lentimicrobiaceae; genus Lentimicrobium. The sequence goes on along the minus strand of JANJXJ010000097.1, from coordinate 4,023 downwards.
GTTTTGCCACTTTGCTCGGAACCATTCATCGTTCCACAGAACTGGCTCCGGTTGCCGAAAAAGAAGGATGGCACCTGTTTACCTTTGTTTTACCTGAAACTTACAAAAATAAGCTCACATACATCGTACTGAAAGGCAGTAGCGAGCAGGGAAATAACCTGTTTGTTGATGAGTTTATGATTCAGATTCCGGTAAGTTGCTTCCCTCCTGCTGATTTAGCCGTGGCCGGAGTTACCTCTTCCTCAGCTCAGGTAAGCTGGACAGCGGTTGAGCCCGCCACAGCATGGGATGTAGAGTATGGCCCTGCAGGATTTGATCCCGGAAGCGGAACACTTATTCCTTCTGTTACCAGCACTTTTGCTTTGCTTGAAGGATTAAATTACGACAGCAGCTACGACGTTTACGTTCGTGGCGCCTGCGACGAAGACAATTCCAGCGTTTGGGAAGGCCCGGTGAGTTTTACTACTTTGTGCTATACCGAAACTCCATGGGATGAATCGTTTGAAGCATACAATACCGGTTTTGAATGCTGGCAGTTAAAACAGAATACTGATGAACTCGGCGGATTGAACGGAGATGTGCTCAATGAACCTTCGGGGAACACATGGTTTATCTGTACTCCTGAAACTTTTCAGAACAATGGCAGCCAATACATCTTTGGCGGTGAACGTTCAGCAGTGATTGAAACCAGCGCAACCGGATACAACTGGCTCATAACCGGAGAAATACAATTACCTGCAACAGGCAACCACGACTTGTCATTCAGGGTGAAGTATAATTATGACGATACCCACCCCACCCGTTTCCATGTAAACATGTTTGTCAACAACAACTGGATAACCCTGAATTCATGGATTTCAGCTGATAACAACAATGATTATCAGATACCTGTCCACATGAGTTTAGACGAGTTCAATGGCCAAAAAGTAAGACTTGCATTTGTTTATGAAGGTGTAAATGGCCATATTCTTGCTATTGATAACATTTCCATCATGCCTGCCACCAATTACTGGACAGGAAACGGCAGCAGCAACTGGAACGACGCCTTAAACTGGAGGCTTTCTGTTCCGGCTTCAAACCACAGTGCGGAGATTCTTCCAGGCCTAAACAATCCGGAAATAGGCGGAACATTTGCCATTCAGGGGCTTAGCATACACCCGGGCGCGGCCATAACACTTCTGCCCGATGCAAAAGTTACCATCAACGAAAGTATTACCAACAACGCCGGACCTGCCGGGCTCATTCTTAAAGCAAACAGCAGCTCACAGGCCCAGTTAATTCTGAATCAGGAATCCGTTGCAGCTACCCTTGAGTTTGCAAGCCAGACTGCTGCAAACCTTTTGCAAAGCAGTTTATGGTCTGTGCCTGTCAGTGGACAAGCTGTTGAACCTGTTATTGGAAGTAATGATCAGCTTTTGAAATGGGATGCCCCAACCTCAGCATGGATCAGTGCCCGTTTGCAGGGTGGAGCCTGGAATCCTGAATTTGACAATGAGTTTATTTCAGGACAGGGTTACCTGGCTAACTTTGTTTCTTCCGGCATTCATTCTATTTCCGGGACTCTCACCGGCAGCGCTGTAACACCTGCATTGGCAGCATCCGGAGCATGGCATCTGCTTGGCAATCCCTATACATCATCCATCGCATGGAGTGGCACAAATACCACTCTGGCCGGAATTGTCAAAATCTATGACCCGCTTTCCGGATCTTTCACCGATGCTTTGGAAGGAACCATTATTCCTGCAATGGGAGGCTTTGTTGTAAATGCATTGCCAGCACAAACTCCTGCTTTTACCTTCAATCCGGCCGACAGATCTTTTGCAGCACCTGTTATTGAGACAGTTAATCTGCCCAAGGTTGAAGTCGTGGTTACCGAAAATACAACAAATACAACCCAAAAGAGCCTGATTGTTGTTCAACCAGAGGCCACTGAAACTTTTGACCACAATCTTGATTCACGTTTCCTTGCCGCATTTGCACCTTCGGTATATACCCTTGCCGGCGAAGACCAGCTTTCATTGAATGCATTGCCTCAGATTAATACAGGTAAGGTGATTCAACTCGGATTTGCAAAAAATACTGCTGCTGATTATAATATGTCAGTAAGCTATGATAACCTTTATTCAGGAATCATGGTATTTCTTCACGACAAGAAAACCGGCAACATTCAGGACTTAGGTCTGCAACCATCGTATAACTTTACCTCCGAAGCAGGGGATGCAGCCAACCGTTTTGAATTGATATTCGGTACACTCGGACTTGACGAAACCGATGCAGCTTCAGCCATTTCTGCGTTCGTTGCAGGTGGATTGCTCAACATCAGAAGTTCTGCTCCTTTAAATGGAGAATTTAAACTGCTGCAGCTGAACGGAGCGGAAGTTATGCGTTTCAAAGGCAATGGCAGTGTAAGCATGCAAACTGCAATCAACACTTTGTCAGCAGGGGTTTATCTGTTGAGATATGTTGAAAACAGCACAGTAAAAACCATTAAGGTGATGGTTCGCTAATCCTTGCCATTTAAAACTAAAAGCCCTGTCAGGTATAAACCGACAGGGCTTTTTTATTTTAGTTACTGCTATAAATTCAGCAAGTCAAACTGTTTCTGTAATCGAAGCTTACCTTTTTCTTCTGAACCTGTTGCCGGAGCCAGACTGGCCAGCCCTGAAAGATTTGTGAGGACGTTCAGAATTTTGAGCCGCAGCAATTTCCAGCTCCCTGGGTTTGCCTGCAAAACCAGGCATATTTCTCACTTCTATTGATTTGGGAAGCAACTTATTGATATCTTTCAGGCTGCCTCTTTCTTCAGATGCGCAAAATGAGATGGCAGTACCCGACTCACCGGCCCTGGCTGTACGGCCAATGCGGTGTACGTAAGTTTCGGGTACTTCAGGAAGCTCAAAGTTGATTACATGCGACAACTTGTCAACATCTATACCTCTTGAAGCAATATCAGTGGCTACCAACACCTTGATAGACCTGTCCTTAAATCCCTGAAGCGCTTTTTGTCTGGCCGACTGCGACTTGTTTCCATGAATCGCCACAGCCGGAATACCAAGTTTGTTCAGATCGCGTGATACCTTGTCGGCACCATGTTTGGTGCGGGTAAAAATCAATGCAGTTTCAATCTCCTCAGAATCAAAAATCTGCTGAAGCAAAGCTTTTTTGTCGGCTTTCTCAACATAATACACCGACTGATTTACCATTTCGGCAGGCGCTGAGACCGGCGCAACATTTACTTTTACAGGATTCCTCAGCAGGCTGTCGGCCAATGCTTTGATCTCATTGGGAACTGTTGCGGTAAAGAAACCCGTTTGTCTTTTCACCGGTAGTTTCGCTATAATACGTTTGATATCAGGTGCAAAACCCATATCCAGCATGCGGTCGGCTTCGTCGAGGATAAAAACCTCTATGCCGGTAAGTTTGATAAATCCCTGATTCATCAGATCGAGCAAACGACCCGGAGTAGCAATGAGAATATCAACACCTTTGCGCAGAATTTCGGTTTGGGGGTTTTGTGAAACACCTCCATAAATTACGGTATGTTTCAGTTTAAGCCCTTTGCTGTAGTCGCTGAAACTTTCGCTGATCTGTATGGCAAGTTCGCGGGTGGGTGCCAATATCAAAGCACGGGGGCCGCTGAGTTTACGATCGGTTTTCCCGGCATAAAGATTCTGAAGGATAGGAATAGCAAATGCTGCTGTTTTGCCGGTTCCGGTTTGGGCTGTGCCAAATACGTCTTTACCGGCCAATAAGTGAGGAATTGCTTTTTCTTGAATGGGAGTGGGTTCTGAATAGCCCTTATTTGTTAAAGCCCGGACTATGGGCTCGATGATGTTCAGTTTTTCGAAAGTCATGAAAATAAATAAAAAATGATGGCAGCCACATAACAACCGTGACGTATCGCAAAGGCCCGGGTTAAATTCAGAAAGAATCGGGAATTAACTAAGGTTCGACAGGCAGGAAAGAAAAAATGTCTTTTTATGAAAATCAGCTGCTCTTAAATTGACTGCAAAGATACGAATA
>JANJXJ010000222.1 GCA_024709105.1 Lentimicrobium sp. | reverse complement strand
ACCCAAAGCCTCGCGAATACGCATATTGGCAGTAGAAACATCACCTGCCGATGCAACTGCATCAAGACTCTGATTGATGGCTCTGAATTGTCCGCCTTCGCGCAACTCCCTTTCCCGGGCCTCCTTTTCTCTTTGCAATCTCTCCTCCTCCTTTCGGCGTTCAAGGGCAGCCCGTTCGCGAGCCAACACCTCTTCGGCCTGTAAAATCAAATCCTTAACTTCCTGGTCTTCAAGATTCATTCTCTTGATACCGGCAAGTTTAAACTCTTTTTCCTCAAGGGTCATTTTTCCATTATCATTAATAATGGCCAGCAGATCTGTTTTGGCTTTGGCTGTTTTTTCTGCCAGTTCCTGTGCTGCTTTCTTTTTGGCTGCCTTTTTCGAACTGTTGCAGGAGGTAAATCCGGCTCCCAGCGAAATTACCAGCAATGAAACCAAAAGAATCCTGAATTTACCCGCAAACTGAAAGCGGAAAGCATTACCTGTGTTCATTTTTTCCATGTATTGATTTGTTTTGAAACTCGTTTTTAGCGCAAAAATTGTGCGAATACGGACAGTAAACGTACATGTTTAACATTTTTTCTGAAATGCCCCGTAAATTTAAGACAAAATTACGCATTTCTGCGATTTGTTGCTCTTTTTAAACAGCCGGTTTTGCTTTTTGTTGATCCTGTAAAAAAACACTCCCTCATGCTCTTCAAACAATTTATGTGATTTTCAGAATAATTAATATGATCGATAAAGCATTGCTTGCTTTTTGGTTTTACTGAGGTTATAAGTACAAGCTGATACAGTGCTAATCTTCTATGCCCGCTCCATTTTTAATCTTTTCCGAAAGACAATCAATAAACCTGGCCATGGGAGCTCCATCCACCACATCATGATCCAATAGTATAGTAGAGTTAAGTATTTCCCTGTCCGCAACCTTGTCATCTATCACAACGGGCTTCTTGATCACAGAGCCAAATCCAAACGACAAGGGATGAACAGAACGATGAACAAACCAGCCATTCAGCCGGGCGGTGGTTCCCAAAGAGGTAACTGATATATTACCCATTTTACTGAAGATAAACTGAGGCTTTTTTAACATCAGCCGCCATACCAGTCTCCTGAGAAAACCCGGAAGCCGGTAATACAGCTTTTCATACAGAGAAAGATTCCTTTGAATAAGAGTTTCACCCTCTTTAATTTCAGCATTGCGCGCCTGCTCAATTTCCAGTGAAATCTCCTCTGCACTTTTTTGAGCAGCATCAATGAGTACATATGGAATCGGCACCAGCTTATCCCCAATCCTTTTTTCAATTAGAACAGAGATGTTTATGGAATCAAAAACCAGGAGCTTACTTTTGCTATTAAGATATGAAGCTACTTCGGGGTGTTCCTGCACACTGACAGCAATTACCCGCAATAACCATGAATTGAAGGAGATTTTTCGACCATTTCTTCTGGCTTTTCTGATTTTTTGCCTTGCGGTTGTTACATCAAACTCAAGCAATGCCGCCACATGATGCCGGGTAAGCCCCACCGAAAAAATATCAAAGGTGGCTATCCTGGAAAGAGGAATCTGACTAATTGAGTAGGCTTTCTTTATCGGCATTTCATTAACAAATTAAGGACAAATATATAACTTTATGGCCAACATCCTTCCAACCGATTGCACCGGAAACAAATCGTTAAAATAGTTCTACTTCAAACAAAAATCCTCTGCTGCTTTTCAACAACAGAGGATTAATCAAACGAATTTAAAAAATCAGTTGATTTTCTCAAAAGTCAGGTAATCTGTTCCGCCATTACCTCCGCTCACGTGAATGAGTTCTATCTTTGATGAAGAATTGCTGATATAATTCCAATCCTCGCTCAAATCGTCAAAATCATCATCATCCGACACACTGAAGCTTATGATCAAATGCAGATCTTCAGGGCTGTCGTCGTCGCTGTTGCTATCTGAAACCTGCCAGGTTCCGGCATAATTTTTTACACCATTGGTTGCTGAAATAATGCCACCATTCTGAAAAGTAAAGGTGTATCCATTAAAATCGGAAGTTTCATCATCACCTGAATCAATCATTTTAGTGATTTTCCAGTTTCCGCTTTTCACGTTATTTTCAGCCTGTGGTTGAGAATTGCTATCTTCATTCTTGTCGCATGAAACTAAAACCATTGCGAGCAGGAAACTTAATATCAAAGAAAGATTTCTTGTAGTTTTCATCTTATTGACTGTGTTTGTTTGACTTTGTGTTTATTCCCAGAGGTGCATACAATGGGCAGAAGCTGATCAGACTTGTCAGTACAAAAATTGCTGCCAAAGCAAGAAGCACTATTCCCAGTGTTCCTCCGATTACGTTAGTAAAATAGAGAACGGCTACCAAAGCTGCCAATGCCAGTCTGATTGCCCTATCTGCATTTCCCATGTTTTTTTTCATTGTTTTTGGTTTTTGGTTAATAAAGTCCTGCAAAGTTCAGGCATTGGTTTTCCTTTAGCAGTGACTTTAGTCACATTTCAGAGAATTTCTATCTCATTGTTGACAAGCGCAATTCTTTTCTCTGATTCCAGTTTTTTCAGAATCCTGCTAACTACTTCCCGGGCAGTACCTAGATCGGCAGCAATATTTTTGTGCGGAATTTTCAGTGCTTTTTTCCCTGTAATTGCAGCTTTTGATTTAAGGTATTCATATACCCGTTGATCCAGCTTATCAAAAAGCACATGATTAATGGTTTCAAGCAAATCGGCGTATCTCAGGTTAAACTGCTGAAAGAACAACGTATTCAGCTCGGGGTATATTTTCGACCAAACCGCAACTTTATCCACAGGCATTAACAAAACTACGGTATCTTCCTCTGTAAGTGCAAACACTTTGCTGGGCTCATTTTTAAGCCCCGAAGCAAACGACATAACACAACTTTCTCCAGACCTGATGTAATAAAGTAAGAGCTCCTTTTCACCAGAACTTGTAAAAACTTTAATTACTCCACTGATAACCAAAGGAATAACTTTTACGTATTGTTCTGCTCGCAGAATAGTTGTTCCCGATGGGATTTCCTGAAATTTAGCCTCAGTCAGAACTTCCTCCAGCAAATGAGGGTCAGCAAAAGAAAATAAGTTCCTGATTTTGTTAGACAAATCCATAAATTAAAATATTGAGATATTCTGATATCTCGATTTTAGCAACAAGTTGTGAATCCCGCTTTATAAAAAGCAAATTGAAGGAGGCTCTTTAGCAATACTTTACGGCTGTAATTTCCAAATCTTTTCCGAAACCTCAAGATATGCAGGCAAAGCAGCCGACCCGTACCAGGTTAACAATTCATACCCCAGCAATCCTGAAGCAACAGCAGGATCTGATTTCAGCAAGGCTTCAGCTTCTTCGGCTGTTTTGGCATTTAGAATAAAAATACCTCTGTATGTGAGATCGTTCTTCCCGAGCGGACCAGCTACAACCAGATCTCCGCTTTTTGCCAAACGCCCAATGTTATCAAGATGCCCGCGAAAACAACTGTCAACAAAAGCCCGGTTATCGGTTTTTAAAGTTCCGGTTTTCAGAATCACCAGCATATAGCTTTTCATACCATAAGCATCGGCCCCGTATTGTTTGGCAAGTACTGAATCAAATACCGGGTTCTGCTGCTGGGCAAAAATTCCTGAAACCAGGAAAAATGCAAAAACTGCAGTTAAAAATCTTTTCATGTATTTTGAATTAAAGTTCAGATAAATTTGAAGAAAGAGTCTGACGATTTTTTTGATTTTCCAGCTTGAAGTAAACATCATCTTCGTTTTGCAGCAGCCAGATTTTCGCTCACCCTGAACCTGACAATCTGAGCAATCAGGTCGAAAGGAATAGGTTTTGAGAACGGAAACTGAATAGCTCCCTTTGAGGTTTTATAATCTTTCAGCTGTTCTTTAAAAGCCTCAATTGCTGCAGGAGCCGGATAAAAACCCAGGTGATTTTTGTTGATGGCATAGTGCACCAGATTCCCGTTAAGGTAAAAAGTGGGCATCCCGTAACTCAGTTTTTCTGAAGTCTCAGGAGGAACCTGCTCTGCAATTACTGTACGGACCTTAATTAGAAGCTCTTTCAATTCATCAGGAAAAGAAAAAATGTAGTGTTCAACCGACTGATATTCATTCATTATTCAAGATGTTTTTTAAAATTTACGAAAACGAACTCTATCTGCTGCCCAATAGCTGCCAATAAGTCTGACTCGAAAAAAAATCTTTAGCTGACTTATTAACAAAAAAGCCGGCAAAAGTATTGCAGAGTCTACTGATAAGTAAACGGAATATGCAGTTATATAAAAATCAGGGAAAATTGTAATCTTTTCAACCTTCCATCGTCTAAAAAACATTGCACCTTTTTCGCCATAACTATCTGCTGATTGTTTATTAAAAAACCTTTTTAACCAAATCAACGCTATATGAAAACCATCCGATTACTGACTCTGCTGGCCTTCTTTGCAGCCGGTCTAACTTCTCAGGCTCAGAAAAACGAGTTGCCTCCGCTGCTCGACAGAGAGCTTTTCTTCGACAATCCTGAAATTTCAGGCGGACAACTTTCACCTGATGGAAAGTACCTCTCTTTTATAAAACCTTACAACGGGGTGATGAACATCTGGGTTAAAAAGTTTGACGAAGCATTTGATGCCGCCCGCCCGTTAACCGCTGATGTTCAAAGGCCGGTAAGGTCTTATTTCTGGTCGCGTGACGGAAAGTACATTTTGTACGCCCAGGATAAAGGCGGAGATGAAAACTTCAACATTTACTCAGTTGACCCTTCAGCACTTAATGCAGCAGGCGCAGGTGTTCCGGAGAACCGCGACCTTACCAATCTCAAAGGAGTTCGGGTGCAGATTTACTCAGTTCCCAAAACTGACCCCGATGTAATTTATATCGGATTAAATGACCGCGATCCGGCCTGGCACGACCTTTACAAAATGAAACTCTCAACCGGTGAAAGAACCCTGCTCAGGCAAAATTCACCCGAAGACCGGATCACTGGCTGGATTTTCGATTGGAACGACGAACTGAGGCTGGCTATGAGATCAAATTTTGATGGCAGCAACGACATTCTCAGGGTTGATGAAAATGGTTTTACTCCGATTTATTCCACCAATGTTTTTGAATCTGCTTATCCGGCTGGCTTCTCAAAAGATAATCAGAAAGTTTATCTGGTTACCAACAAAGGCGACGATGTTGACCTTACCCGCCTGGTATTATTTGATCTGAAAACCCTGAAAGAAGAGTTTGTAGAAGCCGATCCTCTGAAAAGGGTAGATCTCGACAATGTATCCTTTTCGGAAGTTACCCGCGAGATTGTATTTACCACCTACGAAGACGACCGGCTCCGCTATTACTGGAAAGATAACTCCCTGAAAGAAGATTACGACCTTATCAGCAAGCAACTTCCGGGAGTAGAGCCCTATTTTGCCCGTACCACAGCCGATGAAAGATACTGGATAATCGGCTCATACAGCGATGTTGACCCCGGAACCACCTATCTGTTTGATCGCAAAACCAAAAAACTTACCTTTCAGTATCGTCCGCGGCCAAACATTCCGGTTGAGCACATGGCCCATATGAAAGCCATCAGATATCCCTCTTCCGATGGCCTTGAAATTCCTGCATACCTCACTCTGCCCAAAGGAATTGAACACAAAAACCTTCCTTTGATTGTAATGCCGCACGGCGGCCCCTGGGCAAGAAGCGGATGGGGATTTAATTCTTATGCACAGTTTCTGGCTAATCGCGGATATGCAGTCCTCGACCCGAATTTCAGGGCATCTACCGGCTATGGTAAAAGTTTCGTAAATGCCGGAAACAAGGAATGGGGCAGAAAAATGCAGGACGACATCACCTGGGGAGTAAAATATCTGGTAGAGCAAGGCATTGTTGATCCGGAAAAGGTTGGAATCATGGGCGGATCTTATGGAGGTTATGCTACCCTGGCCGGGCTGGCATTTACACCTGATGTATTTGCCTGCGGCGTTTCCATAGTGGGGCCATCCAATCTTATCACCTTGCTCAATTCCATTCCGCCTTACTGGGAATCCATCAGAAAAGTATTTTATCTGCGAATGGGCGATCCTTCCACACCCGAAGGCGAAGCCGACCTGAAAGCCATGTCGCCGTTGTTCTCGGCCGATAAAATAAAATCACCATTGCTTGTGGTTCAGGGAGCCAACGACCCCAGGGTAAAACAACATGAATCTGATCAGATTGTGGTTGCTTTGCGCGACAGAGGTTTCGATGTGGAATACATTGTTGCTCCCGACGAAGGGCACGGTTTTGCCAGACCGGTTAACAATATGGCCATGCTTGCCGCTGCCGAAAAATTCCTTTCCAAACATCTGGGAGGCCGTTTTCAGGAAAGCATGAAACCCGAAGTTGCCACCAGGCTTGCGGAAATAAC
>JANJXJ010000173.1 GCA_024709105.1 Lentimicrobium sp. | reverse complement strand
AATCAAAACCATGCCTTCAAAACCAAAACTAAAATTCCTGGACAGGTATTTAACCCTGTGGATTTTTCTGGCCATGTTTATTGGCGTAATGTCAGGATATTTCTTTCCCGGGGTGGCACAATTCTGGGACTCGATGAAAACATCGCCCGACAGTACAACCAACATTCCTATCGCCATTGGCCTGATACTGATGATGTATCCGCCTTTGGCAAAAGTTAAATACGAGGAACTGGGAGATGTTTTCCGCAATGTAAAAGTGCTTTCATTGTCACTGATACAAAACTGGCTTATAGGACCTGTGTTGATGTTTTTACTGGCCGTAGCACTTTTTAAGCTTTTCCCGGGCGAAAACAATGCCAACCTACCTTATGTATACGGTATTATTATGATCGGACTTGCCCGATGTATCGCAATGGTTATAGTTTGGAACGACCTAGCCAGGGGTGATACACAATATGCAGCCGGACTGGTAGCATTCAATTCAATTTTTCAGGTGTTGTTTTTCTCGGTTTATGCATGGTTCTTTATTGCTGTTATGCCTGGCTGGTTTGGTATTCCCGTAAGTGATGCCGTGGAAAGTATCACCATTGGCCAGATTGCCGAAAGTGTACTGATTTATCTGGGAATACCTTTTCTGGCTGGCTTTCTTACACGGTTTATACTTGTAAAAGTAAAAAGTAAAGAATGGTATCATCGTGTATTTGTGCCGAGAATAAGTCCGTTAACCCTGATTGCCTTGTTATTTACAATTGTGGTAATGTTCTCTCTCAAAGGTGAATACATTGTAAAAATTCCTATGGACGTGGTACTTATTGCTGTTCCACTGCTCATTTATTTTGTAGTGATGTTTCTGGTTTCATTTTTTATGAGCATAAAGGTTGGTGCCAGTTACGAGCAGTCAACCACTTTGTCGTTTACCGCAGCAAGTAACAATTTTGAACTGGCAATTGCAGTTGCTATTGCAGTATTCGGGATCAATTCAGGAGAGGCATTTGCTGCTGTAATCGGCCCACTGGTCGAAGTACCGGTAATGATAGGATTGGTGAGTGTGGCCTTTTGGTTTAAGCGGAGGTATTTTTTAAATAAAAATCTGTTCTGAATATAATAACTGAATTCTATAATTGCTCATCGTAAAAGTATAGTTCACCCAAACGAGAGATGTTCTTTGAGGATAAAATACTCTTAACAAACTTATCAGGCTCTTTGATACCTGATTTTTTCAAACAACTGATCAGCATAATCTTATTTGTTCTCATTTCAACAGATAGAAAATATATCACTCTCAGATCCGGGTTTGTAAGATTTAAATTTACTGAAAATAAATTTTTCAGAACTACTGAATAAAGTTTGTCCTTGCTTCTAAAATAATAATGTATTGCTGCCTTGCTCACATGAGCAAGGTCAGCAATTGCAGCAAGAGTAGTGGCATGATAGCCGTATTTCAGAAATATCATGCCTGCAGCTAAGGTGATCTTATCCTCAGATGTCATAAATTAAAAGCTATATTTTACTTTGAAATAAAGCATATCATTTTGACCGAATTGACCAAACCGTCCATCTTTGCCGGTAAAAATATTGGCTCCTCCTAAAAGTTCGAATCCATCAGCGAAAGCATATGTAACCTTAGGACGAATTAGCGCATCTTCAGAAGATAAGCCAATATAAGCAAAAAGTTCGATCCATAATTTTTCACGAAGGAAATCCTTTTTGGCAAGAAAAGTCATTGTATTTTCAAATTCCCGGTTCATTAACTGGTTATTATAATCAGGAATAAATTCCTGTATAAACTGCAAACTAAGCTTGGTTCCTGCCAGAGTATAATCAAGCCCTGCCATGTAATGCAAATTATCTTTCTCAATGGTTGCATCTTTTTCAACAGGGTCATTGGTTTGAAAATATCTTCCATGGTAGTATGCACCTTCACCTCTGAGAACAAAACCGGACAATGGGACAGAAAAACTCCCTCCTGCCATAGAAACTCTGTGATATTCAGGACTGGCGATTATTCCAGTAAGTTGTTGGGTTGACATGTCAATTGTTCGTGTTAAATGAAATGCCGGATCATCGAAATAAAAGCTTCCACCAACCAATTCCAAATCAAAAGCTGATGCCATTAGTGCATATCTGGCAAATACCTCACTATTTTTAATTGATGGGGAAACTTCGGACTTTGATAAATCCCATTCGGGTTGAACAGGAAAAGGCAGATATGGAGACCAGATGCTATTATTTTCAGGCATCAATGTAGGTAAAAAAACCGGGGACCAAACTAATTCAAAATTATGATTACCTTTGTAGTAGTTTAATTTTAAAGAGGTAACCCCTATTCTTATTTCATCGAAATCAGGAAGTAAAAATTCGCTGAGATCTTTTGGGGAAACAACATCAGTAATAAAGACACCTTCAGCTTTACCCCAGATTATTTGCTGTTTACCAAGCCTAATATCAAAGTTATTAAAAAACATATCCATATAAACTTCCCGCAAACCAATACTCAACTCACGATCGGTATAATGAAAAATGTAAGGATTGGCCTTGAACCCTATTCGGTTATTATGCCCGGAGATATCCAAATCCAAAGAATTCTGAAGAATGGCAAGCGACATATCATCATTTGTCAGAATGCCTGTGTAGTTTCTGATAAATCCACTAAAATCAGGCTTAAACACATCCTGTGCATAAAGGCCATTTACCTTTATTGCCAGCAAAATTAAAATTATCAATTTGGTTTTCATAACATTCAGATCTTAGGTTGCGTGAATTACTGACCAAGAGACATGCTTCGTTCGGTGAAGCGGGAATCGTCAATTCCGGTATTTATTTTTACATTTGAAAAAACCATACTTGTTGAATGATTTTTCTTCACATTTTTCATTTCAGTTTCAAGAATGGTCCAAAATCCACTAATCTTTTCAAATCGACCGATTTCCAGAATTTTCAATAAATTGCCAGTCGGATCATAAAATTCACGTTTGACCCCTATAAGATTCTCCTTTGATACCCAGGTAATAGTTTTGGAATACATGTATCCACTTTCTTTAGGTTTGCTTTCAACGACATAACATGCCACTCCGTTAACATTTTCTTCTTTGAGTAAAATATGGTTGTCTTCATTTGGGTGCCTGTCTCCAAGATCATCATAAGTAAAGTCCGAACCCATGAAATAATCACCTTTACCGTCACTGGAAATCCGCTTGGTCCTTTTTAATGCAGGCAAAAATATCCATTGATCATCGTCTTTTCCAGATGTGTAGCTCCAGTTCATAAATGAAGTACCTTTAACATCTGCCGGTGATATAAAAAACATAATTTTTTTCTCAGAATTTCCATCATCTTTAATGTACTGTTTCAGTTTTCTTACACGTTTTTCTCCCTTTGAATTGGTCAGAGTCATCGTTAGTTCACCCTGAATGTCATTTCCTTTTGGAATGTTATAAACATTCTCCATTATTTTTTGGCCAGTATATTGAGCCATTGAATTTTGCGCAAATGCAGTTGAAAATAATAGCACTGCAATTAAAGTTGAAAAAGTTTTCATTTGATTTGAAGTTTAGGGTTTTTATTTTATTGTATTTAAAGTGAATAGGCCTGCAAACCGAAACGCAGTGCCACGATTTTCTTCCCAAAATGGATGTTGTAATAATCCTCTCCGGAATAAAAGTTTACAAAAAGACTAACATCTTTCAGAAATTCTGGGCGATACTCTCCAGTAACCGACAAAACAAGTCGACTGCCGGCATCAAAAAAACCATGTTCATCCATCTTTCCAAAAAGCCAGGAAGTTCTCATTGTTGTCTGAAATCTGGGATTTGAGTTAACGGCAGCAAATTCTTCATCCCTTGATAAAAAGAAAATACGAAACTGATTGTGCCAACGAAAAAAGCTGTATTTGCCATTTAATTCGGGGCTGCGATCAAGATCAGGATGAATCTCGAGCGAGCTTCTGAATGCTGATCCTTTTAAGCCTTTAAGATTTAACTTCTTATTAAAGAAGGCTCCAATTTCAATAAAATTGGTTGAAAAATTTCCAGATTTTAAATTTACCTCGCCGTTTATTAGGTAAAAAGGCTCCTCCTGACCGTTGGAATGGTGTGCCAATTTCACAAAAAGGAAATTAATCCTGTACCGTGAATAGTTGTATGTCCCGATTTGATGATAAAATGTAAGTTGAGGTTTATACCCGGGAGTTTGAACCGGGAATGACTCTTCTGCTTTCATTCTAAGTAATACAGCAGGAGTAAGAACTGCTCCCCATCTAGAATCTGTGCTGGTACGCAATAAAAAGTTTGGAGTAACAAATGCTTCAAAAATAAGTGCATCAAGATTACCGATACCCTGCCCGAAGGTAATATAGCTTTCATCCTGTGCTGACCTGACAGCCTGAAAAAAATAATTTTCGGACAATACTCCTTCACTTACCTGAGCGTCAGCCGCTTTGCATGCAAAGAAAAAACAAGCAATGAGAATAATTCTCAATAAAATGGATGACATAGCCTTACGTCTTGATTACTCAAATTATTTACTTCTTTGAAAACAGACGAAAAGCATGCACAAGCACCATCATTATGGTAAGAGTGCCTATAAGACTGGTAAACATATTCAAGGATACCAATGCACCAAGAGTTCTGTTTGGAGGGAATACGGAAAATAGAAGCACCAAGAAACCCGCAATCACAACTACTGCGTTATACACTATGGACCTTCCCGTTTGATGCATAGTTTTCATCAAGGCAGGTTTAATAGCTCCATCGGTTTTTAAATTTTCTCTGTAATGTTCTAAGAAATGTATTGCATAGTCAATTCCAATCCCTATTGCTATACTTGAAAGTAATGCAGTAGTGGTACTGAGCGGAATATTGAATATACCCATAATGCCAAAACTTAAAACAGCGGTTATGAGTATAGGTACTGAACCAATAATACCTGCTTTGAGACTTCTAAACATAATTGAAAGCAGCATAATCACAAGAATCAACGACATTATCAGACTCAATATTTGTCCCTCAAGTATCAGATCAGTAAATACCAATGCCTTATAGCCAGAGCCAGCATATTTAACGGTAATACCGTTTTCCTTGAATCTATCTTTAAACCCTTCTATCACGGTCAGAGCTTCATTGATAGTTCTGGAATCATCACCTTTAAGTTGAAAAGTGATATTAGTAAGATTATAGTCATAATTTACAACTTTGGTAAGGTTCTCAGGATCGCCGGACATTTCGTATAAAAGTAAATACTGAGCGACCATATCACTACTTTCAGGAATAGAGAAGTAATTCATATCATCCGAGTTCATGACTTTGTTCATCCTTTTTAAATAATCAGCCAATGAGAATGAATTACCCACTCTGGCAAGTTTCTCTGTTTCTGATTGCATTTCATCTATTAGCGCCAGGTTTTGGGGTTTCTTAAATGTATCTGAATCTTTGCTTTCCAGAATTACATTCAATGTTGAGGTTCCTCCAAACTTACTATTGATAAATGCATCTGTAAGTACAATATCGCTGTCAGTTTCAAATTTATCCAGGAAACTGGAATTTATCCATACCTTTTGCAGCCCATAAATGGAAATTAATACTACGACTGCTGAAAACACATAAACAAGAGAACTCTTTAAGATTAACTTATCGGTTATTTTACTAAGAAGTCTGTCCAACCCTCCTTTTGAGTTTTTGTTTAACTGCCTTTTCCTGTATCCGAATAGGCGAACCGTTGCCGGCAGAAAGACAACAGCTAGCAGAAAAGAGATGAATATACCTGCTGCAGTAAAAACTCCGAAATATTTGATTGGATAAACCTGCGAAGTTAAAAGGGAAATAAATCCTATTATAGTAGTAAATGCAGCCATTGCCAATGGTTTCCAAAGTTTCTTTATCGCCAGAACAGATGCTTCATCCTTATTTAGGTCAGGATTATCTAGCAATACTCTATTTAGGTGGTTATAGAAATAAATCCCGTAGGCTACACCAATGGCTATTAGCATAACAGGCATCATCGTTGAAACCGAATATATTGGCACACCGCTGACGGCCATAAGACCAAATGCCCATATGGTACTGATAAATACAGTAGCTAAGGTTGCAACTGTAGCACGCTTACTTTTGAGAAGTAAATAAAGTACTAAAGCTATTACTATCAAAACCAATGGCACCATACGTTTCATGTCGGCAGGGCCAAGCAAAGCCATTGAACCTTCAACAACAGGGCGGCCTGCTACATAAATTTTGTTGTCTGAGTCTTCAAAGGATTTTGCAAAGTCCAATATTCTTGAATAAAATTCCTCGTTGAAAGTACTGTCATTCATACCTGCCACAATAAGTCCAACTGTTTCATCATAAGAAACAAAACGGCCATAAACCATATCATTGCTTTTAACTTGCTGTTGAAGCAAAGCTGTCTCAGTTTTTGAATCAGGCACTTCTTTATAAAAAGAACGAACATCCATGCCATCATCACTTCCTGTAATGTTGTCGGCTGTTGAAAGAGATACCACATCGTTATCTTCAAATTCTGCCATTTCCTGAAGTTGAAGGGTTAATTCGTTTATCTTTTCAAGCGTATTGGTGTTATAAATTCCCTTTCTGTTCTCAATGGCAATCAGAATTCCATCCTTGATGTTAAACCATTCTTCTGCCTGATCACTGAAAATAAAAGCAGGATGCTCTGCGGGCATATACTCATCCAGATCTGTTTCCATCCTTGAGTTTTTCGACATAGCATAGATAAAATATGCGCTGATAAGCATTGTAATTGAAATAATTACAATAGATGCTCTTTTGGACTGACTAATTCTGTTTGTTTTCATTTTCTTTGTTTGTTAACATTAACTAACTTGGTTTGTAAAAAATAATACTATCCAAAGTGATTTGTAGTCACATTGAATAGCATTCATTGATCAGAGCAGCCGAGAGCCAGTTTCCGGTTTGGGAGCTTTGACAACTAAAATTTTAGCAATTTGACCCGAACTATTAGATAAGCAATGTGGGATTCCTTTTGGACTTTCCACAAGGTGATCCTCTTCAACAGCTAGGGTTTCATCTCCAACCCTGACATCAACTTTTCCAGCCAGTATATAAAAAAACACATCAACCGGCGTAATATGTGGTTTCAGCGATTCGCCGGATTTTAGCGTTATGTGCATTACCTGGGCCGTATCCTGGTCATAAATCTTCCTTACATCAACCTTGTGGGGAGTTTCCGAAATTGGGGTGGAGGCAATTTCAATAATTTTCATATTTTAAGATTTTAGTGTTTTGAAATAAGCCTTCTCATATTGAGAAAGAGCAAAGAGCCTTCCAGTTCTAGATCAAATGAAAATCCTGATAGCTGCCATTTTTTTACAAACAGTCTTAAAGCACCCATAAGAACCAGTGCTAAAGATGAAGCATCAGTATCATCCCTGATTTCGCCGGTTATTTGTCCTTTTCTTATTATTTTTACTAAAAGAGACTGGTTGTGTTCAATAACCCCTGAAATAGATCTTATTAATTCCGGTTCATTTCTAAAGAGTTCCTCAGAAAAAATAACTGATGACAACGATGGTTTTTTTGTAAAGTATTCAAAGTGCTTTGAGAAGAGTCTTTCTATTTTATCCAGAAATGCAGATTCTCCCTGCAATTCTTTTTCAAAAATAGTAGAGGTGTGACCTTTAAAAACTTCAAGAATTGTTGTTAATATACTGATTTTGTTTTCAAAGTGTCGGTAAATCGCTGGCTCAGTTACTCCTATTCGGGCTGCCAGATTTTTAATAGTCAGTCCCTGAATCCCTTTCTCATGAATCAGCTCAAGGGCAGCATCAGTTATTTCGCGTTGGCGGTCAGTTTGCATTTTTGTTCTTTAGTTTTGTAACCATCATGAAACAATCGCCAAAAGCAAAGTTGAACATTCGAGTCGATGATGAATTATTTGACGCTGCAAAGTTAGTAACTATTAACTAACAAGTCAAGGGATTTCTTAAATATTTTTCGTTTTTCCTTAAATTTAAATTTATTTTAGCCTCTGAAAGAATACAGGAAATCATCTATTTAATTGTTAGTAAAATAGTTACAATAAAATCTTGCGTGAAGAGTCTATTGTAATCCTGACTAAACAGTTGAAATTAGATCAGAGCGGCAGCATAAACAGAAACGCCAGAAAATGGAGTATACTTCCGGCCAGCACAAAAATGTGAAATATCAGATGGAAATACCGTTTGTGTTTTTGCAGGTAAAACAATGCTCCTACCGTATATGAGGCTCCTCCGGCAGCCAGCAGCCACAATGAGGTTGCTGGCATGTTTTTTATTACCGGACCAAGCACAATTACAACAACCCAACCCATAGCAACATAAAGCCAGGCAGATATTTTGCGGTACCGGGTTTCGTAAAACCATATTTTGTAAACAATTCCTCCAATGGCGAGTGCCCAGATTACTCCAAAGAGTGTCCACCCAACCGGTCCTCTTAAAATAGTGAGTGCCAGCGGTGTATACGAGCCTGCAATCAGTACATAAATTGAGAGGTGGTCAAATTTATTCAGAAAATATTTCAATCTTGGCCGGGAAGCACTGTGAAACACAGTAGATGCAGTGTATAACAACAACATGGAAGCGCCAAAGATGCTGAAACTAACAATGTGCCATACTGTTCCGTAGAGTGATGCAAACACTGCCAGTAGTGCAATTACTGCTATGGCAATGGGTATGCCTGCTGCATGTGAAATTGTATTGGCAATTTCTTCTTGTTTTTTAACCTTTACAGGGAAGGAGGCTTTTCGCCCGGTGGATGTTTTTTTCAAAATTATAAATTCATTTAAAATGAAAGTGTACTTGCAAAATAACGCACATGTAAGAGCGATATTTTAAAACAGCTGTATTTAAGCCAGTGTTTATGATAAGAAAGTATGATTAAACTACACTACAGATAGACACCAGCCATGTGCCAACACTAAATCAGCAGTTGTGATTGATTCAGGCTAAGCAGGTTAAGACTAATTTCGAATCATGAATTACTGCGCAACATCGCTGCCATGTAATTTAAAATCAGAATTGCTGTGAAAAGTCAATGAAGGGAAATTGTCTTTCATCACCTTCAGAATCCATTCTCCTTCGGCAAGAAAAACCGGGTTTTCATCTTTGTCGAAGGCCACTGAACCTGATTTACGGAGCATAAATTTTTCCATTTCCTTTTTATCGGTTGAGGTTACCCAATATGCTTTTGAGAAAGGCAAACTTGCAAAAGTACATTTGGCTCCGTATTCATGTTCTAATCTGAATTTGATAACATCATACTGAAGTTCCCCCACTGTACCTATGATTTTTTTGTTGCCGGCATTTAC
>JANJXJ010000166.1 GCA_024709105.1 Lentimicrobium sp. | reverse complement strand
TCATCTCATTGACTGTACATTCAATATTTCTCAGCGTGTTTATTGGAAAGTCAACCTTAGAAGGCTGCTTATGCAGATGCTGGTAATGGTTGAGTACTGCCCAACTGCAACAACGCAGGCCAAAAAGCAAAGATTAAGCGGGCAGGTCGGGCTTTCGGGATCGGCCTACTAAACCGAGGCCGCTCCTGTTTTTAAGCAAGAAATGAAAACAATAATCGAAAATTAAATAATTGCGGACGAGCTCAACCCGACCTATTTAATAAAATTATTCCCGGGTTAAAATGGCGTAAAAAAACAAGGCTGCAATCAGTAAAAAATATCTGCTGATGAAATGCAACCGACGCGGCATGGCCGGGCTCTGAGAATCAGTGTACATAAGTGTAAGGCAGAGGACAAACGTTCCAACCTCATTTTATCCGCGCATAATTTTGATTTTAAAGGTCGGATAGAACCCACATGTTTTCCGAATCGTTGCAAGCATTCATCTAAATATTAACATGTGGGTTTCATCGTCCACCAAACCGCAGCCTTGTTTTAGCTATTTTTAGTAAGCCTTGAATTTTTGCTTACTTTTTTTTCAAGAAAAAAGTAAGAAGAATAAAAACATTACAAAATGTAGGATAAAGGCAGGGTTTGAACTTGAATAAAAATAGCAAGGCTCAAAAATGAAAATTAAATACTCAGGCCGCATGGCTTCGTTCCGATAGTATTCTAAGACAAAAGCAAGTTTTTTTTCAATTCAAGCAGCAAATTTTGAGTGATTAATATACGGGACTTTTCTCTTAACGACGGCAAACACTCTGAATACAATTTTATTTCGAATTATATTCAGCGTACTCATGTTGTTTTTTCCAGCTTTTTCTCGATTAAGATAATAGTTTTTTAGTTCGCCAGGTATTCGTATTGCAGACATTGCACCCATATTCAGTAACGATTTTAATTGCTTGTTAGCATAGGGATGCACGCGAGCATTCCCCTTTTGCTTTCCAGACGACTCTGAAAATGGCGCAATTCCAGCAAAGCATGCAAATGAACGAGGGTTATCAAAATTGATAAAGTTGTTTGTAAAGGCAATCAAATAAGCAGCTAATATAGGCCCAACACCAACTACTGACTTTGCTAGATTATAATTAACTTCCAATAATTCATCATTTTGAATAATCATGCGGATTTCATCTTCAACTTTTTGAATCTGTTTATTCAATTCTCCGATAAGATTCATCTGGACCTCAACAATCAAAGAATTCTCGCCTTCAATGTAGCAATCTTTTAAGTCGCTTAATCCATTTTTATATGAAGTGCGGTGACGAATTAGTTTTTCACGTAAGGATAGTAAGGCCTTTATCCTATCCACATTGACGCCAGGCAGAATGGTTGGTTTAAGTTTCTCCCTTTTTTCAAATGCATAATTGGCGATTCGCATCGCATCAATCTTGTCATTTTTACCTCTTGTCAATCCAAGCGATTTCTTTATTTCTAAAGCTGAAAGCATTAAAAATTTAATGTTTAGTGAATCAAGCATTACGCTTAATAGCTTTGAATACTTACCTGTGTTCTCAAAGCAGATCATTAAATCATCTGGCTTGCAATTTAAAGAAGATAATGAGTGTTCAAGTAGTTCTACCATCCCCTGGTTAGAATTGTCCACCTTAAAGTGGATTTTGGCTGTGTGTAGATACACATCGAGTGTTGATTTAGATACATCAACACCAATAATCTGAAAGTTTTTCATAATTTTGTTGTTAGTTGTTTATAAAAAAGTAGTTTGAACTATAACCTTTAATAAGATCTGGAAATCTACAATTCTAAATGGTTCCAAACTACTACAATTAAGAGAATGGGGTCTAATACTATCGATAAGCCTTTCGCTTAGCAATCGGGAAAGTTCACCCCATTCTTCTTTTTATTAACAAATTAACAACAATTAACAAAGAAAAGAAAAAGTAGCAAAAAGAAAAGAAAATCAAGTAGTTATAGTAATTCTTAGTAAATTGTTGTTAATAAAGTTTGCAAATCTAAAGGCTATCGGAACTGCACCGCAGCTACCTAAGCTTGACCCAAATTCCATCTCATTAACAATACATTCAATATTTCTCAGGTTATTTATCGGAAAGTCAACCTTAGAAGGCTGCTTATGCAGATGCTGGTAAGGGTTGAGCACTGCCCAGCTGAAGGCGAAACACCAAATGTTCTTTTATAATCCACTACAGCAAACTGAAGTGACCTAACAAGTTTTCTTCCAACTTATTAGGTCTTCTTTTCTATAGTAATCCTATATTAGCTTTTATAGTAATGTCCTTCCAGGTTTATCTTCAACCTGGAAGGTCTCTGCAAAACCGAAAAATTGAAAACCTGCTTCTTGTTAAATTAAAAAGACCTAACAAGTTAAAAAAAGAAAACTTGTTAGGTCATAACTCTTTTAAAGGCTATCAGACTCCGAAGCGGACAACCTGGAAGGTCTCTGCAAAATCTTATTCGACATTCAATGTCCCTAATTTTATTTCTCAAATGCTCAGGCCGCATGGCCTCGTTCCGATAGCTATCGGAACTGCACCACAGCTGATCAAACTTGACCCAGCTAAGCTGAATTCCGATTCAAAACAAATCCTTACCTGATTCTATTCGTTAATTATTTCAATCTGTTTAATCTTTCCCTGATTATTAATTTGTACTGCTCTTTAAAATCATCACTCAAAAAGCTGCAATCAATTAAATTGAGCCATCCAGGCAATGCCTTTTCCATCTTAGCGAATATATTTTGCTGTTGCTTTTCTGCTACCTTCAGTGTATTCATTGCTGCAACAAAATCATTTTTCTTCAACTTTTTCTTTTTTCCATTGATGGTCAAAGCCATTTCCTCTTCATCTGCAGGATTAACCAATGCAGTGTTCACCAGATCGTAGGCAGGTGATAAGGTCATACCCAATCCCGGTTGCTCCAGCAATGAAAAATTCTTCAGATGCATATCAGCATTGCCTGAGATGAATGAGAATACTACCAATTCAAAAAAGTTAATGACATCCAGACCTGGTGTGGCCGAATATTTCAATATGGCTTTGCCTATCTGCTCATAGCTGCCGTGGTATTTGTCTTCGGTAAGCCGCTCTGTAAGCTGGCACATATCTTCCATAGCCAGTTTCCCCTTTTTGGTACGATCTATTCGTTTGGTGACATACGCCAGATTGCCCGATTTTAATCGAACAAGACTATGAGGTGCTGTCTTTATTTTTGCAACAGCAGCCAAATGCATGGTAATATCCTCTGCTTCCGGGAGCTGCGGATAAAATGCAGTGGGAGGCTTCAGAATATACCCTCCCCATAAACCCTCAATGGTAAATCTTCGTTCTTTAACTTTTTTATTGTCTCCTGAAATGTGTAATGATATTTTGGCCTGTACACCGGTTAAAGCGGTCTGACTTTGTATCACTTCCTCAGCCAACGACTGCATATCAGCTTCAGAATAAGGCAGTGCCGGCGGTATCGGCCCATCAAATATTAACTTTGAGCAATAAGCATGAAACTCATGTTCATTTTCAGATAGTGGCTGATAGCAATACAAACACCTGTTCATGGTTTATCCTCCACTTTTATTTCTTCTACGCTAACGGCTCCTATGCAATCTTTACAACAGGCCAGCAGTAAGCCCATACGATCTCTCGGATTGAGTTTCCAGTTTTTTTCTGCTATATCCAATAACCAGCCTTCCGGAATCAAGCCATCAAAAAAGGGGAATAAAACTTTTGAGGTAAAAACTGCTTTCTGCAAAGGCAGCGTTAAACTAACCGGACGTGCATCGGGGTGTGTGGCATATGTGTTGTCGTATTCAAAATGATACCCTTGCTCATCCTGAGTGAGCCAACCAGCCAATTGGTCCTCTATTTTTATAGCTGCTTTTCGCATATTGATTAATCTGTAGTTAATAATTGTATAATCAAGATCCTGAAATGGGTGATTGAGGTACAGCACCTACCTGGTAGCCAAAGAGTTGTAGCACCTGATTTACTTTATCCAGCCTCAGACTCTGTTTGCCCTGCTCCAATTCACGAATGAAACGCAAGCCCACACCGGCCTTTTCAGCCAATTCAGGCTGGGTAAGCTTTACCGATTTTCTTTTTGCTTTTACAAAAACTGCAAGATCCATTTTATACCCTTTTGGGTGCAAATATAACAATATTTTTTCAGAATACACCTTTACGGGTATATTTATCAAATAATTATCCCGACTGACACCCTTTCGGGTACATTAACAACTACAAATAAGAAATAATTAACTTAATAGGTGCAGTTTCATCAGGAAATCCTGAGCTTGAAAATACAGAATAAGGTAGTCAGTTTATTGGCAGTTTCTATTTTTTATTCCTGTTTCATAGGTTACCGATTCTTCACGGCCTTGCTAAGCAGAATTAAGCAACTACCCCAAAAGCAATAGGGAAGAAATATTCACAATTCCACCTGATTAATCCCGGTAAAGTAAAATGAAAAATCACCACCAACAAACAATTATTCAGACATTTACCTATCAATAACACACTTTCTGATCAATAAATTCATCATTCAAAATTGACAAACCATGTTTTACTGAAGTATCTCTTGATATCATTAACCTCCACATTAAAAAAAAGCCTGAGCAAGATACTTGCAAACAGGTACATTGCTACTGTAATCGGAATTCCTGAATTAAACTGCCAAGTTACCAATGAATAAATAACAGAAAGAGCAAAAAATACCGACAGCAATCCAAACCAAACAAAGAAAAAGAGCTTTACAGCTGGCTTGAACATAATCTCCATTTTTATATGTGTTGCAGAATTATTATCCGTATTAATAATCTCTCCTTTCATCACTATAGAAGCATACTTAAGATCAGACAAATGTCTGTAGAATTCAAAAGCATTTTCACTTATCCAGCCACGCAGAAAAAACTCCTGCATCCCCGCATATCTTTTATCCTTCCTGAGGCCCTTAGCCAGCTCGTGCATAACGCTGCTCCGAAACATTTCAGTTGGCATGGGTAACTTAAATTCTAATTTCTGATAAGGTATAATCTTCATGGTTGAATTCTGAAAATAACGGTAAAAATAGCATATTTCCTCTGTTTGTTTGCTCTGCCATGTGGAATTTATATTTCTGCTACCCCTCTGATTAACTATAAGTGATCAAACAAGTAGCCTGAGTAAATTATAAAGTCCCTGCCAAACAAAAGTAACCTCGCGCTGCCGGAAAACATGGCGGCGCGAGGTAAAGCACTTTCCAAAGGTGATTTATTTTCGGTATTATTAACAGAAATAAATAAGTAAAGCCGTTGGTTAGGCCTGCTTCCTATCTTATTCTGTACTCCCACACCTTTCGTTCTCCTGTAAATCTCACCAATGGTGTGCCCGATTGTGAAACAAGGCTGGTGGTGGAATTATTTTGTTTGATTTCGAGGAAAAATTCCTGCAGATTCCAGTTTTCACCGTCGAAACCACCTTTAAAATTAGTTTCCAGCCTAACGATGTTGATGGTTGAAGGATTAAAACCTGCAGGCAGTGAGCGGGCCACCGACTGCGAAGATCCGTCGGCCCAGCGAGCTCCTCCATTTAAGCGGTCGAATCGAAGGGTGCTCCCGTCATTGAGAATCAGCACCAGATTTACCTGATCACCTCCACCTCTTAAATCATCTCCACCAGTAATAAATGTTGCCACCAACTCACTGGCATTAGCAGGTATTGCAGGCGGAGTTGAACGGGTATATTTCATATCAGTAAAGTAGGCTCTCCATTTATCGCGGGGCCTGTTTTCATAATACCACATTGCGCCGCCGACATTTGGCCTCAGGATCATGGTGCGGCCCGGATAATTTGGGTCATAAACAAATATCTGAACATCTCCTGCATAGTTGTTGGTATTGCCTCTGTATCGCCCAAGATCATAACCAATGGCAAGTATCTGATGTGACCCCATACAGCCAGCCGGATCATTGCAGCCACAATCGTTACCGCACGACTGCAATCCAAGGGGCACCGGGTCGCCGGCATCAATCTTGCGCATCAATTCGCCTAACCGGCCTCCTCCGAACTCAACACCCCAGGTAAAAAACTCGCGGTTACGCGCACCTCCGGGGTTAAATCCATATTCAGCCCATTTGTCAAGATTACGTTCTACCGAATTCATTTGTCGTGAATAAAGGTAACTTTGCAGGGTAGTCCGTTCTGCAGGCATATAATCCTGAGCCGGAACCGGCATACGTGCATAAAAATAGTCAAGCGCAGCATAAACCATTCCTCCGCACAAACCGCCAAAGGTTGGTCCGTTAATGCCGGCAAACTGGGTTTGAACTGTAAAGTTATTCACGAATTTAAAGCCATGCACAGCCGGATCGAAACGGGTCATCATCCTGGTATTGGCAGGGGCTTCGGGGAGTGCATCTCCACTGCCGAATCGCCAGATATTGTTTGCATTATCAATTCCATAAATCCTTCCGCCGGGGCCACCCGACACCTGAACCAATCCACCATCTGTTGCTGAAAACGGACGGTTTGCAGCGCCCGAAAAAACCCTGTAACCAGCGCCATGTGCATCCCATCCAACCAGATATACATTTCCCTCGGGACAGATTCCAATTTCCCTGCCACGCCCTTCAACACGTAGCCAGCTGTTGTTGTGCCAGCGAAAAATATTCCCGTATGAATTTACCACCCACGCATTTCCATTGTGGTCTACATCAATGCGCAATGCTCCACCCGGAATATTTTCCCAGGTTGACCCGCGCCGCCGCTGTATGTTAAATCCGCCTTCGGTCGCGGTTTTCCCGATTATCCAGACATGACCGTTGCTTCCTATTCCAATATCAGAAGCTGTTCCTTCTACCTGATTCCATGCATTTCGCTCCCAGCGATAGATTTGACCACTGCTGTTTACTACCCAGGCATTGCCTGTGGGATCAACATCGATGCGCACCGCACCACCGCTCAATTGATTCCAGGTTGTTCCGTTAAGCCTGTGAATGGTAAAATCTGACGCACCCACCTGACCGGTGCCGATGACCCATACCGAACCTTCGGCTCCCACGCCAATATCGCGCGCCATCCCCGGCATTTTCTGCCATTGTGCCTGAACTGACAATACAAAAATTGAAATAATGAAGGTTAAAACTGTTGTTTTCATGGTTTTTGAAATTTAAAGGTGATTTCTTTGTGTTGATATTTCAATGGCTACCGGAAAAAACTCAATCCGGGTAATGCCGGTGTAAAATGAATTTCCCTCATTGAAAGAGCTGTTTTTGTTGTTTGTTTCACCACTTATTATGAAAAACTTAACCAGAGTGCCCCCGGTGGCCGGCACTTTAATTTCAGGTTTTAGTCCCGGTTTGATATTGATAAGTCCGGCCAAAGAAAGCATGCATTCTGAATTGCAAACATCAATGCCATGTTTCTGAAGAACTTTTAATTCCACTGAGTTGCCCTCAAAAATTGAAATCAAGGATTCGCTCAAACCGGCCTGCGTTGAGGATACTTCAACTTCCCGCGGAGGATATGTAAAAGCTGTTCTTGAAGATTGATCACTCAAAACTCTGTTTATCCTGTATTTTCCGGGCATATCAAATATTTTGACAGACCATCTGCCTTCTGCGGTACTCCGGTCGCAGGAATCCTGTTCAGCTCTGAAAAAAATGTCTGCCCAAAGCTCTGTTTTATCAGGTGAAGGGCGCAGTTTGACTTCGCAATTTACCTTTTGCCCGCACCCGTTAAAGTCTGAATCTCCCCTGATATGGTGCCCCGGAAAAAGAGGAACTTCAATATTTTTCAACTTAATAACGTGGCTTTGCAAAACCGGCGTTTGCACATCGCGGTCATCGGCAGTAATGGAGCACTGTTCATTTCCACCTGTAGCAACTGCAGCATTATTCTGCGCCGGCAAAACCAGTGCACTAAACGCCCAGAAAGCCAGTAAACCAACCCGTTTCATTTTAATACATCATGTTATCATATACTCCTGAATCGGGCATACCATCGCCATTGGCATCGTAGCCAGTAACTTTCAGCCTGATTTTCAGGTATCCGTTGGGCCCTGTAGTTCCGTACTGCCTTTCAACCAGCATCAACCCGTAGGTTTCGCGGTTTTGCATTACGGTTCTGATGGCAAATACTTTCCCCTCAATCTTTTGTCTGCTTTCAAACTTGCTGCTGAAGCTCCCTGCCTGGTTAACCACAGCCATAAGTTGCTTATTGCTGGAAATACGGGCAAACTGCTCAGCAGAAATATTGCACAGCGCAATTTCACTTTCATTCACATTGTCCCAGGTACGTGGGGGGATATTGCGGTCTTTGTATTTGGTGCCATGGAAAAATGTGTAAGCAAAATTGTCGTGTTTTGCAAAAGATGGTGTTAATAAAGCATACATGGGCACCTGTGAATTAAAGTAATCGGTAGCAGTAAAAATGATATCTACCTGTGTAGGGTCAGCAGCTGCATCAATCTCATCCATCACCCTGCCGGTCCTTATATCAATATAATTGCCATATAGCGTACTGTTCTGATTCCCGAGATTGGCACTGCCATCTGAATTGTAATTATTGTTTAGTGGTACATAAGGCATACTGTTGTCCATACCACCGTTGTTCATGCTATTGTTATTCATCCCATCGTTGTTCATGCCTCCGTTATTCATGCTCCCGTTGTCCACGCCTCCATTGTTCATATTGCCGGCCTGGTTATTCATTGCATCCTGGCCTGTGGTAGCTGATGAATTGGAGCTACTATTGTCAAAACCCTGAGGTTCATTCTGCTGTTTGTTCTCACGCCATTTGTTCTGGAGGTGCAAAATAGGCTCAAAAACCCTGGTGATGTCTTTTACATTCTGAACAGCCATATTAATCTGTTCACTGGTAAGCCTCACATTGTCAGAAACCTGGCGGGTAATTTGCTCAGCCTCCATAGCTTTTTGATGTGCATCGCCGGTAGCTTTAACCACACCGGTATTGGTCTGCTGTGCAAATGATGGGAAATAAAAAAGGCTGATAAGGAGAATCAGCAAGCTGAGAATTTGTGTTGTTTTCATACTGATCTGCAGATTTAAGGTTGTAACACGTTGAAGTGCACAAAATTAGATCGCAAAAAAGCACTGCACAATTACCCGATAGGGTGAAATTGTATTAAGACTTCCCGAACTTTTTGAGGAAAGCTAAACCAATGAAATGAATACAGTTACAATAAGGAAAAGAGCAGGAAGCCTGTTATCAGAAATTAACAATTTTCTCTCTTATGGCTTTGGCAACGGCCTCTGTTCCGCAGCTTACATGCAGTTTTGCATAAATGTTTTTCAGATGCTTTTTCACAGTATCCACCGAAATAAATGATGCATCAGCAATCATTTTATAGCTGAGGCCATTAACCAGGTGCTGCAATATTTCGGCTTCGCGTTTGGTAAGGTTGTAATTGTTACCGGGCAGGCTATTTCTGAAAAATGCCAACACCTTGGCTGCAACTCCCGGGCTCATGGGCGCTCCACCATTTACTGCCTCTTCAAGGGCTTGAATAATTTTGGCAGGTGGTGTGTTTTTTAACAAATATCCGTCGGCTCCGGCACACATGCAGTCAAAAATTACATTATCATCTTCAAGCACGGTATACATTATAATTTTAGTTTCAGGACTGGTTTGCTTTATATTTTTAAGTCCTTCTATCCCGCTTAATCCCGGCATATTTATGTCCATAAGCACGAGATCAGGTTTTAGCAACTGAACCTGATCTGACGCCAAAGTGCATTCGCCAAAAGCACCAGTTACCTGAAAATGAACCCCATCGTTCAGCAGAACCTCCAGCGATTGCCTGAGCGGATGGTTGTCTTCGAAAATTACCAGCGAGATGGCCATGAGCGTTTTGTTTAATTATATTTTCCTTTTCAGATGAGTACCCGAATGGGTGATGTGCAGTGAGCCTTTCAGTGGGAATATAAAATTGAGACATGTTCCACTTTCGGGAGATTGATTTATTCTGAAGGTTCCTCCATGCTGTTCTACCCTGTGTTTCATATTTTTTAAACCATTTCCTCCGGCGGTATGGCTTACTGAACCACCATTTCCATTATCAGATATTTCCATTTCAATGGACATGGCCGTATTTTTTATATTGATATTAACCCGGGTTGCACCTGAATGTTTCACAATATTGTTGATGGCTTCTTTAAAAACCAGATAAAAATCATGGCGCATTTGCATATGCATTGCCGTATCCCTGAGGGAATCACTGATATCAACATTATATTGTATGTTGCTGCCTGCAAGCATATCGGCAGCATATCGTTTCATACGGCCAATCAACTGACTGGTGTCATCGTGGGCTGGCTGCAGACTCCAGACAATATCGCTCAGGTTGTCGCTGATATTTTGAATATGAGATCCGGTCTGGCTCAGGTACAGCAGAGCAGTTCCCGGCTCATGGTTCACATTGCGCCGGGCAAGTTCATTCAGCACATTGATGTTGGTAATTGAAGAACCTATTTCGTCGTGCAGGTCGCGCGATATTTTTTCGCGTATCGCAATCAATGCATTTTTTTCGTCGAGTTGCTTCTTGATCTGGTAACGGTTGAACATTAGAAATGCAATAAAAACAGCAGCAATGAATAAAAAGACAATGCCGTTCCTAACCCATTTCTGCCGTTGAATTTCGCGAAGCATAAGTACAGACCTCTGTGATTCAATTTCATTCTGCTGCTGCGAAAGCTGAAGCCTTAATTTTTGTTCCTGCGCTTCAAGAGATATTTGTTCAATTTTTACATTTTGGCTGGTAATCTGAGCTTCGCGCAAGAGCTGTTGCTGCTTAAGCAACAGAATGGCGTTTTCTTTTTGTTTGGCTTCAAGATAATTACCTGCAATAATGGCTCTTTGTTTTTCAAATTCCAGCGTTCTTATTTTTTCAGCGGTGCGCAATCGCTCAATTTCCAGATCCTTGCGTTCTGACTCAAAGCGGGTGTGCAGCTCAGCAATCTGATTGCGGGTGGCTTCTTCGGCTAACGAATCGCGCAAAGTATGAAACCTCTTTAAAAAGTTGTATGCCCGGTAAAAATCATTCTTTTTTGAGTAATAAACAGCTTTTGAGCCATAAATATCGCGCACAATTTCGCGGGCACCCAGCGAATCGGCAATAGAAAACGACAGATCATAATACCGGTTCATTAATGTTGTATCGCCGAGTTTACCGGCAAAAATCGCCGCCGATCTGTATTTTGAAGCAGTGCCGGAGAAATCGTCGATGGCTTTGCTCATTTTTATGGCTTCTTCCATAGCAGAAAGCGCTCCTTCGTAATCACCTGTTCTGTCTAACAACAAAGCCTTGTTCTGATAAACCTGAATGATATTCTTTTTATGACCGTTGATTGTTGCCCAGCCCAGCGCCTTGTCCTGATAGTGAAGAGCCGAATCTACCCTGCCCATTCGCGAATACATGGTAGTTATGTTGCCGGCTATCGTGGCAAGTTTGGCATAATGTTTATTGTTTTCATGTATTCTGAGTGCCGCTTTTGCATAACTAACAGCCTGTTCATAATCATTAAGATAAAAAAAGGCATTGGCCAGATTTCCCGCGGTATTGGCCCATCCGTTCCAATCATTCAACTTTTCGTGAAACAACATTGCCTTCAGATAGTATTCCGTTTCAAGGGTGCGATTTCCCAGCTTTCCGGCGGCCATTCCCAGGTCGTTGTAGACAATGGCTGTAAATTCAGAAGGATGGTCATGAAAGTAATCATCAAGTGCTTTGCTGAATAATTGCTGTGCCCGCTGGTATTGGGCAGTATACAGCGCCTGCTTTCCCTGTTCCACCAGCGAAAGTGCCAGAATAAATCCATCATTCAGGCGAATTCCTATTTTATCAGCCTTTTCAAACAATTCCGAAACCTCTGCCTTGGGATCTTCCTCTATCATGAGGTAGGCAATTTTCAGCAGTGCAAAAGCCTCACCCCTCTGCATTTTTTTACTAATGCTCAGCTGCAATGCCTCATTCGCTTTATCCAGCGCCTCATCAGTAAGTTTGGCTTCATCAGCCTGATCAAGCAATGAGTATATGGCAACAGAATCAGCAGCAGTATAAAATTGAGCCCTGAGAATTGAAGGAAAACCCAGATAAAAAACAAAAAACAGTAAAACCAAGGCAAATGAAACTGCACTTCGGGTGCTGATCAGCCCCAATAAGGCCGGACTCTTTTTATTAAGTGCCCGCCCACGAAGAGATTCCGCATGTACATTGTTCAATTTTCCGGCTTCCATACTATGGTGATATATTTTTTTGAAATTCCTTAAACCCGGCCGAAATTCCTATACCAACCTGAAGAAATAGAGATATAAAAATGAAGTAAATTCAGCTCACTCAGAGCCGGCTACCCAACTTTTACTGTCCATAAAAGAGCTAGTATATGTAAAAAATTACCATACCACTCTGAAAGAACACAATTAACTGCTTTACTAATGAAGAATTTAACAAATGACTTTAAGATGTGTTTGTTCATATACAACAAAATCTGACATGCAGATTTGATTTTAACCGGTGATAATCAATAAATTTCATAAATTGGAATATCAGCGCCGGGGCAACACCCTCCAAACCTGACAGAAAGTCAAAAAACAAGAATAACAGATTGCGCCTGTCCCGGAAGCCAGCCATAGCCGGATAGCAAGAGATTTCGGATTTACGATTTCGGCACCGATGGCTATCGGTATCGGATTAGAATTTCCCGTTTTGAAAGAGCACCACGAAAGGCTGTCTTTTGTCAATTCCTGGTTTTCTGATTTTTGAATTATTTGCTCCGGTTGAGGCTACGTATATTATTGTCTTTCAAAAAACCAACCTTAGAAGGCTGCTAATGCAAATGCTGGTAATGTTTGAGCACTGCCCAACAGAAGGCGATAAAGCCTGAAGTTCCTCAGTTATTCACCAAAACCAGCTGTGGAGTACGAAATTTAAGCCCCAGAGGGGCGAAATATTGGTAGAATAAGTTAATAGTGTAACATTTAAGC
>JANJXJ010000156.1 GCA_024709105.1 Lentimicrobium sp. | reverse complement strand
GGTCGGAGATCGGTGGTCAGAGATCGGAGATCGGTGGTCAGAGATCGCTTGTCACGGGAGCGCGAGGAGATAACGAGAGAAGTAAGAGATAAGAAGTAATTAGTCTCGGGAGCGCGCAGCGATAATGTAAGAGGTCGCCTGTCTCGTGAGCGCGCAGCGATAACGAGAGAGGACGGAGATCAGAAGTCGGTGGTCAGATTCCGATAGTTATCGGAACAGAGGTCAGAGATCGCTTGTCTCGTGAGCTCGTAGAGTTAACGAGAGAGGTCGCCTGTCTCGAGTGCCTGAAGAGATAGCGGGATGGATCTGAAATATTACACAAATCATTAGACATTCAGCACATTAGAAATTATTTCCGATAGTATCGGAATTTGACATTGGAGATTATTCTTACGCTATTCATTGGCCATAGAGCACATTAGAAATTATGCTTTTGACATTAGAAATTATTCTTTCTGTTGGGTCTGATCATATAAAAGGACTGCCTTAACTTACAGAGAAAAAAGTACATATGAACAATAGTGCATATAATAGTGTTTAACGTTATCACCTAAAGAATTAAACAATGAAACAAAATATTACACACCTTTCGGGATATTTGAAAACCTTTGCCGTTGCCATGGTTTTTGCGTTGGCATCAATCAACGGACATACTCAGTCCGTTACTCTGTTAAGCCCAAACGGAGGAGAGGAATGGCTGGTGAATAGCTATGAAGAAGTGAGCTGGACAGGGCAGGAGCTGGGCGCTACCATGCGGCTGGAATTTTCGCCGGATGGTGGTGTAAGCTGGTGGTATCTTGCAGATGTACCCTCAGCCCCTGATGGTGGAATTTTTCCTGTATTTGTTCCCAGTTATCTCAGTACAAATGCTTTTCTCAAAATTACTGATTTCAGCAATCCTGCTGTCAGCGATGTGAGCGATGCACCGTTTACTGTTTCCTTTCCCCCATTCACAATCTGGGAGCCTTCAACCGGCTCAGCCGTTTTCAATAATTCTCCTGCTTTTATAAACTGGACCATTTATGAACCGGGAGTCAGCCTGTTTAATGCAGAAATCTCTACCGACAATGGCGTTACTTTTACTCCCTTAGCACAGAATATAAATGCATGGATGGGTTACACTTACCTGGTACTGGGCGAGACTCCTGCCGAAGCCTGTGTGCTGAAATTATACAACGCCGAGAACCCCGCAACTTTTGCACTCAGCGGAGTTTTTCAAATCATGCCTGCACCGGTTTACACCATTACATCGCCTGCCCAGGGTCAGATTGTAAATACAAACTCTATGCTTACCATAAACTGGTCAGTGCAGAATCTGTATGAGCAAAGCAATTATATTGAATTCTCACCCGACAACGGAGAAACCTGGGAATTTGTTGCAGAAGGCAACAGCCTTGGAAACTCCGGCAGTGTGCAGTGGTACACACCCAATATCACTTCTGATGAATGTTTGATCAGAATTTCTGATTATTACTCTCTTTCTTCGGTTTCAGTGAGCAATGCATTTACGATTATGCCATTCCCCGAAACTCCGGTTTGTATAGTAACGGTTGATAGTTTAACAAATCAGAATGTAATCGTGTGGGAAAAACCTGCTTCAGACCTGATTTCTGATTTTCTTGTTTACAAGGAAACAGATGAATTTAATGTTTATGAAGTAATAGATACTGTGAATTATCAGGATTTGCCTGTGGTTACCGACTTTGATTCCAATCCTGCCATACGGCCTTACAGGTACAAAATAGGTTTCAGAGATAATGAGAACAGAGTGTTCCCCGCCGGAGATTATCATCAAACCATACATCTCACCATAAATCAGGGGGTGGGAGGCAGGTGGAATCTGATCTGGACCCCGTACACAGGATTTGCCTACAACAGCTATAAAATAATGCGCAAAGCAGGAGACGGGCCTTTTGAGCAAATAGCTACAGTTTCGGCAAGTTTTACTTCCTATACCGATTTTAATGCACCATCCGGCGACATCTCCTACATGATTCAGATAACCAATCAGGGAGGCTGCAGTGTTGAATTTCGAAATACTGTTTATGCTGATGTGTTTTCAAATCAGGCATCAAACTTTTTTGTTTCTTCTGATATAAAACAAAACGCTGGGTTTAGTCTTTATCCGGTACCAGCCAGAGACCGCCTGAATATTCAGTTGGGCGATGAAATAAAAGGGAGGGTTAACCTGGCAATTACAGATCTTGCCGGCAGAGTCATCCATTCAGAGGAATTCTCAGGTATACAGCCGGGTGGGCTGCTTATTGTTGACATTTCAGCATACAACCAAGGAATTTACCTGGTCAATATGATTTCTTCAGGTAATAATTTAACAGCTAAGTTTGTAATCAGTAACTAGTCGTTGAGAAATTAAGTATGTAATCAGGCACCTGAATATTGAGCTTATTCGGGTGTTTGGGTCTGAACCCGGAGTTTTTGAGAAGGGGAGTTGGCTTTTTTTGAGATAAGAGGAAAGGGAAGCCGGGGAACCGGCTTCTCAACTTATAAATATTTGCAGGCCACAAACTTCAATTTTTTTTTGCAATGTTTCGTCCTACACCACCAGCGGCTTTTGGGCTATTTTTCAGAATATCTGTGTAAATCAGTTACATCCGCCAAATCTGTGTTCCATAAAAATGGGACTACCAATGCTGCGCTTTGCCCCCGCATCCTGCGGGGTGCCCCGCCATAGCTGAGTTCCATTAACAGACTGTTTATAACATTTACACATATGCATTAATAAAGACCTTCCAGGAGAAAAATATACCTGGAAGGTCCTTTTTTCAAAACAAAGATTCAGCGCTTCGCCTGTCACATCACGGAACAACGTGGAGTGACGAGATTCGCCTTTTCTCGCTTATTTCGCTTATTTCGCTCTTTTTCGCTAAGTTCGCCTTTCGCCTCTTCGAATAAAAACTACCTCACTTCCTCATGTTTTTTCCAGCCAGCATAAGCAGCACCCAATGCCAGCATAATAAGCATACCGCTGCCTGTGGGGGCATTGCCGCCTACGGGTCCGCCGCCACCGCTGTTGGCATTGGATGGCGGATTGGGCGGCGCCTGTGCAAACAAGGTTAATCCTGTGAAGAAAAGGAAGAATAAAGTAAGTTGAAGTTTCTTTTTCATATTCGGGGTACTTTTTAAATTCTTAATCGGTTTTATAAAGCAACGGCTTTGGTGTTCAGCACTTTGTTGTTCAGGGTTACCCGGGTAATGACCGCTCCTTTTACATTCAGGTTAAACTGCTGCAGGTTGCTGAGTGTAAGTTCGCGGCTGTGCAACAGCTGGCCCGAAATGCTGAAAACTTCCACTTTGGCTTTTTCACCCACGTATTCGGGCGTGCTCAGATAGAAGGTGTTGCCCGAGACCCAACTGCTGATGTTGTGGTTTCCGGCATCCTCAATTCCGGCAGGACTGCCAAAATGCAATACAAAACGCTCGGCTGTGTTTCCGGTATTGTGACTGAAAACATAATCAGATTTTTGTTTCAGGTCAATCAGTTCGCCTGTGAGTTTGTCTTCAAGATTTATAGCCTGATAGGCAGTGAAGGTATTTAGTCCGCTAAATGAGAAACGTGCATCCGCATCCGTGTTCAGCGAAAAAGTTAATGGCACAGACACCGGTTTACCTGACATCGGCAGGCTGTTGATGGACAGGGAGATGCCATCTTCGGTTAAGGAACCTAGCTGAGGAGCACTCTCACCGCCAGTCATTTTATAGGCATCCCATTCGCCGTCAAAACTGTTGGTGGCGCCATTGGCAAACCGTATTACAGCTTCATCGCTTTTGTTGCCGGTTTCGGCACGAATCAGCAGCAAGTCGTTCTGTATTGTTTGTTCTTTAAGGAAAGAAACAGTATGATGCAAGCGCACATCGTAACTCATAGTGAGAACAGGGTTGAGGTTGTTCGCTCCGACAAAAAAGGCCTGTCCCGGTGCAATATACCTGCTGCCTCCGTTGGTAGAAGCGCCATTGACATAAGAGGCATAATTTGAGGTACTAACAGCAGAGTTCCATACATAAACAGCGTTGTGCAGATTGGTTTTTGTCCAGCCCGATGTGGCATCCCAGTCAATGGCCGAAGGATAGGGGTTGGGCACCAGATTAAGCCCATAGTTTCCAGCCATAGGACTTTTACCTGGGGTAAAGGTGGTAAGCGCGGTAAAAGAATTGTGATTCATGGGCCCTTCAAAACCATAGGTAATGTTTGCTCCGGGATAATACACCATATAGCCCCGGGTTTCATCCAAAATGTTTGTGGTGGGAGTTCCCATGATTACCCATGTGTTGGTGCTTTCTCTGAAGTTGTAGAGGTAAGAACCCAGAAACAGGTTGCTTGTGCTGTTGGTTTCAGGGGTGAGAGGCACAGAAACCAGGTGGTAAACCATATCGTCAAGTTCGGTGCTTCCGGGGATGTAGCGCTGCAGGGTGGCATTTACACCGGCAGTATTGTGCAATAACGAAGCTGTACCTGATGCATCGCTTTGCAGCAACAACCCACTGTTGCCGGCATTGTTGGCAAGTGTGCCGTTGACTGTAAGCGCTTTGCCGGGGGCAATGGTAACAGAGGCACCTGTTGCTATGGTAATATCGTTGCAGACGGCAGGAGTGCCGGGTGCCTCATTAACAACCGGTTGGTTGGAAGGAGCGGCAGGGATGGTAACATTATCGGATGCTGCGGGCACGGCATTGTTGCTCCAGTTGGCGGCGGTGCTCCAGTTGGAGGAGGTGAAACCGGTCCATACTATAGTTTCCGAAAAATTATTATCATCATCGGTAAAGCGTGAAATATAAGCACCATTCGAAATACCATAGGTTTGACTGAACGAGCCTCCGACAATTACAGATGACAGAGCCGGGGAAACAGAAAGAGCGTTTACGGTAGAATTGACTCCATTGGCCGAACTGCTGCCTATTCTGGACCATGTACTTCCGTTGTATTTTGCGATGTTGTTGGCTTGTACTCCTGAGATGGCATCAAAATAGCCACCCGCATAAACAGCGCCGTTGGATACAGCCAAAGCTCTCACAGAGGTTGCATTTCCAAATGTACAAATGCTGTTCCACGATGAACCATCCCATTTGGCTAAGTTGCGTGTATTGGGGACTCCCGATGCATCGGAAAATGAGCCACCGGCATATACATTGCCATCCATAACAGCAATGGTATAAACTGAAGCATGGCTGATGCCATTGCCAAAGCCAGACCATTGAGAGCCATCCCACATGGCAATTCTGTATCCATTATTTATTCCGTTAATACCAACAAAGCTGCCCCCGGCGTATAAGTTTGTGCCATCGGTGGCCAGAGCATATACAATGCCATTTACACCTTCTGAAAGCGCCGACCACGAGGAGCCATCCCACCGGGCAATATAATTTACATTTACCCCGTCAATCATACTGAAGTCGCCGGCAGCATAAAGAATACCGTTTACAACTGCCAGCGCACTAACAGTGCCATTGGGAGGTGTTGTGGTAATTGATGACCAGCTGCTGCCATCCCATTTGGCTATTTTGTTGATGCTGCTCCCTGAAACATTATAGAAATTGCCTCCGATATATACATCGTTTCCATCTACGGCAACGGCAAGTACCACTCCGTCGTCAACACCCTGTCCGAGACCAGCCCATGATGATCCATTCCAGCGGGCAATGCGTGGGATGTTGTTTCCACCGATGGTGGTAAAAAGGCCGCCTGCATAAACATAGTCGCCCGATGAAGCAACTGCAAAAACATCGGCATCAGCACCGGTTCCCATAGCATACCAGTTAAAGGGGTTATAGGTCAGGGTGGTAAAACTCGTGGTTTCGCCGTATGCTGTGCCCTTTGCATTGGTGGCATATGCCCTCACATAATAGGTAGTTTCGTTGGTGAGACCTGTAATGGATGTAGTAAAAGATCCGGTTGCTGATGTACTGCCCAGGTTGGTGTGGTTGCCGGCAATGGTAGGTGATCCTGTAGTATTCCAGCAAACCCCGTGTGCGGTGGGATTGGGAATGCCCAGGTCAGTTATAGTACCATGGCCGGTGGCGGTGGTATAGCTGATGTTGGATACAGACTCAGTGGTTACTTCAGGATAAGTAAGATCGTTTGTTTGAAAAGTTACTGCAGTACCATACGAAGTGCCCTGGCTGTTGGTGGCATATGCCCTGACATAATACCAGGTACCTGGCGTAAGTCCGATTATTGAGGATGTAAAAGTTCCGGTCGAAGAACTGCTGCCTTCGTTGGTGTGACTATCGTCATCAATATTAGGCCAGCCATAATAGTATTCTCTCCAGCAAAAGCCGTGTGCAGTAACATTGCTTAATCCAAGGTCTGAAATGGTGCCATTGCCAGTGGCTGTGGTAAGCGAAATATTTGTTGCAGCTTGTGTTGTGACGACAGGTTCGCCGGCACTGGTTGTAAAATACTCTTCATCACCATATACTGTGCCCTCAGCGTTGGTTGCATATGCCCTGATGTAGTATTCTGTTCCCATACTCAGTCCGGTTATAGAGGAGGAAAACTCTCCGGGCTCAGACAAGCTTCCTTCATCGCTGTGACTGTCGTCAGTGGAGGGTGTTCCGCCGGTGTTCCAGCAAAATCCGTGGGCAGTTACGGCCGATAAGCCCAAATCAGTGATTTCACCATTGCCGGTGGCGGTGGTGAGGCCAATATTGGTTGCAGAGTTAGTATAAACAGTCAGCTCAGAAATGGGGCCGCCACGCATATAATTGATGGAATAGGATGACCCGTTATAATAGAATGCCTTAATACCTTTAAATTCAATATAGCTTCCATCTCCATATGCTCCAGAGCCATCGTTATAGGCATGAATTTTAATGTATCTGGAGGAAAATTCTGTAACAGGAATTGCTGTCGGCAAACTGATGTAGTCACCATTATCTTGTCCAGGACCTATCGGAATAATGCCACTGGTTACACTTGCCCAACCTCCGTCCGAAGAGAGCGGAGCTGTACTTCCTATATAAGTTGAATTCATAAAGATTTCAATCCCGGTGGTTTCTCCATCCGAAAACATCTGAAATACCCTGAAATGGTTGATGGTACGCAACTGCTGCATATCAACAACCAGAATACCGTATCCATCCTCGTTGCCGGAGTTTTCCCAGGTGCTTCCTTCATCACCATCATCCTGCGACCAATGTTCGGGGTTGTCCTGATAGGTGCCCCTGTCATATATTGCCTGGGGAGCTTGCCACCTGCCTGTCCATTGATTAAGATCATCATTATAAGGCTCGGCGCCGTTGCCCCCGTTTATCTCAATGGGAATGGCAACCGGTGCGTTTTGGGCAAGTAGATTTTGAGCAGTAAACGATGGCAAGGATAAGCTTAAAACGAGTAACAAGAAAGTGATC
The DNA here is from genome assembly GCA_024709105.1 of Lentimicrobium sp. Lineage (GTDB taxonomy): Bacteria > Bacteroidota > Bacteroidia > Bacteroidales > Lentimicrobiaceae > Lentimicrobium. The sequence continues at coordinate 2,289 of JANJXJ010000156.1, read as the reverse complement.
ATTGCCGAAATCTCTGGTTTCGCAGTTGCCTTCTTGTCAGATTGATAAGAATTTGAGAAAAAGTAAAAATCTTTTTCACTTTTCCTGAGAATAGGCTGGGCAGGGCGTTGATGCTGTTTCATAATGTTTGCTTAATGTTTAACGAAAATAATACTGTGTTCCCGGACTTGATCATTTTAACACAATGCAAAAATATTTTGCTTTAAAATGAGCAGGTATTCAAAAAAGCACTTTCAATTTTCAAATCCATACTTTATCAGTTTTGACCAGTCAGGGTTATTGCCAAAAAAGAACTTAAGGTTACCAAAAAAGAACTTTTGAATCTGTTGCCGTAAGAGTAAATTTCCTTAAGAATTTAAAAAACAAGGTTATAGAGTGTTATTTTTTGAATTCTTATACCAATAATCGGCGGAATGCAGATGAAAGATCTGATATTGGTTGTAAATTGCAGCATCAAATGATCAGGACATGCCTAACCATAAATACTTATTTCTCTTTTTGTTGACTTTTCTGCCTTTGACATTATTCTGTCAGGCTCAAGCGGTTCACGACAGCAGGATAGAATTGTTAATGAAAACCTCAAAATATACCGAGGCATCAGCCCTGGCATCGGAAAAGCTGAAAATGCTCCCCGCCAAATCATATAATGAGCGTTTGTATTATTTGAACAAGCTGGGTTTTGCTCAATTTAGAATAGCTAATTTTGATTCAGCTTATCTGATAGGGCTTCAGGCGCTGGAACAAACCCGGCATTCGCAGGACTCGGCATTAATATCTGATAGCTGGCAGTTGCTGGCTTATGCGCATAACCGCAGAGGCAGATTTGATAGTGCCATTCACTATTCAAACAAGTTGCTGGGTTATGCCATCAGGCATAACGATCATAAAAAACACGGAAATGCACTTACTTCCATATCAACCCTGTTGATGCAGAACAAAAGATACAGGGAAGCCCTGAAATATAATTTTGAGGCCAATTCTTTGTATAAAAAACTAAATGATTCTTTATCACTTGCTACTTCTGAGTACAATATCGGACTGGCATACCTCAATCTGAAAGTGCCCGACAGTAGTCTGATATATTTGAATAAGAGCCTGAATACGTATTTATGCAATCCCGGCGGAGATATGAATGCCGGTATACTTGAGGCCATTGCAGAATGTTACTTATTAAAAGGGGATGAAAAACTGTGGAAGGATTATCAGCTGAAGTCACTGGAGGCCGCCAAAGGCAGTAACAACAGGTTGCGTGTTGCCATAAGCCTGTCGCAACTCGGGCAGCAGGCATTGACCACCGGAGATCTGACCACTTCATATAATTATCTGATGCAGGCCCGTGAGGCGCTGGCAAAACAGCCTTATCCCGCACTTCAGATGAGGGTGGATTCTATGTTGTATGTTACCACCCGCGGACAAAAGAAGTACATCGAAGCTTTGAACTGGCTGGAGTCATACACAGCACAGCAAAGGCAGGTTTTTACCGAAAATCAGGTAGCAGCACTCAATCAATTGCTGGTTGAGAATGAAACTCACAAAAAGAACCTTGTAATTCTTCAAAAGGAATTGGAACTCAGCGATGTAAAACGAATTTTGTCGAACCTGGTCATTGGTGCGGTTTTTATTTTGCTGCTGGCCGGTGTATTGTTTGTTTTTCTCATCCGGGTTTCGCGCTACCGCAACAGATTATATCACAAAAACAGAGAGCTGGACCTGCAATTGCAGATTGCCAGGTCGAGATTCGATATTGCACCTTCCATAAATGATGAAGATGAATTGCCGCATATTCCGGATGAGGATAACTTGCCGGCAGAAGATCAGAAACGCCGGAACTTTGAGCTATACAGCCGTTTGTTGAATCTGATTGAACAGGAAAAGTTGTACCTGCAGCCGGAATTGAATTCCAAGACTTTACAAAACAGGCTGGGAACCAACAAAAAGTATCTTTACGAAGCCATCGCAGAGTATTCAGGCACCAATTTCAGAGGATTAATCAACCGATACAGAATTGATGAAGTGCGCCGGATTATGGAAAAAGCTCTGGCAGATGAGGAAGCGGTTATTATAAACGAAATGGTGGCTGCAGCAGGCTTTAATTCCTATACTTCATTTTACAGAATCTTCAGGCAATACACCGGTCTTACCCCAAATGAGTACATTGCACAGCTGAAAAAGGAGAAAAAGAAACATCACAAGGATTAGTTTAAGCGGGAAGACTGCAATGTGGCATATCAGCTGAATCAGCGTTCAGTTTTAACAATCCGTGAAGACTTGTTACATCCGCCAAATCTG
>JANJXJ010000129.1 GCA_024709105.1 Lentimicrobium sp. | reverse complement strand
CTTCAACCATGGCAGGTGTAAGCAACTTGCTGCAATCTACCGGTGTGCTGCCGGATTGAGCAAATCCGGTATTGTAAATAAACATTGAAAAGAAAAGAAACAGGAAACTAAGTAATTTATTCATAACACTCAGATTTTAAGATGAATATTTGAAATTCAAAAGCCAATCATCATAGTTTTCCAACAAGGGAATTAATTAAATCACAAAATTTAACATGCAGAAATGTGAATATGTTCAAAGGTTTTGGTGATTAACTGTTTCTTAACTTTACCAACATCCTGATAAATTAATGAATGTTACAAAACAAACAATTAATGTTTACTTAATATTGAAATAATAGATTATCAATATTTTGGCGACAAAAATCAGTTGAGCTGCAGCCCAGCCCTTAAAAATGAGTACACATTCCATAGCAGATGGATCAATACTGTTTCCTGATTTTTTCAATTGCAAAACAAAATCAACCACAATGAAGAAAATTAAAAAAAACTCCTTTTTAAGTACCTTGGTTATGCTAATGATGCTTAGTATTTCTCTTTACAGCCAAAATACAAGGGGATTATTACCGGCAGGAAATTCAGAAACAAGCAGATGGGAGATTCTCATTGTTAACCAAACCGGGAAATGGACAGGATATTTTGAATATACTATGACAAAAACCGGATATACAGGCAAGATATTTTTTGATCAGCACCGGCAACTTGAAGAAATTAACAAGATCGAGATAAACGGCAATTCGATAAAATTTTACAGGCCCATCGGAAATCAATACTACCAGGGGACAATAATCGGGAACTCCATTACAGGCACTTTTACCTGGCAGGGGAATGTTTCGAACTGGAGTGCAAAAAAAACAGGATACTTCAGCAACCTGCATCCGGTTAAGCCCATACGTGTCACTGCCTCATCGGTATATCCGGCAGATCGTTCAACCTATTACCCCGAGCATACCATTGACAATGATGCTGCTACGGCATGGTTCCCCCAACGAACCGATAAAACAAACAAAGGGCAATGGATAAAGTTTGAGTTTGAGCAACCGGTGAAGTTAGATTCAGTTGCAATTGTAAACGGATGGGTGAAAAGTGATCAATTATGGAGTTACAACAGCAGGGTAAGACAATTGCTGGTAACATATTCGAATGGAAGCGAGAAAACAATAAACCTTTCCGATGTTAAGACACCCCAATGGTTCAGTCTGCCAGAATATGAAACTGAATGGATTCAGTTAACCATAGTTGATTCCTATACTGGCAATACCATAGAAGCAGGCATCACTGATGTTGGTTTTTATAAAAAAGGTGTTTCTGATCAAGGAACAGAAAAAGTGTTTAAGCTGAATAATTCATATTTTTCCGGGTATGAACCTTATTATCTCACTTTGTCGCCCGATGGAAATTACCTGTACTTCATGCACGACGAAAGAACGACCAACGGAAAAGAAGTTAGCCACCTTTATCGCAGCCGGAAAGGTCAGTCGGGATGGGCAAAGCCGGAACTTTATGAAATGTGGCCCGGAAATAATATCACTATTGGCAGGGTGATGTTCAACTCAACCGAAGATATGGCAGTATTTCATCAATATCTGGCCAAAGATATCACGGGCAATTCTTCTTATGAGGTAATGTTCTCGGTTTTTGATGGGAAACAGTGGTCATTGCCGCAAAACGCTGGTAAAAATGTAAACTCTGCCGGAAACGACTACGATCCTGCAATTTCGCCTGACGGAAGGTTTCTGGTTTTCTCATCTTCCCGGAATTTGAATGCCGGAGATTCACAACTATGGGTTTCGGAATCGGATGAAAACGGGAACTGGAAACCAGCATACAATATGGGATTACAGGTAAATAAAGGAGCTATAAATCTGTCGCCTTATTTTGCTTCTGACAGCAGAACTCTCTTTTTTACTTCAACCGACGATGGCTTAAACTACGATATTTTCTATACTGTTTTTGACGGAAACAGCTGGTCATCGCGCAAAAAGGCCGGAAATAGCATTAACACAACCGGAAGAGAGATTTCCTTTGTAATCCACCCCGAAGGCAAACAGGCATGGTTTATTTCGAACAGAGACAATGGCTCTTCTGTAATTTATGAAGCCCTTTTTACCAGCAGCCTTGCGTCGGCAAGCATGGCTTCGGTTTATGGAGTTATAAACGACCCGGCCACCAGCAGACCAGTTGATGCGCAGATTACAGCCAGAGATATTGAAACTTCTGCCATCTTCAGAACTGGCCGAATCAACCCAAATACCGGCAGGTACAGGTTTTATGTTCCAAACGGCAGAAAATATGCTCTTACCGCTGAAAAAGACGGCTACTTCTTTGGTAGTGCATTTGCCGACCTTTCTGCACCGGGAAGCACCTCAGTATCATTGCCGGCCATAAGTTTGTCTCCTGTTGAAACGGGAGCTATGGTCACCATGAATAATATATTCTTTGAAACTGGAAAATCCAGGCTTTCTGAGACCAGCATTGCTGAACTGCAATTGCTGCTGGTGACTTTAAAAAAATATCCGGGCATGATCATAGAGATCAGCGGTCACACCGACAATACAGGCACAGCCGATGGCAATCTTCAATTATCAATTGAAAGGGCAAATGTTGTAAAAAACTATTTGATTGAAAACGGCATTGACCAAAACCGGCTCAGAGCCAACGGATTCGGGCAGTCAAAACCGGTATCGGATAACGATTCAGCCGAAGGACGGCAGCGTAACAGAAGAACTGAATTCAGAGTTTTAAGCCTGTAATTGCAGGTTTTTACAAAGGAAAGGAGAATCAAGGGTTTTTGCAGCCTGCATAAAATAAATGATGTTTTATGCCAGACTGATCAATATTGTTTAGTTGTTACATCAGCGACTTATCCTTAAGGGCATAATGCTCATAATCAAGCATAATGGTTTGCAAAAACTTAAGGTCAGACAAATCGGTTTCAATGCCTGTTTTCTTCTTGATTTGTCTTGCCATCTGATTGATAAGTGCCTTGTCGAAGGTTTGTTTGTATTTGTTGAT
>JANJXJ010000128.1 GCA_024709105.1 Lentimicrobium sp. | reverse complement strand
CGGGGCGCGCCGGAGGGGCGCTATATTGGTAGAAAATATGATGTGTAAACGAGGAACAGCCCCGGAGGGGCGCAGCGTAAAAAACAAATTCCTGATATGGAACACAGATCTCGTCTAAGGCCGAGACACGGTTACACCACCGCCGTTGGCGGGGCTAACGCGGATGCGACGGATTTTCACGGATTTTTTCTCTGTTCGCTGGCGCGTTACTGATCCCACAAACGGGAAAACGGATTAAGTGTTTCACAGTGTTTCACATGCATCCCGAGAATTCGGGAGTGTTGGACACAGTGTTTCACAGAGTTTGACACAGAGTTTCACATGCATCCCGAGAATTCGGGAGTGTCTCTCACAAATGTCCCGAGTATTCAGGAGTGTTTCACATGCATCCTGAGTATTCAGAAAGGTTAAAAACGGTCAACCAAATTCAGGAATTGACGTTCTGAAATTTCTAATGTCAAAAGCATAATTTCTAATGTGCTGGATTTTAAATGGTAAGCGCAAGATTTCTCTCATTATCGCTGCGCGCGCCCGGGACAAGCGACCTCTGTTGCTTTAGCCATCGGAATCTGCAATGCGACTCCTGACTATAAACTATCATGCCAAGGATTTCGCATCATGTTATAAACTACCAGCAAGAAAATCTTTTAGATGAACTTGTTCTATACCCTGATAACTTGTACCCGAGTTTACTTCATCCATGGTAACCACATATTTACGGTAATTATCATCTATTTTAAGTAAATTCCCAAACTCCCGGTTAACTGTGTTTTCATCGGCCAGTAAATAACAAACCTGAACATATACTGTTATGCCTGCTTTTTGAGCAACGAAATCTATTTCATAATTACCTGTCTGTCCGGTAAAAACAGTGTATCCTTGTTGTATCAAGTGAAGAAATACAGCATTCTCCATCAATTTCCCGACATCTTTTCGTTTATCATAGCCTCTTATAGCATTGCGCAATCCAATATCTTCAAAATAATACTTCTCTCCCACTTCAAAAAACCGCAAACCAGCAATATCAAAACGGGGTACTTTGTGAATAAAATATGCAGCAGCCAATGGTCTCAAATAATTTAAAACTGCCTGGGTGGTAACTGCATCACGCTGCGACTTAAGGTATTTAGCTATATTGTTTGCCGAAAATATGCTCCCAACATTGTCAGCCAGAAATAAAGTGAGATTTTCGAGAAACCGTACATTCCTTATTCCTTCACGAGCAACAACATCTTTTAAAAGAATGGTTGAATAAACATTTCTCAGGTATTCATAAACTGCATATTCTTCCAGTCCAATAATCTTCAGATACGGCATACCTCCCATTGACAGGTAGGCATTGAGCGTTGTTACATTGTTTTCAAGGCCAAAAAAACTCATAAATTCTTTATAACCAAGCGAATGCACCTTGATTTCAATATAACGTCCGGCTAAAAAAGTGGCCAGCTCTCCCGAAAGCATATTTGCATTGCTGCCACTACAATATATATCGCAACAATTTTCTGCGAGTAAACTGCGAAAGGATTTTTCCCAGCCTTGTATATCCTGCACCTCATCCACAAATAAAAAATTGGCAGCCCCGGCTTTAAGATTATCTTTTACATAGCGGTACAGTTCATCATCACTGTTGATATAATCATATTGTTTTAACTCCTTGTTCAGGTAAATTATATTGGAATCAGGTGCCGCTTCAAGAATATCATGAATCAACTGAAAAAGAATAAAACTTTTTCCAACCCTGCGCTGACCGGTTATTACCTTTATTATCTGTTTCCTCATAAAAGGTTTAACGCGCTCGGAATATACCGGACGACGAATAAAAGGGCGATAACCCAAAATTTCATCTATTGTCATATACAAAGTGCTCGTTAGTTAGCAATTCATCTATTATGATTTACAAAAATAATATTTTTGTTCAAAAAATGAAATCTTTTTTCGAAAAACAGGAACCGGATGCCGGCATAATCGTAATTCAATTCAAAAATTTCCCGCCGAAAAGGCGGGACTCCACTACCGCCGCCGTAGGCGGGGGTTCTGCCGTTTCGCAAAAATTCAAAGATTCAAGGATTTCCCGCCAAAGTGGGCGGGACTACGCTACCGCCGCCGTTGGCGGGGGTTCTGCCGCTACGCAAAGATTCAATCCCGAAGTTTCGGGACAAAAATTCAAAAATTCAATGATTGCTTCGGTTGACTCCCCCGCTTTCGCTGCACTACTGCGGGGCTCGCCTACGGCCGATTCAAAGATTCAAGTACTATTTTTATTGAACACAGATTCCTCAGATGCGACAGATTTTCACGGATTTTTTCTCTGTTCGCTGGCGCGTAACTGATCCCACAAACGGGAAAACGGATTAAGTGTTTCACAGTGTTTCACAGAGTTTAACACAGAGTTTCACAGTGTATTTTACAGTGTCCGTCAAATTGCTTCAATTGCATCCCAGGCAATCGGAGGTGTTTGATGTAACAGCCCCACCGCATCCTGCGGGGCGCGCCGGAGGGGCGCCCCGAAGTAGGATTCGGCAGTCTCATCATCAATGCACAGGGTATCGTTGCTCATTTCTGACTATTTGCCCAATGATGCCAATGAAATCACATTTATCCCATCGGGCCGGCGATGGCTAAAGCCTGTGCCGGTAATAATGTTTAATGATTTTGGCAAATCCATTCTGGATGTATCAATATTTTTCTGAAATTTCTTTAGATTTTCAGCAGCTTCGTTGATATACCCAACCCCGAGTTTTATTTCAAACGCGGCATAATTGCCATTTCGTTTCTGCACAATAGCGTCAACCTCCAGGCCATACGAATCACAATAATGAAATACATTTGCGTCATTTGCTTTGGCATAAACATTTAACTCGTGTATTGCAAGTGTCTCAAAAAGGAAACCTGAATATTTTATATCCCTGAGCAGCGATTCTGAATCTAATCCCAATGCTGCAGTTGCCAGAGATGTATCGCACAAATGTCTTTTGGGTGATTTACGAAGCGAGGCTGAAGAGCGGATATGCAGATTAAAAGCAGGTTGTTCATACAAAATCATTAAGCGCGACAGTGCATCAAGGTATTCTGTTATTGTATTCCGGGACAAATCGTTTCTTTCGGACGTTTTCACATCTTGTTCCAATGTTTTATTATCAACCAGTGTAGCTGTGTTTCTTGCCAGTGAACGTAATAAACTACGCACTTTTAAAGGGTCACGTTTAACCGCTGAAGCCCTGCTCATATCAACTTCACATAATAAATCAACATAGCTGCTGTTCATTGTAATGGCATTTCTCTGGCTTTCATTCAGCAGAGCCGGCCACCCGCCTTTCAGTATTTTATCTATAATGAATTCGAGTGATGTTCCTGGTTCGTAAAAATCAGTTGCAGACCCTTCCAGTAAATCCGAAAGCCTGATTGAGCCACTTGAATATCCTGATTCCTGCCAGGACATTGTGTCCATTTGCACTACTGTAAAGCGACCTGCACCGCTATGCAGCTTAACATTATCATTCGGATTGGACGATCCGGTTAGTATAAACTGGCCTTTTGCTTTGCGATCATCCACTTCGTGCCTGATATAATTCCAGATTTCGGGCTGTTCCTGCCATTCATCAATTAGCCTTGGCGTTTCACCTGCCAATAAAAGTTGGGGATTGGTTGCCATAATAACCGGAACTTGTCTGTCTCTGTCCATTTCCAATATGCTTTTTGCAAATTGTTTGGCAGTTTCTGTTTTCCCGCACGATTTCGGCCCTTTTATGAGCACTGCACCCGAGGCAAACAATTTTTCTGTTAAATCGTCCTCTATTATTCTTCTTATGTAACTCATAAATTGTAAATTAACTTTGATGCGAAAATAACAATATTTTCCTCATTGTGCAATTTTCAGATGTTTTATTGTGCATTTTTTAGATGTTTTATTGTGCAAATATCAAATATTTTATTGTGCTAAAAATAGAACGGTTGAATTATTTACCTCCAATTACCTTATAGCTGTTGCAAAACAGGTCCTGCAAGCGAGTAACGGACCTAATAGGATTCGTAGAAGTTTCACATGCATCCCGACCATTGGGAGGTGTTTGATGTAATAGCCCCACCGCATCCTGCGGGGCGCGCCGGAGGGGCGCTGCAGTAGCGCAGCGAAAGCGGGGGGATGAGGTGCGAAGAGATTAAAAGATTCAAAAATTCAAAAATTCAAAGTAGCCCCGGAGGGGCGTAGCGTAAAAAGCAAATTCCCGATATGGAACACAGATCTCGTCTAAGGCCGGGACACGGTTGCCACTCCGCCATCGGCTGGGGGCTAACGCGGATGTGACGGATTTTCATGGATATTTAAAACAGTTCCCGGGCAAATAACATATCCCCTGATCGGAAAACAACTCCCATGCCTTCCGGCGCATCTTTTTACTGTATAGCCTATTCGTTTCTTAACAGCCAGTAAAGAATGAAGGGCATTATTAGATTCGTTTCCAAAAATCCTCCCCTATCTGGCGGCAACTTTTCTGAGCCTGTGAAGGTGTATGTACAAAAACATTCCTGCAGTTGCTCCGGCAAGGTTGGCGATCATGTCGGTGAACTCAAGACCGCGGCCATTGGTCATCAGGTGCTGCAGCACCTCCATAAGCACACCCCAGCCTGCCACACCTGCAAGCATAAGCGGCACCGAAGGTTTTTTCCGGCCATGGGTGTCGAGGCTCCAGCTTGCCAGAAACGCCAGTCCCAGATACATGGTAACATGCACAGCTTTGTCCTGCCCGTTGATAAAAGGTATGTTTGGCAGGTTGGAGGTGGGCAACAGCGACAAAAGTGTAACTATAACCAGATATACAAGCATGATTAATATCCTGATCCAGGGTCGGAGACTAAAAAACTTATTGAGCATAGATACTGATGTTTCGGGCATGAAGCATTGCTCCGTGCGGGTTTAATGAAATGTAATGTTAACCTTTGCCTGATGGTTGCCGGACTTGAACAAATCAAACGGGTTTCTTGCTTTTTCCGGCAAAATATTCAACCCAGACTACCCATTGAATAAAAATGACCACGTAGTAAAACGGACGCATCACCCACATATGGAAAAAATCCCACTGAGAAGGCCAGTTTACCAATACTACCGACAACAATACGATACGCAGTATGTTAACCAGGAACATTATGCCCCATGAAGCGGGGATATACCACAGCTTGTGTTTCCAGGGTCCGCGGAAGAGCAAAAACAAGAACAGGATCTGGTACATTTGTTTAAACCCTGAGCAGCTTTCATTTACAGTAATATATCCGTTAATTTCCGGGAAAAGCAGGGTATTGGTGGCATCGTCGGGATTGATGGTCATGCCCAGTAAATGAATATTGATCCAGTAGGAAGCATGGTATACCTGAGTAGCCAGCCAGCCGGCAACATCGTTAAAAAAGTCGGTAGCCCTGAAAAAACCCAATATATTCCACCATAAATAATGGAAAACGATAATGATGATTGAAAAAATGGCTACATCCACCAGAGAACCGTAACGGCCCGATGCCAGGGTGAGGTATTGATTGTAAAGCTTTTTAATCATTATTAAGTTTTTTTTTGACGAAGATACGGATACAAATTTAAATTCTCAACAGGCAATAATAAACCTTTACAAAAACTTAAAAATAAAGGATTCAAGGACTCAAAAATTCAAAGATTCAAAGATTCAAGGATTTAATCCCGAAGTTTTGGGACAAAAATTCAAGAAGCTTGAGCGCTAATGAATTCATTTTCCATTTATAACATTTCAATAACCTGGGTTGGTTGCAGAATATGTTCTTCTGATTTTTTATTATTTTTTAAAAACAAAACAGGCACAATTTCTTTATTTGCTGCAAAAGGTAATTTTTTTGCTTTTTCGGTTAATTGTTGGAGCAGATGGCGGGTATTTTCAATCTCCGACCACTTGCATTCCCCAATGAGTAAACTCTTACCATCAGTTGATCCGGCAATAACATCAATTTCCATATGTTCATCGCGGGATACATTTCCCCACCAACGTGAAGCCAGCCCATAGCGCTTACCCATCAGTACTTGTCCGCTGATTGCCTTGCGGCAAAGATTCTCCCAATGCCACGACACATATTTATTGAACCGGCCAGCAACCTCTTCCATTACAGTATCTGTGCGGCCCAATTCTATCAAAGAGCGGTTGGGCACAACAAACCTGAAATAAAAATCCATATAAGGATCGGATATTTTGTATAGTCCCTTTTTGCTGTTTCGGGTGCTATCTCCAAACGGAATTTCGCGCTGGATGTACCCCAGTGTAATTAGTTTATCCAGCGGGCCAGAAAGACTTGTTGCTGGTTTGTTTGTTCTTGCTGCAATTTCCGAAATCCGGTTTACACCATTGCCTATAAATGAAAGTAAGGTTGATGCCTGCACAATATCACGCATATCGTCAATTAATAAACGATAAGGCTCATCGAAAAGCAGTCCTTGTGCATTCAGTATATTGTATTCGATGGCTTCTTTGAGTGAATCGCTTTGCTGACGAATTTCCCAATATCGGGGTACCCCACCCCAAACAGCGTATTCTTCAATAGCTTCTTGTGCTGAACAATCCATGACTTCCTGGAAATATTTGACCGGAATTGGCGATAGTTTCAAAATCTGGTTGGCACGGCCATAAAGCGGAGATGTTGCATCAAGTACCAGACCCTGCATCAACTGTTGCGACGATCCGCATAAAATAATGTTGTAACTGAGCGATTTTGCATCAATCAGTTTTTGGAGAATTGCCGGCAATTCCGGCGAACTTTTTACCAGATAGGGAAATTCATCTATACAGAGTGTAAATCTCTCCCGGGTACGAAAATTGAGCGCCTCGAAAAGGGCATTCCAATCGGGATAAATCAGCTGCCCGAATCCCTCGATCCGGAGTCCGATTTCTTTAGCCAGCAGTTCAATCTGATGCGAACGTTCAGTCTGGTCTGCCATGTAATAGACATCAGCTTGAGAAAGTACCTTTTTTAGCAAGGTTGATTTTCCTAAACGACGGCGACCATATACCACGACAAACGACGGGGTTTTTCCATCCAGTGCTGATGAAAGCCGCTTTTGCTCTTCTAATCTGTCGACAAATTTCATTTTAAATAATTATAGACTACAAAAATAATGTTTCTATTCCATAATTCAAAGATTTCCC
>JANJXJ010000070.1 GCA_024709105.1 Lentimicrobium sp. | reverse complement strand
GTTTAACACAGAATTGAGGATAAAATACAGAGATTCATGGAAATGGATGAGTCATTTTGTCACAGTATTTAAAGCCAATGAAAACAACAAACCAATTCAATTACTTGGGGCTCTGTTTGACATAGATGAGCAGAAAAAAACTCAGCAGGATCTTTTATTTGCCAAAGAAAAGGCTGAAGAAGCCGATCGCCTCAAATCTGCTTTCCTGGCAAATATGAGCCATGAAATAAGAACCCCTATGAATGGCATATTGGGATTTGCTGATTTACTCAAGAACCCCGGCCTGACCGGCGAAATGCAGAATGAGTACATTAAAATCATTGAAAAAAGCGGTCAAAGATTGTTAAATATCATCAACAATATAGTTGATATTTCAAAAATCGAAGCCGGTCTGATGAATATTGATATTAAAAAAACCTGCATTAACGAACAAATAATTGATGTTTACAAATTTTTTAAACCGGAAGCCGAATCCAGAAACCTGCTGCTATCCTGTCACAATTCACTGGCAGCAGAAAGTGCAATCATTGAAACCGATGCTGAAAAGTTGTATGCCATTCTCACCAACCTTGTTAAAAATGCTTTGAAGTATACCAAATCCGGCTCAATAGAATTTGGTTATACTGTGGATATGGAAAAAGCACCTAAAGAAATACAATTCTTTGTTAAAGATACCGGCATAGGAATCCCTGAAGAGAGGCAGGCTGCTATATTTGAGCGTTTTATACAGGCTGATATTTCAGATAAGATGGCTTATCAGGGTGCCGGACTGGGTTTGGCCATATCAAAAGCATACGTTGAAATGCTTGGTGGTAAGATGTGGGTAGAAAGTGAGGCCGGAGCAGGTTCCGTTTTCTTTTTTACATTGCCATTCAAAACCATTTTACAAAACAGGCCGGCATTCAAAAAAGGATCAGAATCAGTATTTAATGATGGTATTCAAAAATTAAAAATATTGGTTGTTGAAGACGATGAAGTATCTGAAAAATTAATTGACATCATTTTAAGAAAATGCAGTAAAGAAATAATCGTAGTAAAAAACGGGTCGGATGCAGTGAAAGCCAGCCTGGAAAACCCTGATATTGACCTTATTCTCATGGATATTCAGATTCCGGAACTCGACGGATATGAAGCTACACAGCAAATCAGAGAGTTTAATTCCAGGGTTGTTATAATTGCTCAAACCGCTTATGGTATGGCCGGAGAAAGAGAGAAATCATTGGCTTGTGGTTGTAATGGTTATCTTGCAAAACCTATCAAAAAGAGTGAACTCTACGAAATTATTCGCAGGCATTTTGGCGAAAAACAATGCCTGACGACATAAGAGTGCGCAGCGATAACGAGAGAGGGCAGAGGTCGGAGGTCTGAAGTCAACAGTCTATTGCTTAATATGAAACCCATTAGACATTAGAAGTCGGAGATCGGTGGTCGGTGGTCGGAAGTCAGAGGTCAGATTCCGATAGCTATCGGAACAGAAGTCACTAGTCTCGGGAGCGCGCAGCGATAACGAGAGAGGTCGCTTGTCTCGGGAGCGCGAAGCGATAACGAGAGAGGTCAGAGATCGGAGGTCTGAAGTCAACAGTCTAAGAGCTTAATATGAAACCCTTTAGACATTAGACATTAGAAATTAGAAATTAGAAATTCTCTCCGCTTTGTTCACTAAACATCCTTTTCAAACCTTTCTTAACAGGGTAGTCCGGTGAGTATCCAAGCAGTTTTTTAGCTTTGCTGATGTCGGCAAAGGTAATTTCCACATCACCGGGCTGCATGGGTTTCCATTCGATAATGGCCTTTTTGTTGAGGGTTTCTTCAATGCCACGCACCAGATCAATAAGCGAAATAGTATCGCTGTTGCCGAGATTGAGGATTTCGTAACCTTTAAGCTTTTCGGCCGAAGCCATTATGCCGGCAACAATATCTTCGATAAAGGTGTAGTCCCTTCTGGTAGTGCCATCGCCAAACAGGGTAATGGGAGTGCCTTCGGTAATTTTGCGGCCAAACTGCTGTATGGCCATTTCGGGGCGTTGTCCGGGACCATAAACGGTGAAAAACCTGAGACAGAAAATGTTGAAGTCGTAAAGATGATGGTAGGTATAACAAAGCAGCTCGCCGGTTTTTTTGGTGGCGGCATATGGTGAAATGGGGTTATCAACTGCATCGGTTTCGCTGAAAGGAACTTTTTTATTGTTTCCGTAAACCGATGAAGATGAGGCAAAAAGCATATCCTTGATTCCAGCTGCACGCATGGCTTCGAGCAAAACCAGCGTTCCGGTTACATTTACATCGTAATACAGTTCAGGCTGCTCAATGGATGGCCTCACTCCGGCGCGGGCAGCCAGGTGAATCACCACATCGGGTTTTTCGGCAGCCAGAAAGTCATCTAACGCCTTGCGGTCGCGAATATCGCCCTCGGTGATCGAAAATGCAGGGTGTTCCTTTAATCTTCCAACCACTTTTCTTTTGATAGCCGGATCGTAAAAAGTATCAAAATTGTCAATTCCGGTAACAGCATGGCCATTCTTTAAAAGCGTGGCGGCTAAGTTTGAACCAATAAAACCGGCTACTCCGGTAATCATGAACTTTTTCATAATAATTGTATTACAATGCTTTAACTGATTTCATGCTGAAGATTCAGCGCTTTTTCATTCAGGCTGTAATATATGCCAAAAAGCGAAACAAAAGCAGTAATCACATAAAATAATAAACTCAGGGCTATAGACAGGTGAATATCCAGATGCATGATTTCAGCACCGAACAAAAAGGTAATTTCGCGCGAACCGATACCACCAATGGTAAAAGGCAGTGTAGCTACAATACTTGATACCAGAAAAAGGAACAAATAGGAGAGGGCCTGGTCGTGGCTGTGGTTGGCCATAAGAATAAACCATGCCGAAATAAGTTGTGCCAGCTGCACTCCCAGCGAATAAAGGTTGGTGGTGTGAAGCCCCGGGCTGAAATCCCTGAAAAAGAAACGAATGCCTGCATAATAAAATACGATGGCAACAGGTACCAGGGCAATGCCAATGTATTTATAAATTTCAGGAACTGAGATAAATGGAGTAAGCAGCATCGCAAGTACAAACAAAGCCAGCACACCATTCACCCGGTCGAGCAGCACCGCCTGAAAAAGTTTCTTTACCTTAACCTGATATTTTTTATTAAGCAGGTAAACCTTGTAGCCGTCGCCGCCGATGCCGCCCGGCAGAAACAAATTGTAATACATGCCCAGCAAATAGAGCCTGAGATTACTTTTTTCAGTCAGTCCGCAATTGATATTTCTGAAGAAAACGTTCAGCCTTAGCGAAGAAAGCAGCTTTGAAACAACAAATAGCAGCGTAGCAGCCAGCAGCCAGAAATAATTTACACTTTTAAAGATGGAAATTACTTCAGCCAGATCAATTTTAGAAAAAACGTACCAAAGCGCAGCTGCCGAAAGGGCAATTTTAAGCAGCGCCTTAACGTATCCGGGCAGTTTAATCATTGAAAGTGTGAACCTTACGTACTTTATATGGCCTCTTTTGCTGCGATTCGTAGTAGGTGCGCATCAGCAACTCCGACATAATACCCACGGTAACAAGCTGAATTCCGGCAATAAGCATCAGTATTCCGAGCAGCAGCATGGGCTTGCCCCAGATGTCGTGTCCCATAAGCTTCTGAATAAGGAACCAGGTATTGATCAGCGAACCAATAATAAAAAACAACACCCCAATACCGCCAAACAAATGCATAGGTTTACCCATATATTTCTTGAAGAACAACATCAGCAGCAGGTCGCTCACCACCTTAAAAGTACGGTTGATGCCGTATTTTGATTTGCCAAATTCGCGCGCATGATGTTTAACATCTACCTGTGTAATGGTGGCACCCTCAAGGCTGGCAAGCACAGGAATAAACCGGTGCAGTTCGCCGTACAGTCCAATGTTTTTGGCCAGGTCGCTTTTGAATACTTTCAGGGTACAGCCGTAATCCTTGATGTGCACACCGGTACTGTTTCTGATGATTGAGTTGGCAATTTTGCTCGGAAGCTTGCGCAAAAATACACCGTCCTGTCTGTTTTTGCGGATGCCTGCCACCAGATCCCAGCCCTCATCTTCAGCAAGTTTGAGCATCATGGGAACATCGCTGGGATCGTTCTGCAAATCGCCATCCATGGTAACAATGTATTCGCCCCGGGCCTGTTCAATACCTGCGTACAAGGCAGAACTTTGACCGTAATTCTTCCTGAATTCCACCATCACCACCCTGGGATCGTTTAAGGCAATGATTTCCTGCCGGGTACGGTCGGTTGATCCATCATCAACATAAATAATCTCATAATCAATATCTTTTATTGATTCGTTGATCCATTTGTTGAGGGGTTTGATGTTGGGTTCCTCATTATAAACACAAATAATGATGGACAGCTTGAGGTTGCTCATAGATTCAGCTTAATCAGGAAAAGCTCTGTTTCCAGCAGTTTGATTGTAAAAGTGTGAAGGACAACGTAATTTTCGGGTCCGCCTGCAAAATTAGCCAGATTTTTGGCATCAGTGATATAATAGGCCGCTTTATCGCTAATTTCATGAGTTCTTTTTATAATCTGCCGGCTTTCGCGTGAAATGTAAAAGGATGCATCGTGGTTAAAAGGGGTGTCTCCAAGTACAAAAGCCGGGGTCTGCCCGATAATTTTACCCGCTGCAATTTCACCTGAACGATATCCTGCATCGGGATAGGAATTGTATCGTGCAGGCAGATTGAATGCGTTAAAGCCAATGCGAACGGCAAGCATAATTATAATCAGCAGCATCAGGCGCTGATTCTTCATGTACAACCCAAGTATGGCCACAAAAGAGGATAAAAGAAAAAGTACTATTACAACCGGCAGAACCCCGGACAGGTGCCTGGTTTCATCCCAAAACAGGTACACCAGTAATGAAAGCGCGCCGGCATACATAAGCACCTGAAAAATCATGGAAATAATATTTCTGACTTTAGGTGTATGTTCCGAAGCCACCATCCAGGCTTTGTTCAGGATAATAAACAGCAGCGGAAACAGCATAAAGAGATAGCGCGGGCGCATATCGGCCGAAACCCAGTATATCACTATATTGCTGATAAACATTAATGCACTGAAGGTAATAAGTTTATCGTTAAACAAGGCTTTGCGCAGCGGACGAAACAACAGCAAAATGGCAATCAGGGTCCAGGGTGCAAACTCATAGCTCATTTCGAGCGGGAAGGTAAAAAGGTGCAAAATCCAGCTTGTTATGGTTCCGCCTTTATCGTTGAGGCGGTTCGACTGATCAAACAAGGTGGAAAAAACATCCTGAAGAGTGTTGGATTGCAGATAGGCAAAATAATAGATCCCGGTTACCAGCAAAAATGCAAAAATACCTGCCAGATGTTGCCAGCTCAGCAGTTTCCTGAAGTTTTTATCATAGCTCAGCCAAACCAGCAGGCTAATTCCCTGAAAAGCAATGGAAGGCAGGCCTTTCATCAGATATCCTGCAGCCGTGAGTAAGTATGTACTTACAAATAAAGCCAGCCACCTCTGTTTCTGCGACAGATGATAGAGAAGAGTAAATGAAGTGAATGTTACCAGGGAGTATGTAATGTCAATCAATCCCTGAAAAGAATCCCAGAAAAGAATTCTGGCAGAAGTTATCCACATCAGCCCGGCAATCAGAGCCTGATACTTCCCCAGCGATTTGAGCGAGAACCTGTAAATGGCCAGCCCCATCAGCATAAGCGAAATCACAGTAGGAATTCTGAAGGTAAATTCGTTTTCACGGCCGGTAATAAAAGTAAATCCGGCGAGCAGCCAGTTGAACAGGGGTGGTTTATTATAGTAAAACTCACCGTTTATAGTAGGTGTAATGTAATTGCCAGATAAAATCATTTCGAGGGTAACAATGGCCCGGGTTGGCTCATCCGAAATAAGCGGCATCAGGTCAATATTGAGCAGAAATGCAAAAGGAAGCATTAACAGAATCAACAGAAAGAAAATACCAGGTTTTACACTCAGCCAATCCGACAAACCCTTCATACAAAAGCAGATTTTTTTGCAAATTTAGCCAAACTGTTGATTGTTTGTGTTAAAGGAATATCAAATGTGATACAAGAATACGGGAAAAAGACTTTCGCAGCAAGCGCGATTTAAAGGCACCTTCGCCAAGCGGAATTTTTAATTTTTCTCCACTCTGCTATGCGGAATTTGCAATTCCGCCTCTATCCCTTCATACAAACTAATGCTAAGCGGAATTTGTAATTCCGCCTCTCTCTATTCATACAAAACTCTGCTAAGCGGAATTTGTAATTCCGCTTTATTTAATTCTCATTTTTGTCCATAATTCAACATCTCCGCCAGGCGGAATTTGTAATTCCGCCTCTGTCTTTTCATATAAACCTTGCCAAGCGGAATTTGTAATTCCACCCCCGCTAAGCGGAATTTGCAATTCCGCTATACTCAATTCTCATCTTTGGCCATTATTCAACATCCGACATTTTATCACCCTTATTATAAAGTTCCGTAAATTTGCAAACTTTTCGTGCTACTAATACTATATCAATGCAAAAAGTCCTTAGTTCCTTCTTCAAACAATTCATTTTCTGGATGTTGTTTTTTGCTTTGGGGCGATCAATTTTTCTGGTATATAATACAGGTCTATTACGTATTGAAGGAGTGAAGTTCACCGAAGCCCTCAGTGCCTATTATCATGCCCTGCAGCTCGATCTGGCAACTGCTTCCTATTTTATGTTTTTCCCTTTTCTGCTGTTGCTGATTCAGTCGGTGTATTCTCCGGCCTGGATAAATAAGGTTAACCAGATTTATACTTTCACGGGAATTGCTTTGTTTGCATTGCTGATTACCGTTGAATTAGGCATTTATCCCGAATGGAAAACCAAACTGCCTGTCAAAGCCTTTTCTTACCTCACCAATCCCACCGAAGTATATGACACAGTATCAACGGGCTTGTTTTTCGGGCTTATTTTTCTGTTTATCATTATTTTAGTTGTCAGTTATTTTACTTATCTGAAGTTGTTTTTCAGTAAACTGCTTCAAGTGAAACCCAATTATATTTTCAGCACTTTATTTTTGCTGATAACGCCGGTTTTATTGTTTATTGGAGCCAGGGGCGGGGTACAGCAGATTCCCATCAACCAGAGTGCTGCCTATTATTCAAACAAAAACATTTTAAATCTTGCTGCTGTAAATTCAGGCTTCAATCTTTTTATCAATCTCATCGAGAACTATAGGAATCTTGGTAAAAATCCTTATGAGTTTTATCCGCCAGCTGAAGCAGAGCAAACTGTTGAAAAACTGATATTTGTGGAGAAAGATACCACTACTTCTATTCTTACCACTCAGCAGCCCAACATAGTTTTACTGATACTTGAAAGCTGGTCAGCCGATCTGATTGAGTCTCTGGGTGGAGAGCCTGGCATTACTCCGGAATTTCGTGAATTGGAAAAGGAAGGCATTTTATTTACTGGCATGTGGGCAACAGGACCCCGCAGCGAGCAGGCCATGGGAAGCATTTTTGCCGGATTTCCGGCCCATCCCATCTCTTCAGTCACGGTTCAGCCCGATAAATTTGCACGCATTCCTACTTTAACTCACAAACTTATTAACCGCGGTTACCATACATCATTCTATTTTGGTGGCCAGCTGATTTATGGCAACATCAAAGGATTTATCCTGTATAATGGTTTTAAACGGGTAGTTGAAGGTGAGAACTTTGGCAAAGAAGTAATTAAAGGAAAATTGGGTGCTCATGATGAATTTGTGCTGGCGCGGCAACTATCCGACCTGAAAACAGAAAAGGAACCATTTTTCTCAGCACTTTTTACCCTTAGTTCCCATTCTCCTTACGATCAGCCGATGGAACAGGTGATTACCTGGGGTGATAATGAGCAGCCTTATATAAATTCTGCCTATTATACCGACCGCAGCCTCGGAAACTATTTCAGAGAGGCTAAAAAGCAACCCTGGTATAAAAACACATTATTCATTCTGGTGGCCGATCACAGCCACAATTCTTACCGCAACTGGGCTTTTGTTACTCCGAATTATCATAAAATTCCAATGATGTTTCTGGGTGAAGTCATCAGGCCGGAATTCAGGGGAACACAAATCAGCAGATTGAGCAATCAATCAGATCTGGCAACTACATTATTAAAGCAATTGGGTGAGGATGCTTATGAATTCAAATGGAGTAAAAATCTTTTTAATCCGTATTCTCCCGAGTTTGCCTATTACTCCTTCGAAGAGGGTTTGGGCTGGGTAGCACCCAATGCCGGCCATTTTGCTTATGATGCCCGGGTCAAACATTTTCATGAGATAAGCCTTAACGATGCTGTGAGTGATTCAATTGTCAGAGAAGGGAAGTCGTATCTGCAGATTTTGTTTCAGGAATACCTCAATTATTAGTCAAAAGCAGACTATG
>JANJXJ010000054.1 GCA_024709105.1 Lentimicrobium sp. | reverse complement strand
AAAAAAATTAACGACCAGGCTCTTAGTCAGAGGTATGATAGATGAAGGAAAAATTTGACAATGGTTGTAAAAACCATCTGAACTTTGCCCCTGTCATATTATGAAAAATATGTTTTTCAAACACTCTTTTGAGTAAATTGAATTAATGCATAGCAAAAAAAGATCATTCTTTGATATCTGTAAATTTGGGAGTCTGAAATGAAATGTACTCACCATAGCAAAACGGGAAAGGTCGTTTCAAACCGGCCACCCCGACCACAATGAATCATAAGCCTTGTAAGACAATAACTTACAGGGCTTATTTTTTATTCAGAATCAACTTCCTTTTGAGCTCTAAAACCGAAAGAACAGTTGAGTGCTTACTGAATGATTATCAAAACGGGTAAGAAGTTTTTTATCCATCTGATAAGGGCAATAATGCCAGCTTAATTCCAAACCAAGATAATTTTTCCTGAAAACCGGAACCAGGGCAGATAATGAGCCTGACCCATGAAATGCACTTACACTGTAATATTTAGTTTCATCTTTACCTGGCTTTGTTTCACTCAGCCCGGTATCTACATTCACTAACCCGGCACCAAACTTTGCAAAAATCGTCAGGTTTTTCTTTTCGATCAGTTTTAAACCCGCAGCAGCGCCAAACATTACGGTAACATCCGACTTTACCCGGTTGGTATCCCCCATTGCGATGTAGTTGAAATGCTTGTTGTTTGTATTGATGGTGAGGTTGAGTACTACATCGAAAACAAAATTTCTGTTTAATGGAGAAGAAAGACCCAAACCCAGCATAGGAGATGTACTGAAAATCTTCTTATTGCCAATTGGGGTAATAATTCCTGAATATAAAACCGTTGTGGGTATATTATCTTTTCTTATTCTTATTTGCGCAGTTTCATATTCCCTGATTCCTGAACTCTTGCTTTTCTTTTTCATTTCGAGGTCGAATTGTTCTAAATTTCCTCCAAAAAGCAACAAAACCAGTCTTTCATCGGCGGTTAAATCAGTATCGTTAAGCAGATTATTTGATACATTCGAAATAATGCTGTCCAGTTCACTTCGCAAAGGCAGATACCCAAAATATTCAGTACGGCGGTCATACAGCAGACCAAAGTCTTCGTAATTTGCCATTTCTATCCTGGTTCGTAATCTGTTATCATGACCATCAATAAAGTAATTGAGAATCAGGCTATCTGATTTCTCCCTGCGGATGATGGATGTAAGCACTTCTACCCTTCTCAGCCACTCTGTGCTTCCACATTTGATTGTATGAGACGACATAACAACTCCGATCGAATCAATTTCATTGGCATAGAAATAATCTGAGATTTTAAGAGCGAGCTGTTGCGCCTGCTCTGAGCAATTCAACGGCCTCCTTCTTTCAATTATGCTTCTGGCAACCGGATCGTTCTGGCTAAAAACATTGATTGAAACAGATACAAACAAAATTATTGTCAGGGCCTTCAAAAGTTTGAACACATTAGCTGGAGCAGCAGAGCTATCGGAGAGCATAAAAAAGAAGTTTTTGTAAGCATTTGAAACTTGAAGAGTCCGGCATGATGATTAAAACTGCAGAAAATCAGCTTAAAGTTTAACAAATTTTCCGCCTGATTTTTGTCCATGATCAAGTTTTACCAAAATATAATAAACCCCGGAATTTAATTGCTTAACGTTCAGGATGTGACTTTTATACACTCCGCATAAACTTCCGGAGCTATTAAAAACTTCAACCGATTCAATTCTTCCTGAAACAGACGAAATGCTCAGTTCCAGTTGATCCTCAACCGGATTGGGAACAATTGTCAGGTAATTTTCTGAAGTGGGTAGTGCAGGGTAATCGCTGTTCAGCAAGTAATCACATTCCTTGCCGGTAATGTTATGAAGCGGAAAATTGTTATCCTGGAAACATGAGAAATTATATTCAAAAAAATCAACAATTATGTCAGGATTACAGTTTTTTG
This sequence comes from Lentimicrobium sp., assembly GCA_024709105.1. Lineage (GTDB taxonomy): Bacteria > Bacteroidota > Bacteroidia > Bacteroidales > Lentimicrobiaceae > Lentimicrobium. The sequence goes on along the minus strand of JANJXJ010000054.1, from coordinate 5,131 downwards.
GGGTTGGGAAAAGGTAACCGCCCACCGCACCAAATTTTTTATAGATTTTACCTTCAAAACCCGCACTTGAGTTGGCCAGCGTAGTGACCGACAACCATTCACAGGGAATATTATTTATGGTATCTGTTCCCATATCAGTAACCTGAACAAATGATTTACCACAAAGATACTCATTGGTATCAACCCCAAGGTCCCATACATCACCAATATTGGCATTGAGGCAATACAGTATCTTAAACTGATCATTCACAAAATAGTAAACTGTGTCGCCACTAAAAAAGGTGTAATTCCGTTTTGTAGTATAGCTCAATATACCCCCACCGGCATCGGGAGGCCTGAACATGTAGCTTGAAGTAATAAGCTTCTGGCAGGTTTTTCCCTGAATTAAAGTATCATCAACATATTCAATGCGATCCATTGCCGGAAGCGTACCAGACCAATCATAATGCCAGATGGCGCCGGAACTTATCCAATTCTGAGCATAAGCATTGAGGGAGATCGCTAAAATAAAAAGTAAAAATAGCCTTTTCATAAGTGTTGGTTTAAATGTAATTATTTGACAGTTCTGCAGTAAGCAATGGTACAAAGAAATTTTATTACAAATATAAAGGAATTCCCTGGAAAACAAAAAGAGCAAATCAGTAATTATGAGAAAAACAAAAAACTATTTCCATGGTTCGTATCTTTGCAATTTCTATCTCTTTTGTGGTAGGATATTATTCCAGTCACCATTTTTCGGTTACAAAAAGTAATTAAGAACAATCATGAAAATGCCCTTTTCTGACTTTGCGGAATTTGCAGATGCCAACCGGCACATTTTACAATATATTATCGCTGCTGTAATTATAGCAACTTTGGCTGTTTTGCTTTCGAGGATACTTCAAAAACTGATGAAGGTCTATTTTGAGCGATCGAGTCATATACTTAAGGTAGACCCAACCCGCTATAAGTTTTTAAGAAATGCAGTGAGTTTTGTGGTTTTTATGCTGGCTATTACCCTGATATTCTACACCATACCAGAACTGAGAACCATAGGAATTACCCTGTTTGCAGGCGCGGGAATTTTTGCAGCCATTATTGGCTTTGCATCGCAGGAAGCGTTTTCGAATATTGTTTCAGGTATATTTATTGTCATTTTTAAACCTTTCAGGGTAGGCGACAACATCAAGATTGGCGAGTTGCATCACGGAACTGTACTCGACATCACCCTGAGACACACCATTATCAACAATTTTGAAAACAGGCGCATCATCATCCCCAACACGGTAATAAGCGGGCAAACCATCATCAACTCAACCATTGACGATGAAAAAGTTTGCACTTTTATTGAATTGGGTATCAGTTATGAATCAAACCTTGACAAAGCCATAGAAATTCTGCGCGAAGAAACAGCAAACCACCCCAATTGTATTGACAACCGCAGCGACGAAGAAATTAATAAAGGAACGCCTAAAGTAGTGGTCAGAGTGCTGGGATTTGGCGAATCGGCAGTTAATCTGCGGGCTTATGCCTGGGCCAACAACTCAGGTGAGGGTTTTGCCATGAAATGTGACCTGTTTGAGATTCTCAAGAAACGCTTTTCTGAGAATGGAATTGAAATCCCTTATCCACACCGCACCGTTATTTTGAAAAACAATGCGAACTGATCGAAAAACCGGAAAAACGGCAAAAACGCCATCGGTAAGAAATTATCGCAAAAAAGCCGGACTGCCTCCGGGCACATTGGTGTATACCGGCAACAACGAGGTTGAACCCAGTCTCGACCTTTTTTCATATAACCGCAGCGAGATAAGCAGAGTTTATCCTTTAAACCCTGCTGAAACAGAAAGCAACATCCGGCAGGACAGGAATAACTGGCTGAATATCTGCGGACTTAACAATACCGAAACTATTGAACTTACAGGAAAGACTTTCGCGATACATGCCTTGCTGCTCGAAGATGTGCTCAACACGGAATCGCTGCCAAAAATCGAAATCTACGACGACACCGTGTTCATTTGCCTGAAAATGATTCGCTGGAATGAGGAAAAGTTAAGCATTGAAGCCGAGCAGATTAGTTTCCTGATCAAAAACAAATTACTCATTTCTTTTCAGGAAAGGGAAGGCGATGTTTTTGAAACCGTAAGAGCACGAATGCTGAGCGGAATAAGCAAAGCCCGTGAAAAAGGAATTGATTTCCTGGCTTATGTTTTAATTGATAAAATTGTTGATAATTATTTTCTGGTACTGGAAAAAATTGAAGACGAAATTGAAAATATTGAATCAGAACTACTTAAAGATTCTGACAAAATCACACCAATTCAGTTATTGCATATTAAAAAGCAGCTTATCCTACTCAGAAAGTATTTTTATCCGCTGCGCGACGAAGTGCGAAAATTGTTACGCGATGACAATGAACTGATTGACCGCAAAACCATCAAATACCTGAGTGACCTTCATGATCATCTTCAGAATATTATACACACCACCGAGGGTTTCAGAGATACAAGCACCGGTCTGATGGAGCTTTATTCGTCCAATGTTTCAAACAAGATGAATAAAATCATGAAAACGCTTACTGTTGTAGGTGCTATTTTTATTCCGCTCACATTTATAGCCGGCATTTATGGTATGAACTTCGACTACATGCCGGAGTTGCATTTCCACTATGGTTATCATATAGTTATGGCCGGAATGGCATTACTCGGGATTGGAATGGTGATCTACATGAGATCAAGAAAGTGGTTCTGATGCCTGGCCTGACGCCTGCTGTAAAGATTAACATTTTTTTAGTCAGCCGCCGCAACAGCAAACTTTTCCGGAACAATTTTTGCACAATTTGGTTAACTTTGTCAATACTTTCGTTGACAATAATTCAGATTGTACCTGTTCCGGAATATCGTTTTTTCTTTGTTTCTGTCACCAAACAATTACTTATTTGTAGTTTTTGATTTTAGAGTGCAAAGACCAATTTTTCTAACGAAATTCACAAACAGGAACCCTGAAACAATAAGTCTTCTTTGTAACACCTGACCTTATGAAGTACAGAATAATTCTATTTTTCGCATTGCTAACGATTTCACCTGCTGCGTTTTCCCAGTTATTTTACCCCGCGACAGGTCTTTTTGGGCAATACACTTTTCCGGGTAGCAGTTTGTTTAGTAGCAATACAGCAGAAAGATTCAGTCTGGTAAGCGGAGCGGGATTCAGTACATTCGGCCGAAGCGGTTCTATGTTCGACACCTGGGTAGCTCCTTCTTTCACTCAGCCTCTCAGTAAAAAGTTCAGCCTTTCGGCAGGAGCCATTATAGGCAATACTACATTTACCGGGATGCCTGTTTTTAACCATGAAGGTAACATTTCCAGCTTTTCAGGGAACCTAACCACCTTCACCTTATTTACCTCGGGTACATATCAGATGAACGATCGGTTAAGCATCAGCGGATCGGCTTACAAAACCATAAATCCGGCATTCAACAACCGGCTGAATCCCGAAAGCCTCCGCATGGAAGCTCAGGGGGTGAGTGTGGGGGTTGGATACAAAATCGGTGAAAACATGCATATCGGCGCCGAAATCAGAATGCAGCAGGGGAACAGCAATTTTTATTCACCGTTCAGCAATCCGGCATCACCGTTTGGAACCAACAGGTTTGGCTTCTGATTTACTGACCTAAGAATTTCTATACATGATTATTGTTATATCGCCAAGTAAGACACTCGATTTTGAGAGCCAATCAAATATATTACCCGGAAATGATCCGGCATTAATCACACAATCGGCAAAACTGGCTTCTGCCCTGCGTAAAAAGAATCCCCGTGAACTTGCCAAACTTATGGACATCAGTCCAAAGCTGGCAGAATTGAATGCGCTTCGGTTTTCGGAATGGAAGCACCCCTTTGATGTAACCAAAACCAAACCAGCACTTTCGGCATTTAAAGGCGATGTTTATGAAGGCCTCAGAGCCTGGGAATTAAATGAGTCGCAGATAGAGTTTACCAACCAGAAACTGCGAATACTATCGGGGCTTTACGGACTGCTGAAACCCAACGATCAGATGATGGCTTATCGCCTGGAGATGGGCACCCCACTGGCAGTTGGTAAAAACAAAAATTTATATGAGTTCTGGGGCGACAAGATTACCAAAGAGTTAAAAATCGCCTTAAAGGACTCCGGGAGCAATGTGCTGATAAATCTTGCCTCTGAAGAATATTTTAAATCCATTGACACTAAGCGGCTTAAAGCCAGAATTGTAACCCCGGTTTTCAAGGAATATAAAAACGGGGTGCTGAAATTTATAAGTTTTAATGGCAAAAGAGCCCGCGGCCTGATGAGCCGGTTTATTATTGATCACCGGATTGAAGACCCCGAACAGCTTAAACACTTTGATTATGAAGGCTATGGCTATATGGAACAGCTTTCAAAAGGCGATCAGTGGGTTTTTGCAAGGTAGTTTTGTAATAATTTGGAATGGTTGTTTAATAATTGGGGGGCTTGGTTTGCTTTGGAACGGATGGCCAGGTATGCTCCGTATTAATCAACATCAGCTGCAGATTAACCTGTACTCCATTTAAACACAATTCAAATGCCTTTTAAATGTGATTTAAATGTAATTTAAAAAGCAGGGTGGGTTGAAGGATGCGATGGCATACTTTGGAATGGAATGAGTGGCCTGGTTTGAGCCGGAATTGAAGGCTTATATACTCCGGAATAATCACAATTCCTGAAGAACAGCATAACATTATAATCCCAAAATTTAGAAACAGCTTTATCCAAATAGCTCAACTTTCCGCCGAATCCTAAAGAAAACTGGCGGTAAGTGCATAGCTTTAAAAGGGATGCGCTGTATTGAGCTTGTCGAAATATAGTTCAACCAGGAACCGGTCCGCCCCGGGCGGAAAACTCTGACAAGCTAATAATCGCTAGTTCAGGTAGTTATCGGAATTGCAGCCGGTTATATTCCTATTTATTACCCACAGTTATTTCATAATGTTTTTTAAGTACTCATCAATTTTCTCAGTCTTTTTTAAATCTGATTGTTCCAATAGCTCTATGTAACCCTTAAATTCTTTGGAAACTTTTGATTGTGGATATTCAAGAACAATACTGTTCATCAATTTAAATAAATTTGCATTATACTTTCCAGTTCTCCAG
>JANJXJ010000008.1 GCA_024709105.1 Lentimicrobium sp. | reverse complement strand
CGTTTTTTTTTTTTTTGGGGGGGGGGGCTGGGGGCGCCCCCCCCCCCCCCCCCCCCCCTCTTCGCCCAAATCGTTTGAAAGCCTTGTCATTGGTAGTGTAGCGAGAACCGACAAGCTTGTGAGGAGCTCAGCGTTTGCCCCCCCCGCCGTCGGTCGGGGGTGGAAGCTAAATCCCTTAGTTTTTGTCGGTCAGTAATGAAACATTACATCAAACCCAATCATTCCGCCCCATTTTACCCAATTTCCGTTAATGTTTTCACCCAAAAAACATTGTCCCGAAAAATTTGCATGAGATGGCATATATAATGAACTAAATTTTATAAGTTTGCCCCGCATCGGGCGACGCCCGCAACTGAGAAAAACAAGGAAACTATGAGTAAATTTATTGGAATCAGGCACGAAGACAAGTACGTAATGGAAAGGCGCGCTCCCCTTACCCCGCGCCACGTTGAGCGATTGATCAAAGGCAAACAACTCGATTTTGTTGTGGAAACATCAGCCAAAAGAATTTTTACCGATGAAGAATACATCAGAGCCGGAGCAAAAATTTCTGACAATCTGGGTGAATGTTCGGTAATTCTTGGAGTAAAGGAGATGCCTGTTACCTTTTTTGAACCGGGTAAAACTTATGTATTTTTCTCGCATGTAATCAAAGGCCAGCCATACAATATGCCCATGCTTAAAAGCATGATGGAGCTGGGCTGCAACCTGATAGATTACGAAAAAATTGTGGATGAACAGGGCCGCAGACTCATCTTTTTCGGCCGTTATGCCGGTCTGGCCGGAATGATCAACTCGCTTTGGTCGCTGGGACTCAGACTCAAAGAGTACGGCTTTGATACCCCATTCCTGAAAATAACCCAGGCCCATCATTATGCATCACTCGATGAAGCCAAAAAAGTAATATCGGAAGTAGGACAGGAAATTGCTGAAAAAGGCCTTCCTGAAGAACTTCGTCCCTTCACCGTTGGGTTTACCGGATACGGAAATGTATCGCAGGGGGCTCAGGAAATCCTGGGGCTGCTTCCCGTTAAGGAAATTTCGCCCGAAAAACTTCTGGAATTAAAAGACCGTGACTACCTCCCCAACAACCTGATTTACAAGGTTGTTTTTAAAGAAGAGCACCTCTCTGCCCACAACGACGGCTCCTCTTTCGACCTGCACGATTATTATGCACATCCCGAACATTACCACAGCATTTTTGAGAAATACATCCCGCATCTGTCTGTGCTGATGAACTGCATGTACTGGGATGCCCGCTATCCGCGCATTGTAACCAAAGACTATATGGAGCAGCTGTTTGCATCCGGCAGGCCAAAACTCACGGTAATCGGCGATGTAACCTGCGATCCGGATGGGAGTATAGAAATCACCCACAAGGGTACCGAAATTGAAGACCCCATTTTTGTTTACAATCCCGTTACCCGTCAGCCGGCCATGGGTCATACCGGCGAAGGAATGCTGGTAATGGCTGTTGACATTCTTCCCAGCGAGCTGCCCCGCGATTCGAGCAATGGTTTTGCCGATGCACTGGTAAATTTTGTAAAACCCATAGCCGATTGCGATTTCAGCGAAGAGTTTGAAGACCTTGACCTGCCGCGCGCCATTAAAAAAGCGCTCATTCTGCATCGCGGAGAGCTGACTCATGATTTTAAATACATTGAAAACTACCTGAAATAAAACACCCCCGGCTGCTTCAATAAAGCCGGATGCCAAAAAATCAACAACAAACCCTAACTGCTTACGCAAAATGAAGAAAGTTCTTATTCTGGGCGCCGGCCTTGTGGTAAAGCCCATTGTTACCCACCTGCTGAACAAAGGCATTTCTGTTACAGTTGCTACCCGCACCAAATCAAAAGCCGAGGCTATGATATCGGGACACCCCAATGGCATTGCTGTGGCATGGACCGTTGAAGATGAAGCTACCCTCGACCAGATGGTGGCATCGCACGACCTGTCGGTGAGCCTTCTGCCCTACCTGCATCACCTGCTTGTGGCCAAATACTGCCTCAAACACAAAAAGAACATGGTTACCACCTCGTATGTGAAACCCGAAATGCAGGCGCTGGATGCTCAGGCAAAAGAAGCAGGCATCATCATCCTGAATGAGCTGGGCCTCGATCCGGGAATTGACCATATGTCGGCCATGCGTATTATTGACAATGTACGTTCGCGCAATGGAAACATTGAAGAGTTTTATTCCATCTGCGGTGCTTTGCCTGCGCCTGAAGTAGCCAACAACCCTTTCAAATATAAATTCTCATGGAGCCCCAAAGGTGTGGTAATGGCCGGAAACAACGACGGAAAATACCTGCGTTACGGAAAAGTAGTGGATGTACCTACCGAAAACCTGTTCAAAAACCCGCTTCAGGTTGATTTTACCAATGTTGGTGTACTTGAGGTTTATCCGAACCGCGACTCCATTTCGTACATTGACATTTACGGAATTCCTGAAACCAAAACCATGATGCGTGGTACCTTCCGCTTTAAAGGATGGTGCGAAAGCATTGATGCCATGAAACAGCTGAGGCTCATTTCCTACGATAAGTTCGACATGACCGGAATGACCTATGCACAGTTCATTGCTCATCAGATTGGCGCTGCCGATGCTTCCAACATCAAACAAAAAGTAGCCGATTACCTGAAAGTTGATGTAAATGCACATGCCCTCACTGCTATGGAATGGCTGGGCCTGTTTGAAGACAAACCTATGGAGCGCGGCGAAGACAGTCCGTTTGAAGTTACCAGCGACCTGATGATCAGCAAAATGGAACTCGGACATACAGAGCGCGATATGGTAGTAATGCAGCATACCTTCCTGGCATCTTATCCTGATGGCAGCAAAGAAGTGATTCGCTCACGCATGCTCGATTTCGGCACACCGGCTACCGACACTTCAGTTGCCCGCACCGTGGCGCTGCCTGCAGCCATTGGCGTGGAGATGATCCTGAATGGAGAAATCGGAGTAAAAGGTGTTTACAGGCCTGTGATTCCCGAAATCTACAACCCTATTCTGGATGAACTAGAAAAACTCGACATCCGTATGGAAGAGGAATACGGACTTCCGGAAAGCGAGAATATCAAATAAAAAAACACCAACCCACCCCCAAAGGAGCCTGCAGATGAATGTCTTGCAGGTTCTTTTTTTATAAAATAGTCAAACTGAATCATCGGGTGCTGATCAATGATAAAATTATTTTACATGGCACTAAGCTTGATATCGGTTTAAACAGATTTTGTTAGCAAAATCTCTGCTGCATCAATTTATTTAGATCAAAGTCCCTCAGTTTATCCTGCTTCTTCAGCAAATACAGAAGTAATCATATTTCTGATGTTGCGCATTAATCCCGCTGGTTAAGGTTTCGGTTTTAAAACATAGATAAAATACTATTACAAGCTTTAAAAACCTCTTGAAGTAAGTTAGTTCTTATACAAGCTTGCTCTGTTTTCGTAATAACTTGATTGACTAATAGTTATAAATAGTAATATAGTTATGATTGCTTCTTTTGTCGAGCCGGAAACATGAAAATCGCTCATTATTCCTGATAGATAATATTTGCGGAAATATTTTTTCATTTTTTTGACAATTCGTTTAAAAAGTTTTACATTTGCTTCGTCAATATTAGAAATACCTGAAAGGGTAATATTGGTCAATGATTCTGAATTGATTCCAATTTGCTTACAGCAGATGCTCAGCATCCTTCCGCAGGTAGAAATGGTCGGTTCTTATTGAAAACGTGCTATCCCTGAATGCATACATCCGACCTTGCCAAAGCTGACATCAGAATGCCCTGGCTTACCGGACTACATATGCTGAAAGAAATCAGAAAAGAGGACAAAGCC
>JANJXJ010000004.1 GCA_024709105.1 Lentimicrobium sp. | reverse complement strand
GGGTAATATGATATTACCAAGAAATAATTTCCCATTCCTAATCCCAAAACGATACTTATATTCTTCCTTGTCTTTAACCACACCAGCTAGTAGTTTGAATTTGATTTTTTAGGATAAGTAATCTAAATCAGCAATTGTATCTTTAAAGATGCTCTGTGGTGCAATTTCCTGAAAATGATTTATTAAGTTATTATATGAGAGATATCTCTTAATATCATTATAATTCTATTCCAGAGAAATCAGTGATTCGTGTATAAAAAAGTATTTTGTGTTTGTGTCATGCTGGCCTAAGATTGTTTCACTTTCTTGTACTTTTGATTTTGGATCAAAATCTATTCCGATATTATTCCCATCTGATTTAGAAGATGCTCTCTTTAAGGTTTTTGGTTGCAGCGATGAATTGAAGAAGAAATTATTGTCTATCAATGAATCAAGGATATCACTATACATTACCATTTCGCGACCTGGAGCAGAAGCTGTTTTATTAGGTTCAGGTTCATTAACAAAGTTATGCCCTGAATTTTGACAACTCATCATTTGAGCCGATAACAATAAAGCGAATAAGATTAATGCTAATGCCTTTAGCATTAATTTAAAAGTATTTGATGTTGAATTGTCGCCTGCTTTTCTTCGGAATACTGGCCTGCTTTCACCGGAATAATCACAAAGTAAAAAATATATGTTTTTCATGCTAAATATGTTCTAGAAAACATCATATGAGAACCTTAATAGCTTTATAATACAAAGCGCCAAACATATAGCTATCCGCTTAGCAATGAACTGCCTGGTATAAAAACTAACAGAATCATACATCAACCTTTTCAACTCAGAATTATACATCCTAGCCCCATAATCCAACCAATCCAAATTCAACTCATCCTGGAACACCTCACCCTGCTCTCTCCTCAATGAGAGGGTACTGCCACGTTATGATTGTAGGTTGTTTCGCATTTCTTTTCGAAGAAAAATAATCTCACATTTTAAGCATGATGTAGCTCCCTTTTCCTTGAGAAGAAAGGCGGTTTTGCCCCGCTGGAGTGATTTTTTAAGCGGGGGAGGGAGGTGCCACAAATCCTTGATCAAAAGTAATCCATGCCTGGGCGTTGTTGACGATTACAAAGTTAAAGATTTCCTGCACTTTTTTTCTTTTTTCTTAACGTTGTAACAGCTTTATCAAAAAGATAAACTTTTTCTGGCTTTACATTTACATAGCCAAGGCTTATTTCACCCATTTTTATGTCCTTCCAGTAAAGCCCATCATCCTGCTTTCCGGATAGTTCCACAGTATCTGGCAAAGGTTTTACTATGGTTAGATTTGTGAGTCTGTTAATTTCTGAAACTAGTTCTTCATTTTGAAATCTAAGATTGAAAATACTGTCTCCCATTTTTTTTATATTGTAATAATTTGGCGTGCTTTTGAATTTTGTGATATAAATAAAAGAGGAATCATCATAAATGTAACGATTCTCATTCTCTGTTGATATGGACAAACCATAGAAGGTGAAGTTTTTATGTAAATCCAAATAATATTTTTGACCGTATTGCATTGGTCTGTAACTAACAATTACAGTTTCTTTTTGCTGAGAGCAACTGACATTAACAGTTAATAAAAAGTATAAAACAATCTTCTTCATAATCTGGATAGTTATTCCTCAGTTAACAAGTTAATAATGGAATAACCCTCCAAAGCGATCTTTAATTTTGTTCCTGTATATCTGTTTGTCATCAACTGCATCAATTATATAAGTATGTTTATGCTTTCGATTTTCAGAATCTCCAGATTTTTACAAACAGAATCATGAGTTCTTTCTTTTACCACTGTACCGCATTCTGACTTCAGCATCTGAGCAAATGAAGCAATGTGAAAGAATAGCACAACTACAAGCGAAACAAAATTCAGGTTCATAGATCATCACTGCTTAGAATGCAAATGAACTGAAAAAGCAAAATTCTCTTCAGAAACTTCAATCATTTTACCCTTAAACAAGAAATATTACACCCGCAAAGTTATTCAAAATTCCTTACCCGGTATTTCACATAAAACAATTACCGGCAATATCCACTTTCTCTCGCTTAACTGCATAATTCTTAATCATAAACAAATATAAAAATACCTACATATACGTATATATTCAGCCTTCGTGTTTTGTTTATTTTGTAAGTGACAGGATTTCTGAATCTCAAAAGTAATCTTGTAACCAACCCTTTAAATAAAATATTTACCCTAAAACCAACAATTATGAGAGCCTTAGTTTTTACCCTTGCATTTTTTTCTTCTTTTTGCTTGTTCGCACAGTGGACTCAAGTGAACAACGGTATTGCAAACCTATCGCTGGGAGCGACAGCCCTGAGCCATTCTGCTGATTACCTGTTCACAGGGGCACTTGCCGGAGGCAAAATGTACCGAAGCAGCGATTATGGCGAAAACTGGACAGAAATAGCTCCGCCTGTAGCCGGGAATTTACCGGAATGTGGCCATTATTACAGTGGTAAATATTTTGCCGGACTTAATGCCTCAACCGCTTGTATTTACTACAGCACCAACAATGGCGATTCTTGGACAGAAGCCGCCGGTGCGCCTGCCACAACGGTGGTGAGGGGTTTTGTAAATTTACCTGATGTAATTCTGGCATTTACTTCCAGCCAGGGCATTTATCGCTCGGTGAATGGTGGCGAGAACTGGGCATCTGCCAACAACGGACTTACAAACCTCAATGTGATCTGGATGGAGGTAGTTGAGAACCGGTTATATGCTGCTACCATTGGCGGAGGCGTCTATATCTCGGATAATGGTGGTGAAACCTGGGTTCAATCCAACAATGGGATTAATGGCGGCGATTTATTCGGAACCTTTGTTTGGAGAATGGGAACCAATATGCATTATTACGCACAGGGCGGAGGTTCCTATATAAGCACGGATGGTGGCTCAAACTGGAGTTCCTGGGTAAAGCCTTCCGTTTTTGGGCTTGGCCCGAATGAAATTTACCGCAAGGGCAGCAACCTGTATCTCGAAGCCAGGCATTTTGCAGGGGGACTGAGAGACAGCATTTATGTTTCGAAAAATGAGGGTGCCAGCTGGGAAAATATTACCGGAAATCTGTCTGCCACTGACCTGAATGCCAGCGGAATTATTGAGTTCAATGGTTATGTTTTTATTAAATACAACCTTATTTCTCCTCAACTGGGAATCTACCGCAGAGACGGCGGAAGTGTCAGCCTGAGCTCAATACCTGTAAAAAGTATGAAAGTATTTCCCAATCCGGCAAAAGATGTGCTGACGCTCAGTTTTGATATTGCCGGCGATCAAAGAGAATTTCAGATTCTGAATACCTCAGGTGCTGTGCTGAAATCAGGTTATCTCTCTGCAGAGAACAGGGTATTGGATGTGAGCGACCTGCCTGCAGGACTGTACTTTCTCAGAACACCTGCTTATCCTGAAATGACCACTAAGTTCATCAAAAACTGACCGGGATTCAGCCGCCAATCTAAAAGCAAGTTTTTGTTTAAGTAATACTGTGGTGATTGCAATGATGACTGAAAGGGTTAAATCAGGGCATCCATACAGAACGTAATCATAATGAGCAGGTAATAGAGGTTGATCAGCAGAAATGAGGATTTGAACTCCACATTCTGAAGCCCCGGTTTTAGCAACTTTACAAAAACAGCTATCAGCAGAACTGAGAGAATCCATACTGAATAAGCGCTGATTTTGTATTCAAAGTCATAATAACCCGGTAGCAGGAAGGCCGATACTGCTGTGGCTACAATCCACATGAAGGTAAGTCTGCGAATCTGAAAGGGTTCAAGCTTTGATGTAAGTGACTTTAAACCAGCCATTTCGTATTGTTCGCCAAAGCGGAGCAGCAGCAACCAGAAATGTGGTACCTGTCCGATAAAGAAGAATAAAAACAGCGCAATGGCAGCAGGATCTGTGAGGATTCCCCCCCCGGCAACCCAGCCAATAAGTGGTGGTAATGCCCCCACCACGCCACCGGGCACGGCGGCAAAAGCTGTAATGCGTTTCAGGGGGGTGTATATGCCGTTGTACCATAAAAATGACATCAAACCGAGCACAGCAGCCAGCCATCCGGAAAAGAAATAGAGCAGAGCACTCCCTGAAATGGCAAATAAAAGTACCCACATAAAAGCTTCCTTCTTCGGGATCAATCCCATCGGAATGGGTCGGTTGCGGGTACGGGGCATCAGCAGATCGGTTTTGTACTCCTGTATCTGATTAAGTGCCGATGCAGCACTGGCTAGCAGGAAAACACCTGCCACCGGAAAAACAATGCCACGGGCGAATTCCCCGTGGCTCATAAGATATCCTGTAAAAGTGGTCAGTGCTACCGGAAGTGAAATCCTGAATTTACTCAGTCGCGATACGGCAGCAGCATAACCGGCTCTGCTTCTTGTCATTTAATGGTTTTGAGGTATTCGATAATCTCAGCAACATCAGCATCGGTGAGCTGTGTTTTGTATGAAATCATCATGCCTTTGGTATACCCTTTGGTTACATCGGCATCGGGTTCGTAAATGGAACGTTTGATGTATTCATCATCAACGGTTATGGTGCGCTCATCGTTTCCGGTCATTACAGTGTGTTCAGCACCATACAGCCCCTTGAATGTCGGCCCTATGAGTTTGTTTCCATCGAGCGAATGGCAGGCCACGCAGCCGTTGGTTTGAACCAGCTGCTTGCCTTTGAACCCGGGATTTGCGGCAGCTGCCTGAGCCTGCAGTGTGGTATCGGCCATGCGGGCATACCAGGCGTCAAATTCGGCCTGTGGAAGAACTTTTACCTCTGTAAACATGTATGAGTGCGAAAGTCCGCAGTATTCAGTGCAGAAAAGCTCATAATCACCGGTTTTCTGTCCTATAAACCACATTTTATTGGTTTTTCCGGGTACCATATCTTCCTTTACCCTGAAAGCAGGGATGTACAGACTGTGTATTACATCAACCGAAATAAGGTCGAGCGCAACTGCTTTGTCAACCGGAATGTAAAGGGTATCGGTTTTGATGCCGTTTTCATATTCAAACAGCCACGACCACATTCTGGCAGTTGCCCTTACTTTCATGGCATCGTCCGGAATTCTGTTCATGGGAGCATACCCCGACCAGCCATAGAAGAACATTACCAGCACCAGGATGGTGGGAATTACTGTCCAAACAATTTCCAGTGTGTTGCTGCCATGAATCTGGGTAGCCACCGGATTGCGTTTTTTATTGTAACGAAAAACAAACCACAGCATGGTGGCAGTTATTCCAACCAGAAAAATCATTGAAATGCCAATGATTACTGCAAAAGCAGTATCGGTTGTTGTAACAAAGTTTGAAGCTCCTGAGTACATATCTTCTCCTATCTGTAAAGGTAATCGAAAAAGGTAACTACGATAACCGCCGCAAAAATAGCCATTACAATGCCTACCATAATGCCATAAATTTTCTGGTCAAATTTAAGGTGCATAAAGTATAGCAGCACCACAGCAGCCTTGATTGAGGCAATCAGCAGGGCGGCAGCAGTGTTGTAGGGGCCCATTTCAACGCTGGTAATCAGCACTGTAATAACTGTAAGCACTATAAGTGCAGCCAAAACCATGAAGTGGGTTTTGTACGAAACTATATGATGTTTTTCTTCGCTCATGGTTGCAGGAATTAGTGAATGAGGTAAAACAACGGAAACAGGAATATCCAGATCAGGTCAACCAGGTGCCAGTAAAGGCCGCTGTTTTCGAGAAGGGCATATTTGCCGCTGTTGACAGCTCCTGTTTTTACTTTAAACAAAGTAATTCCCAGCAGTATCATGCCCACAATGATGTGCACCCCGTGTAAACCGGTCATAAAGAAATAAAGGCTGAAAAACAGCATGTCGCCGTTACTCAGATTGGTCATAAGGTCTGACCCGGGATACATGCCGTGTTCGAACTTTGATCCCCATTCAAAATACTTATTCACAAGAAATACCAAAGCCAGCAGCAGGGTAATCCCCAGCATGGCCATAGTCATCTTTTTGTCATTTTTCTGAATGGCTGAAATGGAAACAGCAACTGTTGCGCTGCTCACCAGCAGAATGATGGTGTTGATGAGCCCCATGGGTATGCTCAGTTCCTGATGCGCCAGGTCGAATGCCACCGGATTTTTGAAACGGTAAACCGCATAAACGATAAAGAGGCCGCCAAACAATAAAATCTCGGTAAAGATAAACAGCCACATCCCAATCTTCGCGGCTGTGTCGTCGCGGTGGGCATCGGCGTGATGATGGGTGGTGATGGTATCCATATTATCGCGATGTTAATATTCGTAAGGCCCGTGCTCTACCACAGGTATTTCTTCAAAATTCTCAACAATAGGTGGAGAGGCAATGGTCCACTCCAGGGTTTTGCCGTCCCATGGATTGTCAATTTCCCTGCCGCTTCCCTTGCGGGCTCTTACTAAGTTGACTATAATGATAATGAGGCCAGTAGCCATTATCCAGGAACCCACGGTTGACAATACGTTGGCATTTTCAAACATAGGAAGATAATCGTAATAACGGCGGGGCATTCCCATAAGTCCAAGATAGAACATCGGGAAATACAAGAGGTTAAACCCGATAAAGAATATCAGTAAACCCAGATTGGCAACCTTTGTGTTGTAAATTTTTCCCCACATTTTCGGAAACCAGTAATGCAATGCTCCAAAGAATGCAAATCCTGTACCTCCGAAAACGATATAATGGAAGTGTGCTACAACAAAAGCGGTATCATGCACATGAATGTCAGTTGCCAGTGAACCCAGCACCAGGCCTGAAAAACCACCGATCATAAACACAAAGATAAATCCTATGGCCCAGAGGAATGGAGTCTGAATATTGATTGAACCTTTGTAGAGGGTTGCTGTCCAGTTAAATACTTTGATGGCTGATGGTATTGCCACTAAGAATGTAAGCAATGAGAATACCCAGCGCGATGTAGAGCTCATTCCTGAAGTGAACATATGATGCCCCCAAACGAAGTATCCAACAAAAGCGATGGCCATTGATGAAATAACAATTGCGGTGTAGCCAAAAATGGTTTTGCGGGCAAAAGTCGGAATAATTTCAGTGATTGCGCCCATTGCAGGCAGAATCATAATGTAAACTGCAGGGTGCGAATAAATCCAGAACAGGTGCTGATACAAAATGGGGTCGCCACCAATGGCAGGATCAAAAAATCCGATGCCAAGCAGTCTCTCGGCAACCACCATAAGGAAGGTAACACCAACCACCGGAGTGGCGAGTAACTGAATCCAGCCGGTTCCGTAGAGCGACCAGGCAAAAAGCGGCATTCTCAGCCAGCCCATGCCGGGGGCTCTCAGCCGGTGCATGGTTACAATAAAGTTCAATCCGGTAAGGATAGACGAAAAACCGAGAATGAAGGCTCCGGTAACAGCGGCAACCACATTGGTATTGGTTTTCAGACTATAAGGAGCATAAAATGTCCAGCCGGTATCAGGAGGACCATCTCCCATAAATTGTGAAGCCAGTACAACAATGGCACCGAAAATATAAAGGTACCAGCTCATCAGGTTAAGCCTGGGGAAAGAAACGTCCTTGGCCCCAATAAGAATGGGCAGGAAGAAGTTTCCATAAACCGCAGCAACTCCGGGAATTACAAAAAGGAATATCATGGTAAGCCCGTGCAGGGTGAACAGTCCGTTATAGGTCTGCGCCCCCATGATTTGTTCTCCCGGTGAGATGAGTTCAAACTTCATCAGCAGGCCCATTACAACGCCGGCCAGGAAGAAGGTCATCATGGAATAGAAATACAACAGGCCGATACGCTTGTGGTCGGTAGTGGTCAGCCAGCCAAGCAGCCCCTTGTGTTTACCCTGATATTCAAGGTAATTGGGCTCATGTTTGGTGTGATTGTGTTCTGCCATTATTATTCAGTCTTTGGTTGAGTTTGTTTTTTACGTGGTTTAAATACCAGAATCAGAAATACTAACAGTGCAATGAATAGTATTACGGTTCCGGCTACTTTGGTAACATTCAGCACATACTGCTGCCCTGCCGGATCGTAGGTGTAGCAGAATTGAAGAACTTTGTAGATGGTTGGGCCGCTTTTACCCTGAGATGCTTCGATCAATGCCATTTTAAACTCAAATGGCAGAAAATAGGTGCCCAGTAAATAGCGTGTAATTTTGCCATCGGGGCTCAGCATAATCAGGGTTGCCGAGTGCATAAAGTCGTTTCCGGCTTTTTTGTATCTGAAACCGGTAGCTTCTGTACCTAAAACAACGTTGGCGCTGTCGGCTGTGTAAAACTGCCAACCCGACTCATCCACTTCTTTCCCGATCAGGTTCAGATAATTCTCGCGTTTTTTAATCGCCAGATCGCTGCCTTCGCGGGCATCGAAACTGATGGTAATTACCTGATAATCTTTGCCCAGCACCAGGTCAGACTTGCCAATTACCTCGGCAACACTTGTCATTAAAGGGCTGCAGATGCCCGGACAGCGGTAATACACCCACATAAGCACCGTAGGTTTATCAATAAGGCTTTTAAGCTTTCGCGGATTGCCCTCGGTGTCAATTACTGTTAGTTCTTCGGGAATGTATTCGTCCAGATGTTCAACTACACCAATCTCAAGTTCAGGGGATTTGATGTCCTCAGTAGCTTTAATGGTCTGGGCATTCAGGTAGATACCTATACCCATCAGAAACGCAAGAAGTACTGTTTTTTTGATCATGGTTGTCGGTTTTGCAATTTTTTAAAAATACCGGAAAATATTTTAGTGCAGATGGTGATGCAGACTTTCTTCCAGGTATGGATGGTTTTTGGGGACAAGCGGGGCTGAGGCCAAAGCCTTGCCAAAAATAAACAAAAACAATCCTGCAAAACCTGCAAAGAATCCAATTTCAGGAAGTCCGAATACTACATGATGCAATACTGTTGGGAAAATCTGCTCATATAGATCGAGATACTGGCCTGCAATAAGCAGTATGGCAACATACTTCAGTACGTTAATGTTCTTGTTAAGAGCCTGTGGAAGCAGCAGCACGAAAGGAATAAACCAGTTAATCAGGAAATTAACATAAAATATCACCTTAAATCCGCTGTGCCATCTGTGGGCAAAATATTCAGTTTCCTCGGGAATGTTTCCGTACCATATGAGCATAAACTGCGAAAAGGCAAAATATCCCCAAACGATGCTAAGCATAAAGATGTACCTCGAGAAGTCAAGCAAATGGCTTTTATTCAGTTCTTTAAAATATCCTTTCTGGTGCAGGATAATTACTATAAGAACAATGGTTGCCGAACCATGATAAAATGCTGCAACAAAATTCTTGAGCGAGAACAGTGTGCTGAACCAATGCACATCAATGGACATAATCCAGTCGAAGGTTGCAAATGAGAATGTTATTGCCAGCAGAAAGATGTGTATTTTGGAGTAAAACTCGCTCTTTTCGAAGTATCCCAGGCCTCCGTGAGCATCTTCGGCCAGCGAGGCTTTTCTCAGCAACCTTGTCAACACCATCCAGGCAATGAAAAACAATACCATTCTTATGAAAAAGAAGGGAATATTGAGGTAAGGTGATTTGTGCTGAATAATGGGGTCGGTAGCCAGGGCATCTTCATGAGTCCAGTGGTAGATGGAGTGCATGCCAAAATAAAGCAGCAGCATAATGATACCTGCCCACGGAATGTACGACATCAGCGCTTCGGGAATCCTTTTGAACATGGACGACCAACCCGACTGCGAAATGTATTGCAGCGCGATAAAGAAGCTGGCACCAATGGCAATAGACAGGAACATGTAGTTGTTCAGCAGAAGATTGGCCCATGCTCTGTTGTGATCGGTAAAAAAGCTGTAGGCGATGAGTGCTGCACCCACGGCCATCAATACATAAGTGGTGTACTGATAACCTTTACTTAATGTGATTTTCGTATCCATATCGCTTCTTCTGCTTATTTGGTGTTGGCTTGCAATTCATTTTTTACAAACATGGCAATCCGCCATCTGTCGTCGGGCCTGATCATATGCGCATGAGCACCCATTACCTGATATCCGGCACTGATTACATGAAAGATATCTGATTCGGGAGCGGCCATCATTTTCTCAGAGAGCAGTGACGCCGGCTTGATGGCATATCGTTTGCTGGTAAACAGATGCCCGTTTCCATCGCCAAGCGAGCCGTGGCAGCTTTCGCAGAAAATTTTGTACTGCTCCTTGCCCTTGAGCAGGTTTTCGGGGCTTGCTTCGAGTGGATTCACCAGTTCTGCTGCTGCAAGAGCCCTGCCTTCGGGGGTATTGGGATAGGTGTAGGGCATTATTTCGCGTGGAATGGTATTTTCGGCCGGCTCGCGCATGGTATTCCCATCGGCGAAATTTGGATTTTCAGCGTAGGTTTCATAGGCCAGTGAATGTGCCATATCAGGGAAATACTCATATCCCTTGTCGTTGCGCGAACGGTCGCATGAGGTTGTCGTCAGCAGCAATCCTATGGCCGCGATTATTGACGGGTAGAATGTTTTTTTCATCTGCTGCTTAAATTTCGGTGACTAACTCTTTTTCGTAAACTTCAATGGCTCCTTTTTCACGAAGGATGTCTTCGAGATTACTGCCGGCATTTTTAGCCACAGATTTGTCAAAAACCATCACAAACATATCGTCGGTTGAGCGTTTGTCAGGCAGTATGTAAGCCTTTCCGGGATAAATCTTAGCCCTGAGCGAAAAGGTAAACAAACTGGCCAGCGTAACTGTGAGGATGGTAATAACCACTGTTACCACAATAAACGAAGGAAAGGCGTTGGTGGGTTTTCCCCCGTAATTGATGGGCCAGTCAATAACTGCTGTGTAATACATGAACGCCAGCACTCCGGCAGCTCCCAGAAATCCGTAAATAAATGCAGCAAACGTAAAGCGGGTTTTCTTGCCCATGGCTTCAATTACTTCGTGCATGGGATAGGGCGTAAAAACCTCCCATATCTCGAAGCCTTTTGCCTTTACCTCGTGCAATGCCGCCATCAGGGCGTTCTCATCGTCGAACACTCCTATTAAATGATTCTTACTCATGGCTCGCGTGGATTTTTTCTTTTTTGTTTAAACTGGTCACTTTTAACACACTCTTCACCTCACTGATGGCAATCATAGGAATGTACTTGAAGAACAGCAGTACGCCCATGATGAACATGCCAATGGTGCCAATGTAAATTCCTATTTCAACCCAGGTAGGAGAGTAGGTTACCCAACTTGATGGCAGGTAATCTTTTGAAAGTGAAGTAATAAGAATGTTGAAACGCTCATACCACATCCCTATGTTGATAAAAATAGAGATGATAAAGGCGATGGTGAGGTTTTGCCTTACTTTTTTAAACCAGAACAACTGTGGAATAAATGCGTTGCAAACCACCATTGCCCAGAACTGGAAAGTGTAATCTCCGGTGATCCTGTTTTTGAAGAAGGTAAACATTTCGTATTTGCTTCCCGAATACCAGGCGATAAATATTTCAGTAGCATAGGCTGTACCCATGATCAGTGAAATAAATATGAGAATTTTGGCAATGGCATTCAGGTGAGAGTTGGTTACGTAGTCCTGGAATTTGTAGATTTTTCTGATGATGATCATCAGGGTCATTACCATGGCAAATCCCGAGAAGATGGCACCTACCACAAAGTATGGCGGAAAAACTGTAGTGTGCCAGCCCGGAATAACAGAAACCGCAAAGTCGGTTGAAACGATGGAGTGCACCGAAACCACAAGCACTGCTGCAATACCTCCGAGCACATAACTCAGCGCCTCATAGCGCAGCCATTCGCTCGATGAACCTGTCCATCCGAAAGCGAAGAATCCGTAAACAGCTTTTTTAATTTTGCTGGTAGCTTTGTCGCGAATGGTTGCAAAATCGGGCACCATGCCAAAATACCAGAAAGAAGCTGATATTAGCAGATAAGCCGAGATGGCGATAAAGTCCCAGAAAAGCGGAGAGTTGAAGTTTACCCACAGTGGCCCGCGGGTGTTGGGGTAGGGGAAGATGTAGAAGGCCAGCCAAACCCTTCCCATGTGAAGTGCCGGGAAAAGGGCAGCAGCCATTACAGCAACCACAGTCATAGCTTCAGCAGCGCGGTTGATGGATGTTCTCCATTTCTGGCGCAGGATGAGCAGGAATATCGAAAATGCAGTACCTGCGTGTCCGATACCAATCCACCAGACAAAATTAATGATTTCCCAGCCCCAGCCTACAGAGTTGTTAACTCCCCAGGTGCCGATGCCTTCCACAACTGTTTTGTAAATGGCAACCAGGCCAAACAGAAATGCCAGCATACTGATTCCGAAAACAGCCTTCCACCAGGTTGGGATGGGCTGGTCAATCGGGGCGATGATATCGCTGCTTATCTGGCGGTAATTTTTATCGCCCAGAATCAGCGGTCCTCTCACTTCGCTTTTATACATAAAGTCTGTAATTTATGCGTTTTGACTATTGATTATTTTCTTGTTTCAGGCTTCAACTTCGGGTTTGTTTCTTACCAATGTAAGGTAACCGACCGATGGAAGTGTGTGCAGTTCTTCGAGCAAATGATAATTGCGCGGATCCTGGAAGAGCTTGCTGATGCGGCTTTCGGGGTCGTTCATATCGCCAAATACAATGGCATTTGAAGGACAGGCCTGAGCACATGCCGGAACGATCTCTCCATCCATAAGCGGACGGCCTTCGTTCTTGGCCAGCAGTTTTTTCTCCTGAATACGCTGCACACAAAGTGAACATTTTTCAACCACACCACGCTCGCGCACAGTAACATCCGGATTCAGCACCATACGGCCCAGATCGGTATTCATGTTGTAATCGAACTTGTCGTTGGTTGCATAGCGGAACCAGTTGAATCGGCGTACCTTATAAGGACAGTTGTTGATGCAGTATTTGGTTCCTACGCAGCGGTTGTAAGCCATCTGGTTGAGCCCTTCGCTGCTGTGGTTGGTTGCCGAAACCGGACAAACATTTTCGCAGGGGGCATTGTCGCAGTGCTGACACATCAAAGGCTGGAACACCACTTCGGGGTTGGTTTCTTCGCCATTGTAGTAACGGTCAATGCGAATCCAATGCATGATGCGCGATTTCATTACCTCTTCCTTGCCTACAACTGGTACATTATTTTCAGCCTGACAAGCAATTACACAAGAGCTGCAACCAATGCATTTGTTAAGATCAATGGCAACCCCCCAGTGATGGCCTTTAAATTCGGTTTCTTTGTAAAGGGTAACGTGTTTCTTTTCAAATTCGGCATGCAGTTCATTGCCCGAGTCGGGGCTTTGCAGGTAGCTGGCCAGCACAGTTTCGCGCACGATGGGCCTGCCTTCCATGCTGTGGTGCATCTGGGTAGAGGCAAGTTTATATTCTCCTGCCACTTTTTCAGGAGTTATTCCTGCGATGCTGAACTGCCTGCTTCCGTTGTCGTAAGATGCAAGTTTATAAGCATTTACGCCCACTCCGTTGGCCACTTTCCCAAAGGAAGTGTGTCCATAACCCAGGGCTATTGAGATGGTTTCATCGGCTTGTCCCGGCTGAATCAGCACCGGAATATCCAAACCATTGATTTTAACCATGCCGCCTTTTGTTAGTCTGAGTGCTGAAGCAGATGCCGGCGAAATGGCTGCAAAGTTGTCCCAGCAAACTTTTGAAACAGGATCGGGCATTTCCATCAGCCAGGGGTTGTTGGTGTGGCTTCCGTTGCCCATGGAAAGGTTCTGATACAGCGATAACTCAAATCCCTGAACTGCTGGCCTTGATGCTATGGCAGAAGATGCAGCGGCAAGTGCTTCACCGGCAAACGCAACAGCAGCAGCTTCAACCTCAGTATTATAAACACCGTCCTGCAATGCTTTTGCCCAGGCAGCTTCTCCCGCTTTCAGGATTTCTGTCTGCCAGAAATTTTTGAGGTAAGTGTAATAGTCAGATTCAGCACCCATCCATTTGAGCAGACTGTCCTGAGGCTGGCGGGTATTAAAAATGGGCCTGATTGCAGGTTGCTGCAAACTGAAATAGCCTTTTACAGCTTCTGCATCGCCCCATGACTCCAGATAATGATGGCCCGGAGCTGAATAGGTGATGTGTTCGAAGGTTTCGTCGGTTACACTATTTAGTGACAGGCTGAACCTGAGTGATTTAAGCCCTGCGATAAGAGCTTCTGAATTTCGGTAGTCATACACAGGGTTAACATTCCACATGATCAAACCGGCGATGTTCCCTCCTGCAAAATCTTTTACGAGATTTTCGAAATCAGAATCAATGGCTTGTCTGGTGAGGACTGGTCTGGAAAAGTCAATGGTTTTACCAATGTTTTCAAGCAACCCGTTGATTCCGTTTACAACGATTTGTTCGTCTTTGTCGTTCGAGCCACAAACTACCAATGAAGCACCTTTGCTGTTCCACAGCTGTTTTGCCAGACCGGGGAAGGAGTCATGTGCCAAACCGCCTTCCAGTGCGGGCTTGCCGGCCAATTGTGCAATCTGGTTGTAAAGTCCTTTCAGCAGGTTGCCGGTAGCCGAAGGTTTGATGGCAAATCTCTGATCGGCTTTGCTTCCGCTGATACTCAGGCCTGTTTCGTATTGAACGTGGTAGCTGAGTTTATTTTCACCATTGGTGAGTGTACGCATTTTGGTGTAGTCATGGGCAAATTCGGCAGGAGCAATCCAGGTGCCGAGGAAATCGGCTCCGAAAGAAACTACAACTTCTGCCTTATCGAAGCGGAAAAAAGGAACCACAGCCTGACCAAAAGAAGCCTGATTTGCCTGCAGCATACCCGAAGCCGAAACGGGTTCGTACACAACATGACGCATTCCGGGGAAAGCAGCAATAAATTCACCGATTAATTTCCTGGTTGAAGGACCTGTTACAGGGCTGGTAAGCAGTATGGTTTCTTTGCCTGAACCGCTGATTTCCTTCAGGTTGCGTTTTACATCGTTGTCAAGTATCTGCCAAACCATTTCCTTGCCTTCTTTGGCAGGGCCTTTGAGCCTGGCTTCCTGATCATACAGACTCAGTACCGAAGCCTGCACCCGGGCAGTGCTGCCACCACGGGTGAGGGGAGATAGCTCATTGCCTTCAATCTTAATGGGACGGCCATCTCTTACTTTCACCACCAGACTGCTGTATTCAGCGCCATCAAAATAGGTGGTGGCATAATGGCTGGCCATTCCGGGAGTAACTTCCTCGGGTTTGTTCAGATATGGGATGGCCTTTTTAACCGGATTTTCGCAACTGCTCGCTATGGCCGCGGTAGCAAAGCTGAATCCGCAGAATTTGAGGAAGTTACGTCGTGATGTAGACTTTTCTGAAATTTCTTCGTTGATTACATCAAGCAGGTTTTTGCCATCGGGAATGTGTTCCTTGTATATATCCGGATCGGGCTGGTTGTTTCGCTCTTCAAGGCTTTTCCAGTATTTTTTTTCCATTTAAAGATGCTTTTAATGGTTGTGTTTGTGTGTGTTTGATGCGGGATTTCCCGGATTTAGTAATGACATTTCATACAATCAAGTCCACCAATCTGCTCAACGGTAACCGAATCAAATTTTCCGGCTTTTATTTCTTCATGAAGCTTCATGTAAGTGGAATAATACTGATTGTCCTTGAAATTAACTTTTGTATCGCGGTGGCAATCGATACACCAGCCCATTGACAAATCGGAAAATTGTTTCATAATGTCCATTTCAGCAACCGGGCCGTGACAGGTTTCACAATCAATCTTTCCGGCATTTACATGCTGGGCATGGCTGAAGAATACATGTTCCTGCATGTTGTGAATTCTGATCCACTCTACAGGTTTGCCTGTTTTGGCTGCCCTGTGAATTTTGTTGATCTCAAATTTGCCTGAGTTGGTCCCGGTAAGTACTACATTATGGCAATTGAGACATACATCGTTTGAAGGTATTCCGGCCGATTTGCTGAAGTCAGCAATATGGTGGCAATACCTGCAGTCAATCTGGTTTTCGCCGGCATGGACAGCATGTGAGAATTTGATGGGCTGATCAGGGGCGTAATCCTTGGTGCGGCTCAGATTCTGGGCTTCAACCATGGCAATGTTAAAATGAACAGCAACTCCCACCGCCAGTATTATAAGGTGTATGAATCTGTATTTTAATTTCTTTGTGAAAATAAGGTCAATCAGTGCCAGCGTCATCAGAATGGCAAAAAGGATGAACAGCATCAGTTTTTTCGGGAAGATTTTGAATTGTTCGGTGCCATGTCCGCTGATGTGCGAAAGGTAAGCAGCCATGTGGTAAATCTCTTCGCCGGTGAGTTTGTATTCACGATGGGCCTTTTCCATAACTTCGGAAGTGGGCTCACTCAGAGATTCATAAATCTTCATGCCATCCTCTTCCATAAAGGCAACCGCGAGATCATAGGCAGAAGGATTCCAGTTGATGGTGTCGCTGTTCTGAGTATAATGACATGAGAAACAGGCAGTTGTTCCGCCATTTTCAAAAGGTATCAGCCCATGAAACATTCTTTCGCCCCTGAGAATTTCCTTTTCAGTAAAACCGTCCTTTTTATTAACATCAACAGCGAATTCAACCTTTTCCTCTGGTTTCCAGTTGCCAATGTAATCAATGATGCTGTTGATTTCGGCATCCGACAGATTGGTAAAGGCCTGCATGGGAATTTTGTTGTTTTCTTCAAAGACCTTCACAGCCAGCGGGTCGCCTGAGTCAATAAGTTCTTTGGAATTCCTGATGAATTTTACCAGCCATTCGCGCTCGCGCAACTGAGTGATGCCCATTAATTCTGGGCCTACGAGTTTGCCGCCACCCAATTTGTGACATACCTGGCAGTTCTTTTCAAATAACTGCTTTCCCTGGTCCTGGGCCCGGGTTTCAGACGCGAAAAACGCAATCAGCAGAATGGTAAGCAAGGCAGAAAGCGTAACTTTGGCCTGCCTGTAACCTTGATTGAGGGTTGTTTGGATCATATGAGCTTACTGTGTGGATTTACTATCTGTGAAAACAAAGACATAAAAAAAAGCGGAATACTTTTCAGATTCAGCTTTGCATAATATGTTGACCCGGAGCGGAATGGATTATCAGTGCAATTGGGTAGTAAGTGTAGGTTCAGTTGGTAACCGTGATTCATAAAGTGCAATTTTCCCGCCGGATAACAGTGTATGCTGCTTACCTTTTGGCGAATGTACAGCACAAAACGTTAAGTTGCAAAAAAAGTTTGCTTTAAAAACTGCGATTACATTAGTTTATACTTATTCTAAACAAGCATTGTTATACTTTAATCGGTCAACTATTTGGTTCTCATTTTAATAAATATAAAAATTCCCGCAAAGGTGTAAACTTTTACCTTTTGCGGGAATGCTTATTTAGAAAGCCTATTTGAAGATTTTGCAATTATTTAAAAAGGTAACCAATCTTTAATCCGCTTGAAAATGCAATTGGAAATGAGTTGTCGGCAACGGTGTAACCGTAATGATATACCTCATAGTTGTTGTTGTCAGTAGAAAAACCGTATCCAACTCCCACATAATAGTCAATGGCAAAGGTGTTGTCGACGACCCATTGCTTCCCAAAAACAAACTGCACAGTGCCTGAAAACACATTTTCGCGCATTTTTTCAGGAGCGTAACTGCTATAATAGTTGTAATATTCCCAGCTGTCGTAACTGAAGAGAGCCATGGCTACTTCGGGTTTAATGTAGCTGCCTTTTAAGATGTGTGAGTATTTCATACCGCGAACATAAAAGTCGGGATCACGCAGAAATTTGTAGCCAAACTTCATAAATGCACCACCGGCATTTCTGTCGCCGGCATCAACGCCCAGTCCAATTATTCCCAGGGTGCCTTCTATGCTTCGTCCGGGCCTCAGGCTTCGCTCATAGGCAAAAGTTGTATTTCCGGTGAGTGGAGACAAAAAGTCAATTTTAAGCACATTTTTACGATTATCGGCATAATTGGCCGGATTGGTCATTTCTTTCTGAAACTCCATTTCTTTCCCATTTTCGAAAATGATTTTGACAATTTTATCCTTATCAATAGAGAACAGAACATCGTTGGAGTATTCGGGCAGGTTGTATTTGATCTCGTCGAGACCAATTTCTCTGATCTTGCATTTAATCAGTTCGTTGTTCTTTTTCATGATTATATCCTGTGCAAACGAAAAAGCCGGGACGATAATCAAAAGTGCAAGGAGTGCTGAAAGTCGGGTTCTCATAGAGGCGAGATTTGGTTGGGTTAGCAGACTTTAAACCGATGTTAAACAAACCACAAAGGTGCAATAACCATGCCGGAAATGCAAGAGAAAAGTAATTTCGGATTACCTTCGGTGAGCTCCCCCGCTTTCGCTGTACTACTGCGGGGCGCGCCTTCGGTCGGTTGCGGAATGCGGATTGCGGATTCAAAGATTCAACAATTCAAAGATTCTAG
>JANJXJ010000216.1 GCA_024709105.1 Lentimicrobium sp. | reverse complement strand
AGGTACTACATGGGTGGATATCAGAAAGCATACAGCATAACAGAAGCCAGGCGGCAATCGGTAAGAAACGAATTACTCAGGCAATTGATTGAAGAGATGAAAGGGGCCGTGGAGTGATGAAGTTTGCTCATTATTTAAGTTTAATAATCAGGCGCAGTTCAATACCCCGGATTTGCATTTTCCTGCTGATACTGATTCCTTTGTTACAGGCTAATCCGGTAAAATCTCAACCACTCGCAAACAATATCCCGGTAATCGGGGATATTTACAGGCAAACCCTGAATTATCAGTTCAGGTCGGCTGAGAATCTTATTGCCATAAATGAAGTCAAACTGAAAAATGAGCCGTCATTTCATCTGGCTGTAATTAACTATTACTGGTGGCGGCTGGTATCATCAGAATATAACCCATTGTATTCCGATATGATTGAATACAGGCTTAAACTGCTTGAAAAACTGACAGAGGACAACAACAAGACCAGGGATCCTGAGTTTTTGTTTTCACTTATTTCAGCATATGCATTCAGTGCGAGGGTAGATCTGCACAGAAATGCATGGTTTTCGGCCATGAACAAACTATCGCGTTATCATTCCACCATCCGGCAATCATTTGGTATGGAGGCTACGTACCAGCCTTTTCAGCTGACTTCGGGCCTGTACCATTACTTTATGGCTCATGCCCGCGATAATATGCCGGTAATAAGACTATTGTCATCCAGAATGGTTGAAAGGGATAAGTCCACCGGCAAACAATATTTGAAAGAAGCGGCCCGCAGCGCTGACCAGAAAATCAGAAATGAAGCCATATACTTTCTGATGAAAATAGCGTTTGAAATTGAAAATCAGCCCAGTGAAGCTTTGGCAAACGGAATTAAACTTATTAATGAATCTCCTGATAATTTGCTTTTTCATCATTATTTAATATCAATTTATGTGAAGCTTGGCAACATCAAGGAAGCCTCGGCACAGTTACACAAACTTGAAAAATCGGCAAAACAAAATGAACAGATCAGTAATCCTGAAAAGCTATATTTCCTTGAATCAGGCAAAAACATTATTGATGAGGTTATTAAGGAAGGGAAAAGATAAGAGGTATAAAGCGAAAATAATTGGAATATTGCAGAAGAATAAGAAATATGTGAAAATACCTATAAATACGTAGGTTTTGGTATTGTTAAAATTTATAAATTTGTAAAACCAACGAAAATTAACTGCTCATACACCCGAATTACTGATTTTCACTAAAATCTGCTTTTTTCTCAACCGAAACAGAACCATTTTTGTTATTAAACCATAACCCAAAGTTCAACCTAAATCAATTAAACATGAAAAAAGTCGTAATTACTCTTTTTGCAGCCTTTATGGCATTGAGCCTTTCTGCTCAGGACAATCTGCTCACCAAAGGTGAGAAAGTAGTAAATGTTGGAATCGGGCTGGGAAGCACTCTGTATTCCGGTTCAGGTTACACTTCTACAATCCCGCCTGTTTCTGCTTCATTCGAAATTGGAGTAAAAGACGATGTTCTTGATGTTGGTTCAATAGGTGTTGGAGGTTATCTTGGTTATGCCTCAAGTAAATGGGAATATTCTTATTTTGGTTCTACATGGGGCTATAAATACACCAATATTATTCTTGGTGCCCGCGGATCATTCCATTATCCGCTGGTTGACAAGCTGGATACATACACTGGTCTTATGATTGGATTTAACATTGTTTCAGCAAAAGAAACCGGAACTGTTGATCCGCTTTATAACTACTCTGCTTCTTCCAGTGGCCTGATCTGGTCATGGTATGCCGGCGGAAGGTACTACTTTACCGACAATTTTGCTGCAATGGCTGAAATTGGCTACGGTATTGCATGGCTCAACCTTGGTGTTGCTTTAAAACTATAAGCTTCTTCAGCAAATTTTATAAGGCTGCCACATGGCGGCCTTTTTTTTGCCCCGATAAATTGATAACTTTGTTCAGAACTTATTGCAAAATAAAATGATAGTTGGAGGTAAACATTACCGCACAGTCTGGATGGAATCAGATCAGGTTTTTATGATTGATCAGAACAAACTGCCTTTTGTATTCGAAATCAACCGATTAATCACATACGAAGAAACCTGCCAGGCAATTGAAAATATGACTGTACGCGGCGCCGGCGCCATTGGTGCAGCTGCCGGTTTTGCTATGGCACAGGCGTTTATGCAAGGGATTGACCCCATTACTGCCCGCCAGCGTATCAGAGCTACCCGGCCAACTGCCCGCGACCTTTTCTTTGCGGTGGAGGAAGTATTTACTGCAGGTTTAAATTCGGTGGAATCGGCTTGTTCTGCAGCTCAAAGAATTGCTGATAAAAACGCCGATGCTGCACTTGCCATAGGGCAGGCTGGCGAGAAATTAATAGCTGATGGCGCACACATTTTAACACATTGTAATGCCGGCTGGCTGGGTTTTGTGGATTATGGCAGCGCTCTCTCGCCTGTCTATCAGGCTCATCGAAACGGCAAGAAAATACATGTTTATGCCGATGAAACCCGGCCACGCAGTCAGGGTGCCCGCCTCACCGCCTGGGAACTTTTGAACGAGGGCATTCCGCATACCATTTTGCCTGATAATGCGGGAGCTTATATGATGTCGAAAGGTATGATTGATCTGATTATTGTTGGTGCCGACCGCATTGCTGCCAACGGCGATGCTGCCAACAAAATCGGAACCCTCGAAAAAGCGATTGTGGCTGCACATTACGGGATTCCTTTTTATGTAGCGGCTCCGTTTTCTACATTCGACAAGGATACAATTCACGGAAACGACATTGAAATTGAGTACCGCAGTGCTGACGAAGTTCATTATCAAATGGGCCCCGATGCCGAAGGAAAATTAAACAAAATCAGGGTTACCAATCCGGGCTCTGATGCTTTGAATCCGGCTTTTGATGTTACCCCTGCCGAACTTATCACCGGCATAATTACCGAAAAAGGAATTCTAAAGCCTGATCAGCTTAATTTTTTTGCCTGAGAATTCTGACCAAAGAAGTAAAATACAGTAAGTCAAAACAATATGCAGACATGCGCCTGGCCGGGAAACGACCCGCTTATGAATGAATACCACGACAAAGAATGGGGAAATCCTGTTCATGACGACCGTAAATTGTTCGAATTTCTGGTGCTTGATGCATTTCAGGCCGGACTGAGCTGGAAAACCATACTGCACCGCCGCGAGGGATTCAGAAAAGCTTTTGATAATTTTGAACCTGAGAAAATCGCCCTTTATGGAGAAAATGAGGTCAACCGCTTGCTGGGGGATGTATCCATCATCCGGAATCGCACAAAAATAAACGGAACTATAAAAAATGCCCGGGCATTCCTTAAAGTTAAGTCAGAATTTGGCAGTTTTGATAAATACATCTGGCAGTTTACGGGATATAAAACCATAATAAATCACTACACCGAAAACAAGCAGATTCCGGCAACCAGTCCGGAGTCAGATGCAATGTCGCAGGATATGCGGAAGCGGGGCTTTACTTTTTGCGGAAGTACCATATGTTATGCATTTATGCAGGCCGCTGGCATGGTTGATGATCACCTTGAAGGTTGTTTCAGAAAGATGAAGCCCTGAAAGGTGATTTATATCTTTTATTCAGTTCTGTCTTACCAAAAAAACTTCAAGAATTCAATTCATTAGCTGATATTGCTTTTAAGTAAAGCACATAAGTTTATTCCACCCTCAATACCAGGCCTTTAAGATATTCGCCTTCGGGGTGAAAAATGCTCACCGGATGATCGGCTGAATGCCCCATGTGGTGCAGCATCCTCACATTTTTACCAGCATCAATCGCTGCAGACATTGCCATGGATAGAAACAATTCCCTGGTGATGGCCTGCGAACAGGAAAAGGTAAACAGTAAGCCTCCTGGTTTCAGGTTTTTGATGGCGCTTGCATTAATGAACC
The DNA here is from genome assembly GCA_024709105.1 of Lentimicrobium sp. Lineage (GTDB taxonomy): Bacteria > Bacteroidota > Bacteroidia > Bacteroidales > Lentimicrobiaceae > Lentimicrobium. The sequence goes on along the minus strand of JANJXJ010000216.1, from coordinate 31,589 downwards.
GGTAAGCCTGAAGGGCTTTGTGCCGGTCGGCATGGCGTTTTGCAAAGGCCGGAGGATCAAGCACTACAATATCGAAGCCGGCCGGCATGTTTGCAAGATATGTTTTGGCATCATCCACAACACTTTGGTGAACACCGGCACCAAAACCATTCAGTGTAAGGTTGGCTGCCAGGCTATCCATGGCTTTTCTGGAGCTATCGAGTGAGGTAACATGGGCAGCACCTGCAGCCAGAGCGTAAACAGAGAAACCTCCGGTATAACAAAAGGTGTTCAGCACCTTTTTGTCTTTTGCATAGGTGGCCAGAAGTGCCCGGTTATCGCGCTGATCAAGAAAAAAACCTGTTTTCTGGCCCTGTTCAAAATCAATAACAAAGCGATGCCCGTTTTCAAGAATTTCAACAGGTCCCGAAGTTCCTTTTAAAAACCCGTCTCCTTCCGAATCAATGCCCGATTTGCCAAGCGCTTCTGAGCTTTTATCGTAAACGGCCACTAATTTATTACCATAAATTTTCCCAAGCGCTTCGGCCAACTCGTGCCTGAGCAAATACATTCCGGTGCTGTGAGCCTGTATTACAGCAATACCGTTGTAAAAGTCAATTACCAATCCGGGTAAACCATCACCTTCGCTGAATGCCAAACGATAGGCATTGCTGTTTGGGTTGGATGTAAAACCAATTTGTTCGCGCAAGGCAAGACAGGAAGCTAATTTGTTCTCCCAGAAATTACCTTCAGGTTTCCCGGGGCCAAAATGAAACATTTTAACTGCAATAGAGCCGGTGCAGGCATGTCCGGTACCAAGATAATTTCCTTTAATATCAAGCACATGCACCAAATCGCCGTCTTCAGGTTTGCCTTCCACTTTGTGTATTGCGCCCGAAAAAACCCAGGGATGGCGGCGCTTTACTGCTTCATCGCGGCCTTTGGCAAGAAAAATGTTTGATTTAACCTCCATGCGTATAACTTTTTGACAAAGGTAAGTCTTATAGTCTTATTCAGTACTTTTGTATATAAAGTCATGTATTTATGAAGAAGAAAATTTTTATTGCCGGAGGTGTTTCAATTGACAGTATAATCTATCTCCCTGAATTTCCTCAGCCCCGGCCGCAAACCATTCACGAATGCCGTTTCAATGAGACGCTGGGCTCAACCGGAAGCGGTAAAGCGCTGAACCTATGCAGATTGGGTTTCGAGGTTACGCTCCATGCTCTAATTGGCGATGATATATGGGGGAGGCAGGCTATTGAAGAATTGCAGCATCCCAACCTGAGGTTTATTTACGATATTGACCCGAACGGAACCGAAAGGCACACCAACATTATGAATGAAGCCGGACAAAGAATTTCGGTTTTTACAAACAATGTAGATGAAAATCCCGATTTGGATTACAATAAGTTTATCCCAATGATACAGGATGCCGACATTGTTGTTGTTAATCTGGCCGGATATACCAAAAAACTGCTTCCATTAGTAAAAGCCTGTGGCAAGGAAATCTGGACTGACCTGCACGATTATGATGATGTAAACCCCTGGCATAATGAATTTATTGAATGGAGTGATTATGTGCTGATGAGCTCTGACAATCTTCCGGATTACGAGCCTTTTATGCATAAGATGATGGAAAGGGAGAAAAAACTTGTTGTGGTTACCCATGGCTGCAAGGGTTCATCGGGATCGGACAAAACTTCAGGATTAATAAACATACCGGCCATGAAAGTGGAAAAACCAACAGACACCAATGGCGCCGGTGATGCTTATTTCAGTGGATTTCTGTACAGTCATGCAGCCGGCTTTTCCCTGAAAGAATGCATGCAGGCCGGAAGTATTGCCGGTGGTATGTGTGTGCAGAGCGCAAGACTTTTCAACAGCGAACTGAGTGCCACAGAACTCGAAAAACAGCGTACCTTGTTTTATTACTGAAACGAATACTGCTTCCATCAGTAAAAATTGACTAAATTTATATCGAAAATCCTGTGTTGATAAACCAATTGAAAATGAGTTCAATAAAGAGTTCTTCCCGTTTAGTTTCAGCATTTTTGTTGCTGTTTTTTGTATCCCTGCAGTTATTTGCATCAACAGGTATCCGTTCATACCGGAGCATTTCGCTCAAAGAAGATAAGATTGAAGTTGTTGTAAGTGATGGCCGGTATCTCATATCTCCTTTAAGCAGCAATATATTTCACACCACATTTTATCCGGATGGAAAAACGCTGAAAAACTTTTCCTTTGCAACCGACCTGAAGCCCAGCAAAGTTGAATTCAATATTACAGAGGAGGGAAATAATATCAGCATTAAAACATCGGGAATCAATATCCGGATAACAAAGTCCCCGTTTTCGCTTTCTTATTACAATGGAGACAAATTTCTGCTATCTGAAAATCGGGGTTATGTAGCCACCGACACTTTGCAACTGCTTAATTTTTCGATAGATAAAGAAGAGGTGCTTTACGGAGGTGGTGCCAGGGTACTGGGTATGAACCGCCGCGGAAACAGGCTGATGATGTATAACCGGGCGCATTATGGTTATGAAACCCGTTCAGAGCTGATGAATTACACACTTCCTTTATTTCTTTCGTCGAAACAATATGCAGTGTTGTTTGATAATGCCGGGCTGGGTTGGCTCGACCTGGATAGCCGGGGCAACAATCAGGTAACATACGAAACTGAATTCGGCACTCCGAATTACTACGTAATAGCAGGAAATGACTGGTACGACCTGATCAAACAATACACCTGGCTAACCGGGCGGCAGCCTCTGCCACCACGCTGGGCGCTGGGGAATTTCAGCAGCCGGTTCGGTTATCATTCTCAGGCTGAAACCGAAGCTACCGTTGATAAATTCTTTAAAGAAGGCATTCCGCTGGATGCCGTAATAATTGATATTTACTGGTTTGGTAAAGAAATTACCGGTTCAATGGGAAATCTTGACTGGTACCGCGACAGTTTCCCGAATCCTGAAAGGATGATGAAAAAATTCATGAACAAAGGAGTAAGAACCATTCTGGTAACTGAGCCCTTTATACTTACCACTTCCAAACGCTGGCAGGAAGCTGTTGATAATCAGGTATTGGGAACCGATTTAGAAGGAAATCCCTACACTTATGATTTTTATTTCGGCAATACCGGATTGGTTGACATTTTTAAACCAGAGGCCCGCACCTGGTTTTGGAATATTTACAAAGACCTCACCCTGCAGGGAGTTGGCGGCTGGTGGGGCGATCTCGGGGAGCCGGAGGTGCATCCGGCAGGTTTGCAGCATATAAATGGTTCGGCAGATGAAGTACACAATGTTTACGGGCATGAATGGGGTAAAATGATTTATGAAGGTTACCGCCGCGATTTTCCTGAGGAAAGGCCATTTATTCTGATGCGGGCTGGTTACGCCGGCTCACAGCGCTATGGTATGATTCCCTGGTCGGGTGATGTCAACCGCACCTGGGGCGGACTTATTCCGCAACCCGAGATTTCGCTGCAAATGGGAATGCAGGGACTGGCATACATGCATTCCGATCTGGGTGGGTTTGCAGGTGGCGAAACCATTGATGATGAGCTTTACACCCGCTGGCTTCAATATGGTGTATTTCAGCCGGTTTACCGGCCACATGCACAGGAGCATATACCTGCAGAACCGGTTTTTCAAAACCATGCTCCAAGAATCAGAGCCAAAAAAGCAATAGAACTTCGCTATAAACTGATGCCATACATTTATAATATGGCTTTCGAAAACAGTTCTACCGGAAAACCGCTTATGATTCCTCTGTTTTTTGAAGAACCCGGGAATCAGGCGCTGCTAACCTACGATTCTGCCTATATGTGGGGAAATGCTCTGCTGGTTTCTCCGGTAAAAAGCGCGGGCAAAACTTACCAGAGTGTTTACCTCCCCAATGGCAGCAGCTGGATAGATTTTTACACCCGCGAAGTTTATGCCGGTGGCAGAGAGATAAAGGTGCCTCTAAATCCGGATAACATACCGGTATTTGTTAAAGGCGGAAGTTTTCTGCCAATGAAACGGGAAGCAGTTGCAAGCAGCTACTATTCGCTTGAAGAGTTTGACCTGCACTACTATGCCGATCCATTGGTTGGCGAAAGCAGGTACTCACTTTACAACGATGATGGAATAACTCCTGATGCTCAGGCAAAAGGCAAGTATGAAATGATGGAGTTTTCCTCAGAGAATAAAATCAACACGCTTAAAATCAGCCTGAAGAAATCCTATGAGGACAAGGAATTCAGCAAATCGGGCAAAAAGATAAATCTGGCCGTTTACAACCTTAGATATATGCCCGAAAGCATCAGAATCAATGGAGAAGAACTTCGTGCTTCGAAGTGGCACTGGTCGGGAGCTGGTAAAATCCTTCACATAGAAACATCCTGCAGTCTGCAGCCTGTAGAAATTGAAATTACAAAAAAAAATGAGTGAAACTTACCGGATTTTCCGACAAGTTTTTGTAATACCTTTGCACCTTAAAATTTAAAAGCCTGAGACACATGAAAAAGCTGATTCTCATTTCATTGCTTATCCCTTTGTTGTTTGGCTGCGACAACAAAAAAAAGGAGTATGAAGCCCTTCGTACCCGCTACGACAGCCTGCTGACCATTGGCTTTACCAAGGATACTGCCTTGCTGGGTTATCTTGAGTCGTTCAACGCCATTCAGGCGAATCTCGATTCCATAAAACTTGCCGAAATGATCATAACCAAGGCTGCCAGTACGGTTGAAGGAGAGGTTCAGCCCGATGCCAAAGAGCAGATCAACCGCGACATCAATCTGATTATGGATAAACTGCAGGAAAACAAGAAAACCATTGCCGACCTGCGCTCGAAACTCAGAAAATCAAATTCAAAAGTCACTGCACTTGAGGAAATGATTGACAGAATGAACCGTCAGATTGAGCAAAAGGATGTTGAAATTGCCCAGTTGCGCGATCAGCTCGAGAGCATGAACATTCAGATTGAGATTCTGAGCACCAATGTTGATAATCTTACCGCCGAAAATGAATCCAAATCGCAAACCATCAGCGAGCAAACCGAGCAACTCAACACAGCCTATTATGTAATTGGCACCAAACGCGAGCTGCTGGATCAGAACATCATCACCCGCGAAGGCGGTTTTGCCGGACTTGGCAGAAACAACAAGGTAAGAGAAGATTTCAGTAAAGATTATTTTACCAGGGTTGACATTACCAAACTCAAATCAATTCCCGTGCTTCGTAAAAAGGCCGATATTATTACCACTCACCCTTCACAATCGTATAAAATTTACGGCGAAAAAGCGGTGGATAGCATTGTAATTAAAAATGCCAAAGAGTTCTGGTCGGCATCAAAGTATTTGGTGATTATTATTGACTAAGTTTCTGTAATCCCGGAAGGGATTAGGGATTTCGTATTTTTTAAAAGCAAAAGGCAGGTTTGAAAGGGCTTGCCTTTTGCTTTCCCCTTTTCTAATTAGGGTCTGTTTAAAATAATCAAAAGTCATATTGGCAGTAACTTGCAGAGTCAAATAAGAACAAAAGTGCATAGTATTAATGAGATAGTCTCATTTTTTCATGCACAATACAATGAACTGAAATGTAAAATCCCGTAGGGATTGCCCATTAATAACCCCCAATGCAATTGGGGGTTGTGCAATACGACCTGAAAAACAGAACCCCGGAGTGGGTTCCCCCATGATTAAGGGCAACCCTTACAGGGTTGTTTTGTTTGTGGATTCATTAACCCCCGGTTGGGCAAGCCGCACCGGGGGTTATTATAGGGAAACTCCTAACGGAGTTTTTCAGCAAACCCTAATTAGCCTGTTTTAAAAAGGCTGTTGTTATCAATCAATGGTTAAATAAAATCAATAAAATCGTTGGACATTTTATTTTCCGCCCTTTATCCGCCTGAGACACATCCAACCACCTGCCAAAGCAAGCAGAGTGGTTACCGGTATAATATACACAGCAGGCACAATGTTAACACCCTGTAGTCCCATGCCTGTTATTTTGGCGGTCAGGGCAAGCATCATAAAGCTTAAGAAAACCAGATATACTGGTGTAAAAAGGTATCCTGAAGATTTCCTTTGTAAAAACAATACACCTGAAACCATTGAGGCTGGCAGCAAAATGGCCAGATCGAGTCCCTGAACGATGAGTGTGGTATAATGTTCCAGCGAAACCGGATAAAGGCTGCCGTCCATCATCGGTGGTAAGACCACGCTTAACCACATGGCGCCGATCAGAATAGCATTGGCTATAAGAAACCAACCGGCAAATGCTGGTCGTTTATTGCCAAACCATGTGTTGGTATTTGTTTTCTGAAGTTCCTGTATTTGCATGATAAACCCGAAAAACGATGTACCGGCAATAATCACATACAGCAGAAAACATTCATTGTACATACCCATGCAGAGATAAAAGAAATAGGTTACCAGAAAATAGGCAGTTAAACCGGCAAGAAAAACCTTTAATTTGAGTGAATTGTTATTCAAAAAACCAAAAATGATCAGCAGTGGTATTGCCAGAAAAAGTGTAAGATAATCCTGCGCAATTCCCTGTATTGCAACGTCTGCCGACATATGCTGGTACAAGCCCTTGCCGCTGATTGTTATTTCCTGTCCTCTGATTGAAGTGTACTGGTAAGGCCCGTTTCCTGCTTCCATAAATATGCCACAGGCAGAAGCAACAGCAGAGGCTATTACTATCACTGCAAAAATCAACCGAAGAGTTTGTTTTGTTTTCATATAACTATTGATTATAAGGATGTTACAATTAGTTATGAGATCAGTAATTTGTTAATTTTCTATTCCGGTTGTGTGCAGAAGATGGAATTTTGAGCAGCCGGCCATATCGTCAATCAGCTCTTTAATGCGGTTTTCATCAATTCTGAAAATACTCTGACTAATGCCCGATACTTTTCTTACAATCATTTTTTCAAGGAAATTCATGCGGTCGAAGTTAAATTCACCACCCGTGAGTTTGCAGCTTATGGCATGGCGGCGCAGCAACTCGGGGTAAGCCTTGTCAAACTGCTCCTGAGCCTGTTTTTCTTCCATACTGCTCAAAAACAAGCCCAGGGGTTTTTCAAGAAGGGCAAGCATGTTTTTATTACAAAACTCCTTTACTTTATTTTGAATGTTACCCGCATGTATCGAGCCGCCTATAATAACGGCGTCAAATTTTGCCAGATCAATATTGTTCTGATTTTTCAGGTTGAAAAGCTGGCAGTTTTCATCGCCCAGACCCTGGCTTATCATTCGGGCAACTTTTTCGGTGGTTCCGTGGTGTGAACGGTAAATAATGGCTGTCTTCATTTTTTTTTAGGTTTTGTTTTTTGTGCAAAGATTGCCCAACCTTAAAAAACTGAAGACTCACTCAACCCCAAAGGGGTATCATTTTACGGGAAATACAGGGAATACAGGTCTCAGTTTATTGGGACATTTGCCTGAACTCGCTGGGAGTGAGATTGGTAGCCTTTTTGAAGACTCTGTTAAATGTAGCTTTGGAATTGAATCCACAATCGAAGGCAAGACCCATAATGGACAGGTGATTAAGTTTAGGATCGGAACAAAGGCGCCTGAATTCCTCGATTCTGTATCTGTTTACAAAATCGAAAAAGTTCATATGCAGTTTGCCGTTCAGAATTCCTGAAAGATACTCTACAGTTACCTCGAGTTCAGCTGCCATTTTTGAAATATTGAGTTCAGGGTCGAGAAAAGGTTTACCGGTTTTCATGTATGTAATGAGGTCGTTTACAAACTTTTCATCCTTATCGGTAAGTGGCTGATTGATTGGCAGCTGGGGCTGGATTTCTTCAGCAAGAGCATTTTTGGGAAGTGCAACAAAAATATTACCCTGTTTTAGTCCAAAGAATCCAAGCACAATTACAAAGCCCGAAGCAATGGCAAATCCTGCGGGTTGCAGCAAATTCAAAGGCAAAATACCAAATCTGTAATCAACCGCATACAAAATGCTTATGCTGGCATAGGCAGTTATGGCGGTGATGATCAGAAACCTGAGCCACTGTAAATCAACACCTTCAGTCTTTGATACCCAATCCCTGAGTTTTTTATTGAAATTTCTCAGAAGCAACAATCCCCATATAAAATACCCTTGTGTTGAAATTGCAATTCCGGCAACAACAAAGGGGTAACTGAGGTGGTTTCTGAAATTCACCTGATCGGCTTCAATGCGAAACAAAACAGGTTGACTATAAAGAATTACCGAAAACAATAAAACAATCAGCGCAAACGGAGTTATATGCAGCAGATGCAGGGGTTTTAACTTAAAGTTGTTCACTGTCAATGACTTAATGTATAACCACAACATGGGGCCATGCAGGAAGATGAGCGGGGTAGAGGAATTGATAAAAGCTGGAAATGGGTAATTGTGACTGCGGTTGTATATCTCAATAAAACTGAACAGGTTGGTAGCTGCAAACAATAAAAAATAGGCCGAGAGGATATAATCGGATTTTTGTTTCCCTTGCTTGGCAAGCAACAAAGCAGGGATAAGCAAAGCCATAAAAATGCCTGATATCAGAATATATTCCACGGCCGGGGTGTTTTGGGCAAAGTTATAAAAAACACCCCGCAATAGTTATGATTGGAAGTAAAGATAATGTTGAACGGTAAAAAATTATGAAGATTTTCACCCTGAGGCAATCAGAATCAAGATTCGGAGCTATTCCTTAACTTCAGGCGACAGATCGTAATCAATTTCGTTTACCTTTTGACCCTGATCGTTGTAAAAGTACCACTTGCCAACGCGTTTTCCCATATTGAAAAAGCCTTCATAATAAAGATTTCCGTTGGGATGGTAAACTGTTCTTTTTCCGTGGCTTTCTCCATTTTTAAAATCGCCTTCACTCCAAAGTGTTCCGTTGTCAAACCAAGAAGCCCAGTAGCCCTCACGAAGACCGTCTTTATAGTTGCCTTCAATGTATTTGCTTCCATTCGGATGATAAACCACCTCTTTTACAAGTTGTTCCTCACCATTTACTTCTTCATAGGTTTTCTCTGTTTTGACTTTTCCGTCTTCATACAGCTCCTTTTTAACAGTTTGGTTGTTGCAGGAGGCCATCACAAGAATCAGGAGGCCGCTAAGGGTAACAAGCAGTCGGCTCATAAATTTTATTAAAGTGGTTATCGGTTAAAAATCAGTCTGCTGCCATTCTGTGAGTTATCAAAACTGCCGTTGGCCCAGGCTAAATGTCCGCCTACAAAGGTATGGGTAATTTTTGAATGGAACATAGCCCCTTCAAGCGGCGACCAGCCACATTTGTAGAGGATATTTTCTGTTGTAACATTCCATGGGGAATCAGGATCAACAAGCACCAGATCAGCGTGATAGCCCTGCCGGATGTAACCTCTCCTGTCAATACTGAAAATCCGTGCCGGAGCATGGCACATTTTTTCAACCACCATCTCAGGAGTAAGTTTTCCCTGATGACACATTTCGAGCATGGTTACCAAAGAATGTTGAACCAATGGCCCACCCGAAGGACAAGAAAAGTATGTTCTCGATTTTTCTTCAAGGGTATGCGGGGCGTGGTCGGTAGCTATTACGTCCAGTTTGCCATCCAAAAGTCCTTTCAGCAGTGCTTCACGGTCCTTTGCCGTTTTTACCGCCGGATTCCATTTGATTCTTGATCCTAGTTTTGCATAATGGGTATCATCAAACCATAGGTGGTGAACACAAACCTCGGCGGTGATTCTCTTTCCGGAAGTAGCCGGTGCATCAGAGAGCAGTTCGAGTTCATCGGCTGTGGAAAGGTGCAGCACATGAAGCCGGGTATTGTATTTTTTGGCAAGTTGAATGGCAAATGTGCTTGATTTAAGACAGGATTCGTGGTTTCTGATGTGCGGATGCATTTCAACCGGAACGTCTTCGCCATATTTCTTACGCATGGCTTCTGTATTGATTCTGATGGTTGCTTCATCTTCGCAATGTACTGCCACCAGAGTGGGGGCATCCCTGAAAATTCCTTCGAGGGTTTCGGCTTTGTCAACCAGCATATTTCCGGTTGAAGCCCCCATAAAAACTTTGATTCCGCATACATTGCGGGGATCCGTTTTTACGATTTCACTCAGGTTGTCGTTGGAAGCTCCCATATAAAAGGAGTAATTGGCCAGCGACTTTTCCGATGCCATTTTATATTTTTCCTCCAGCAACTCTTGTGTAAGTGTATTGGGTACCGTATTGGGCATTTCCATAAAGGAAGTAACACCCCCGGCAACAGCGGCGCGGCTTTCGGTATAAAGGTCGGCTTTGTGGGTAAGCCCGGGATCGCGAAAATGAACCTGATCGTCTATAATTCCCGGCAACAGCCATTTTCCCTGCCCGCTGATGATCTCAAATCCTTCCGGAACAATGGCATCAGCATTTTCAGAAATTTCGGAAATGAAGCCGTTTTCAACTTTCACATTTGCAATGAAACGTCTCCCTTCGTTGATGAGGGTAGCTCCCTGAATGAAATATTTTTTTTGCATAGCATTATCCTGCCAGCTTAAATGTGGCATCAGACTTTGCAAAGGTACGAATAAAAGGAGGGAGAAGGAATGGGAATCAGGCAGTTTTTTTTGCCTTTATTCTCTTGAATCTCAACTGAATAACGCCCAGTATTGCTTCCTTGAAAATTCCACGGCTCATCTTTGACTGTCCTTCGGTACGATCGGTAAAGATGATGGGAACTTCGGTGATCTTAAAACCTAATTTCCAGGCAGTGTATTTCATTTCAATCTGAAACGCATACCCGGTAAACTTAATGCGGCTGAAGTCAATGGTTTCGAGCAATCTGCGGGTGTAGCACTTAAATCCGGCGGTGGTATCCATAATTTTCATCCGGGTGATCATCCGCACATAATAGGAAGCAAAATACGACATGAGCACTCTGCCCATGGGCCAGTTTACAACATTTACACCTTTAATATAGCGTGAACCTATGGAAAGATCGGCACCTTTATTAGAGCAGGCATCGTAAAGCTTGAGCAGGTCATCGGGATTGTGCGAAAAATCGGCATCCATCTCGAAAATGAATTTGTACTCGCGCTGCAGAGCCCATTTAAAACCATGGATGTAGGCAGTCCCCAGTCCGAGTTTTCCCTTGCGCTCTTCCATAAAAAGCCTGTCGGGAAACTCTGCCATGAGTTTGCGCACAATGTCCGCAGTCCCGTCAGGGGAATTGTCTTCAACAATGAGGACATCAAATTCTTTTTCGAGAGAAAACACCTTGCGTATGATGCGCTCGATATTTTCCTTTTCGTTATAGGTTGGAATTACTACTAAACTATCTTTCACGATGTAAAAAATTGACCCGACGAAATTACTTCAAAAACAGAAACAAAAAAACAAAATATGTTAAAAATGGCAAGCTTATTTTTCCCTGATCAGGAACAAATAAACCGGGAAGTGGTCGCTGTAACCTCCGGCATATGCGCCACCGGCAAAGGTACGGAAAGGATAACCGGCATAAGGTCCGTCTTTCTGAAGCAGAAATGTATCGTTATAAACCTTGGCCTTGTGCAGTTTCCAGCCTTTGGAGTCGTTAAGAACAGGCTCAGAAACAATGATCTGGTCAAATAAATTCCATGCATCGCGGTAGGCCAGTGAGCCGATGCCATCGCGGTGGAGTTGCCACATGGGGTTAAAGAGATCGCCTTTATTGACATCAGCAGGTTTGCCTTTGGCTCCCAGAACCTTTGCCACACTGCGGTCAATGGGGTCATCGTTCAGGTCGCCCATCACAAATATTTTGGCATTTTTGTGTGCTTTCATCAGCGAATCGCTCAGGTGTCTGCTCAGTTTTGCAGCTTCTTCGCGGTATTCAGATCCGCTTCGGCGCGAAGGCCAGTGGTTTACAATTACACTTATGGGTTCACCCAGCAGCTCTCCGCTCACAACCAACTGGTCGCGGCTGAAAAAATCGGTACGGCCGGGCATGTAAAGCCGGTTGGATGTAGAATTTGTAACTTTAAAAACCGAGGGTTTGTATATAAGTCCTACATCAACTCCGCGGCGGTCGGGCGAATCATAGTGAACAATTTCATAACCCAGCTCTTTAAGAGGTGGTGTATTAATAAGGTCTTCGAGTACGCCCCGGTTTTCAATTTCGGAAAGTCCGATTATTGCAGGCCCGCCTTTTACCATTTCATTGCCAATGCCGGCAATAACCCTGGCCATGTTTTCGAGTTTGGCCTGATACCGTTGAGGGGTCCAGCGGTTGGCTCCTCCGGGTAAAAATTCTGCATCGTTGGTATTCGGGTCATCAATGGTATCAAAAAGGTTTTCAACATTATAAAAAGCTATGGTGGTAGCCAGGTATTTTTTCTCCTGAGCACAGGATTGCAAACTTGAGAAAATGCTCAAAATCAGTAGAATAATACTGGCATGAACAAAAACAGATGAATTCTTCATTTACAAAAAGGTGTTGGTAACAAAGCGCAAAGATATTGATATTAGCTCTAGTATTGCTTATTTATGGAACAATACCATTTTAACTTAAAGCTAAATTTTCAATCAAACGCTACTGCTATCATAAAATTTTGTTCATTTGCACGAAATTTTAAATTGGGCAATTCTACTCTGTAAGAATCATAGCCTTCGAACTTATTTTATTTAATTTAAACTGCATGAACAAAAAATTATTGCTTTTATTGCTGACTTTAAGCCTTTTATCAGGCTTGTATGCCCAAACGGGAACACTCTCGGGCAGGGTCGCCGACGCCGAAAGCGGTAAAGCCCTTCCTTCGGTTGTGGTAAAGGTTGCTGTTGGGCAAACCATTACCGATGAAGCCGGGTTTTTTACGCTCACAGGGCTTGCAATTGGTGAATCGGTGGTTGATTTTTCGGCCGCAGGATACCTAAGTTTAAGCCAGTTGGTTAAGATTGATGAAAACACCGATCTGGGCACAATTAAACTCACACCGGCATTTAATTATGATGCTTTTGGTGGTGGTTTATCTGAAATCAGCCTTTCCTCAGATGGTGATGACGACTCGAAAGGGCAAAACGTTTCGGGGCTGCTCAGCTCATCCAGTGATGTGTTTGTTTCAACTGCTTCATACACCTTTGGCTCTGCTTACTTCAGAATGCGTGGTTACGACAACGACCTGGGGAGCACCTATATTGGCAACACACAAATCAGTGATGTTGAAACAGGAAGGACCACCTGGGCTTTGTGGGGCGGTTTGAACGATGCAACCCGCAACAAAGTTTCAGTGAACGGATTAGCTCCTGCAAGTTTTTCCTTCGGAAACCTTGGTGGTGCAACCAATGTTATTACCCGTGCATCGCAGCACAGAGCTCAGACCAAACTCACCTACAGCCTCAGCAACCGTACATACACCAATCGTGTAATGGTAACCCATTCTACCGGGCTTATGGACAATAACTGGGCAGTAACAGTCAGTGGTTCAAGGCGCTGGGGTAACGGAGGTTACATTGAAGGTACTTATTACGATGCCTGGGCAGGTTTTATAGGTATTGAACGGAAACTCAGCGAAAAGCACAGCCTGGCATTTACAGCTTTTGTAGCTCCTGTGCGCAGAGGTATGCAGGGTGGTTCAACCCAGGAAGCTTACGACCTGAGTGGCACCAATCATTATAATCCCAACTGGGGTTACCAGAATGGACAGGTTCGCAATGCCCGCGAAAGGCATATGAATCAGCCGGTGCTGATCATGAACCATTACTGGACTCCTTCTGACAAGACACAACTTACCAGTTCGGTTTCCTATCTGTTTGGAGAAACCGGAACAACAGCCCTCAACTGGTACAATTCTTCCGATCCCAGACCTGATTATTACCGTTATCTCCCGAGCTATTATCCTGCTGATATTGAGGCCGGAACACCACCGGATGTTGCTGAAGCTTATGCCGAACGCTGGAAAAACGATGTAAATACACGTCAGGTTAACTGGGATAAGCTGTATTCTATTAATTATTTGGCTAATCTGGAAGGTAAACAGGCCCGCTACACTATTGAAAAAAGGCACAACGACCAAAACCAGTTGAATTTCAGTTCTGTTATCAATCATCAATTAAATGATAAAATACGGATTGACGGAGGAATTGAATACAATCGCAATACCGGCTCGTTTTACAAAACATTGTACGACCTGATGGGTGGCGAATTCTGGACAGACGTAGATCAGTTTGCAGAGCGCGATTTCAGTGGAAACGATACAATTTTGCAGAATGACCTGAACAACCCGAATCGGGTGGTCAAAGAAGGCGACAAGTTCGGATACGATTATAAATTGCATCAAAACAGCGCAAACATATGGGGAGTTGCCAGATTTTCAACTCAAAAGCTTGACTATTTCGCAGGTTTGCAACTGAGTCATACAACTTTCTGGCGCGAAGGGTTTATGCGCAACGGCCGTTACCCCAATTCTTCGTTTGGCGAAGGTGAAAAACATAAGTTCCTTGACTATGCGGTCAAAGCCGGAGCAACCTATAAAATTACCGGAAGGCATTTTATTGAAGGTAACGCAGCTCTCCTCACCCGCGCACCAAACATTCGCAACACCTACCTTTCAGCCAGAGTCAGAGATGCTGTAATTCCTGATTTACAGAGTGAAACAATAATGAGTGGCGAACTGTCATACCACTTCCGCACACCTTTGCTTCAAGGAAGGATAACCGTTTTTCATTCGAAATTTGAAAATTCCAGTGAAATCAACAGTTTCTACCATGATTCACTGCGTACTTTTGTCAATCATGCTATGTATAATATTGACAAGGTTCATCAGGGAATTGAGATAGGAGCACAGTTAAAAATTTCTTCAGCATTTTCGGTCGTTACTTCAGGTAGTTTCGGAAATTACCGTTATACCAACCGGGCAAATGCCTCTATTACTGTTGAAAATGGTTCAGTACCTGATGTAACAAAAATTATTTACAACAAGTATTTTTATATTCCAGGGACTCCGCAAACAGCAGTTTCGGGAGGATTAAAATACAGAGGCCCCGGATTCCTGTTTATCGAAGCCAATGTGAACTACTTCGACAATATTTATCTTGACTTTAATCCTGAACGCAGAACATCATCTGCGATGGTCGGTCTCCTGCCTGGTGATGAAAAAATACCGGGCATTATTAATCAGGAAAAACTTCCCGGAGGCATGACTTTGGATGCTTCAATCGGAAAGTCAATCAGAATTAAGGACAAGTATTACCTTAATCTCAACCTAAGCGTAAGTAATATACTTGATAATCAGGAAATAGTAACCGGTGGTTATGAGCAGATGCGCTTTGACTATGCTGAACATAATGTTAATAAGTTTCCTGCGAAGTATTTCTACTACTACGGCAGAACCTATTTCCTGAACATCGGTTTCCGTTTTTAATCAACCCACAAGAAAAAAACTCAAAAAAATATGAAAAAAATCTGGCAAATTTTCGCAGGACTGTTTCTCGTTCTTGCTACTACAACCTTTACCGCCTGTGTTGATGGCGAATTTGAAGAACCACCCATCATCATGCCTTCGGTAGATTTTGAAGCAAATACTACCATTGCTGAATTAAAAGAATCGTACACAGCCTTTAAGCTGATTGAAGACGATATCATCATCAAAGGCCGCGTAGTGGCCAACGACGAAAGCGGAAACCTCTACAAGAAAATGGTGATTCAGGATGCTACTGCAGCTATTGAACTTTCCATTGACAAAACTTCTCTTTACAACGAGTATAAAGTAGGCCAGATGGTCTATATTAAATGTAAGGGAATGTACATCGGCGATTACAACAATCTGATACAGCTGGGTTATGTATTTGGCGGAAACATTGGCCGCTTGCCTGAAACCTACATTGCAGCGCATCTTTTCCGCGATAGTTTCCCGGGTGTACCGCCTGCTCCTGCCGCTCTGACTCTTTCATCTTTACCTACATCGGATGAAGAAATTATGAAAGACCCCAGAATGAGCACCCTTGTTAAATTAGAAAATGTACGTTTTGTTGAAGTTGGCGAAATGTTTGCTCCACAGGATGTTGACAACACCAACCGTACCCTTATAGACCAAAGCGGAAAAAGCATTGTGGTTAGAACCAGCAAGTATTGCAATTTTGCTTCCGATACCCTTCCCGGTGGTTATGGAACTGCTGTAGGCGTTCTTACTGCTTTTGGTACTACCTGGCAGTTTACTCTCCGCAGCATTGACGATTTAATTGAATTTGGCGGCGAAGTGCCTCCTCCTCCCGGCAATGGCACCGGAACCTTCGAAGATCCTTACGATATCACCAGAGCCGTTTCTACTTCAGGTGCTAATCCGGTGTGGGTGGAAGGTTATATTGTAGGAACTATTGATGTTGGCGATCAGAACGTACCCAATTTTGCAGGCCCGTTTGTTACCAATACCAACCTGCTGATGGCAGCAACCGCCGGCGAAACCAATCTCGCCAATTGTATGCCTGTACAGCTGCCGTCTGGTGCAATTCGTGATGCTCTTAATCTGGTAACAACACCAGGTAACAAAGGTAAAATGGTGAAGGTTCTGGGTACGCTTGAAACTTATTTCTCACAACCCGGGGTTAAAAACTTATCAGGCTACTGGTTGGATGGCAACGGAATTGTTCCTGCAACTGGCTTCTTTACCGAAGAGTTTAACAAAACACTGGGCACATTTACTCAGGTAAGCGTTACCGGTGACCAAACCTGGTTTGGCGACACCTACGATGGTGGCTGCGTTACCATGACCGGTTATGTTGCCCCCAATTACTTTGCAAACGAAGACTGGTTGGTTTCACCTGTTATCTCTCTGGCAGGCAAAACCGGTGTGGAACTGATGTTCCGCGAAGCTGTTAATTTTATTGGCAGCATGGAAGATGTAAAAGTTCTTGTTTCCACCAACTATTCAGGTACAGGAAACCCGAATGATGCCACATGGACCGAACTCACCGGATTTACCAGATCGGCCGGCAACAGCTGGACATTTGTTAATACCAGTCAGATCAGCTTAGCCACCTGGGAAGGTTCCGATATCAGGATAGCTTTCAAGTATGTAAGCACAACTTCAAAAGCCGGTACCTGGGAAATCAGCCGCGTTGTAGTTAGTTCAAACTAATAATACTGCACCAACAAAAAAAGGCCGCCTGAATGGTGGCCTTTTTTGTTGGTATTAAACAACTTCCTGACTTATTTGATCAGAAACAGTATAAGCTCTGTCAAATCATTGATAGTATGATTGTCTCAGATAAATGTGTTGAAATATTTGTCAGCCAATGGATTGCATTTCATGCAAACGCTTGTAAACACCGTTCTTCGACATCAGTTCATTGTGGGTTCCTCTTTCTGCAATTTCACCCTGATTGAGAACGATAATTTCATCGGCATGTTGCACCGTGGATAGGCGGTGTGCTATTACCAGCGAGGTGCGGTTTTGCATCAGGTTAACCAAAGCGTCCTGCACCAATCTTTCTGATTCGGTGTCGAGGGCAGAGGTGGCTTCGTCGAGGATCATCAGCGGAGGGTTGCGCAGCACAGCACGGGCAATACTGATTCGCTGCCTTTGCCCGCCCGACATTTTTACACCCCGGTCGCCTATGTTGGTTTCGTAACCTTCGGGCATTTGCATGATAAACTCATGGGCATTGGCTACTTTAGCGGCCGCAATCACTTCTTCGGGCTTAACTCCCTTCATTCCGAAAACAATATTATCATACACCGAGGCATTAAACAGAATGGTTTCCTGCGAAACAATTCCCATAAGTGCGCGCACATCGCTGATAATAAAATCGCGGATGGGAGTGCCGTCAATCAATATTTCACCCTGAGTTACATCGTAAAATCTGGGAAGCAGGTCGGCCATGGTTGACTTTCCTGATCCCGAAGATCCTACCAGCGCAATGGATTTCCCTTTCGGAATGGTAAGGTTGATGTTTTTAAGTACATCATCCTGTTCATATCTGAACCAAACGTTGCGGTATTCAATGCTGTGGTTGAATTCTTTAACCGGAAGAGCATCCTCTTTTTCTGTGATGATTTCTTCGGCCAGCAGCACCTGTTCAATGCGTTCGATAGAAGCCCCTCCTTTTTGAATGTTGTAAATGGCGGTTGAAATGGCTTTAATAGGATTTATGATCTGCGAAAATACCATGATGTACATGATAAATATGGCAGCATCCATGGTTGAGCCCGGCGAAAGGATTATTTTTCCACCATACCAGATCACGAATACCGAAACAGCAATTCCCAGGAATTCGCTGAGCGGTGAGGCAAGGTCTCTCTTCCTGAAAAGCCTTACCATCAATTGGTTATATCTTTCGTTGGTTTCTCTGAAATTGCCATCTGCCCAGTCAATGGCATTAAAAGCCTTGATGTTCCTGAGGCCGCTGATGGTTTCTTCGATGGTTGACAACAATTCGCCCATTTTTATCTGCCCTTTGGCCGAAGTTCTTTTCAGGCTTTTACCGATCTGCCCGATAAGCAACCCACTTACAGGCAACAAAACCAGTACCATGAGCGTAAGTTCGTAGTCAAGAAGAAACAGGGTAACAAGGTAGGAGATGATGGTAACCGGGTCGCGGAACATCATTTCCAGCGAACTAAGCACCGACCATTCCACTTCCTGCACATCGGTGGTCATTCGCGAAATTATATCGCCTTTCTTTTTTTCGGAATAATAGGAAAGCGGCAGAATAAGAATTTTCAGATACAGTGCATTGCGTATATCGCGCACCACTCCGTTGCGAACCACAGCTATGTAATACATAGCCATATACCGGAACAGATTTTTTACAAAGTAAAACACCACGAGCAATACACAGATGAATGCCAGAACTTTCAGCTCACCGTATGCTTCAATCAGGTTACCTATCTGATAATAAAAATGAGTTTTCAGTGACTCCAGATTCCACTTCAGTTCACCAACACTTTCTAAGGGCTTTTCAAGCTTGAATAAAATATTGAGTACCGGAATTACCGCGGCAAATGAGACCAGCGAAAATAAAACACTCAGTATGTTAAACAGTATGTTTAGAAGGGCAAATCCCCAATAGGGAATGGCGTATTTCAGAACTTTGAGCAGATTTTTCATAAATTAATTTCCGTGGCTTTTAAAGCGCTGACAAAGATAAGGCTAAAGTAACCTATAATGGATTAAAGCAAAGTGAGATTTTCGAAAAGCAAAAGTGCATGTTCAGTGTTAACGATGCAAAGATGTATGAATTGTAAACTTCTGAAAAAAAAGTTGTCAGCACAAACACTTAGCCAGCCCCATTTTGTGGTAATATTTGAGATGGATTTACGTAAAAGGAAACAAGCTTCTAAAATCATTATCTTTGCACTATGGAAAGTACAAGACAACAAAAGATTGCACGATTGCTTCAGAAAGACCTCAGCGAGATTTTTCAACTGATGACCCGCGAGCACTGGCAGGGTTTTTTGATTACAGTTACCAAGGTGTATATTTCGCCCGACCTTTCGATTGCCAAGGTGTACCTCAGCCTTTTCGGATCGGGCGACCGAGAAACCATTTTTAAAGCCGTAAGCCGCAGCAAAAAGGAAATCAGGCATCAGCTGGCATTGCGGGTGGGTAAACAAATGCGGGTAATTCCCGAACTTATGTTTTATGTTGACGACTCACTCGATTACATCGAAAATATTGACAATCTGCTCAAATCCTGATTTTCGCTTACTCTTAACTTCCAAACCTTGAAACTACCGATTTTCATAGCCTGGAGATATCTCAAATCGAAAAAGTCGCATAATGTAATCAACATTATTTCGGGGGTTTCGGTGGCAGGAGTTACTGTGGGTACCATGGCTCTGATTGTGGTTTTATCGGTGTTTAATGGTTTTGAAAGTCTGGTGGTTTCCCTCTTCAACACCTTTGACCCGCACATTAAAGTTTATCCCGCTTCCGGAAAAACCTTTGCTGACACCACCTACCCGTTTGAAAAAGCAGCAATGATAACAGGCGTATCTGCACAAACTGCCGTTATTGAAGAGAAGGTGCTGCTCAGATATGGAACAAATCAGTATCTGGCTACCATCAAGGGTGTTGACAGCAGTTTTGAGAAATGGTCGGGACTGGGGCAAATGATGTCGGCCGGAAGTTTGATGCTTGACTTCAAAGGCAAACCACTGGCAATTCCGGGACAAGGAGTGGCCTATTACCTGGGCCTTGATCTTGACGATTATTCAAAGGATATTGAGGTGTATGCACCCCGCCGCAGCGGGAATCCGGGAGCAAACCCCTCGCAGGCATTCAATCGTCTCGACATAAAGCCTGCCGGAGTGTTTTCGGTTCAGCAGGATTTTGATTCACGCTACATGATTGTTCCCTTGTCGTTTGCCCGTGAAGCACTTGAATATACACACGAAATATCAGCTATTGAAATTGCCCTCAGCAATGAAAAAGATATGCTGAGCATTCAAAAACAGTTAAAAGCATTGCTGGGCAGTGATTTTCTTGTGAAAAACCGGTTTGAACAACAGGAAATGCTTTATAAAATCATGCGTTCAGAAAAATGGGCCATTTTTATCATTCTCGGTTTTATACTGCTCATCGCAACATTTAATGTAATTGGTTCGCTTTCAATGCTTATCATCGAAAAGCAAAAAGACATTGCCGTGCTGAAAAGTATGGGAGCTGCAGATGGCTTGATTAAAAAGATTTTTTTGGGAAGCGGCCTTATGGTTTCGCTGGGTGGTGCACTGGCAGGTTTATTGCTTGGTGGTGCCATTTGCTTTTTGCAACAGGAATTTGGGCTGGTAAAAATAAATACCGAAGGAGGTTCATTTCTAATAGATGCCTATCCGGTTGAAATGCAGGCCTTTGACTTCTTATTGGTGTTTATTACCGTTATGATTATTGGAATAATTGCCGCCTGGCTGCCGGTAAGGAACATCGGCAGGGTGGGTTCACTCATCTCTTCCCTGCACCGCAGGTAAATCTATTGTTTATTTTAATTCTAAAGTGCGCGTAAATAGTATTACTTCGGGCAACTTTTCGGATTAATAGTGTCTTAGCATTAATAAAAATTTTTGTTAAGTCGGGGTCAATAACAACTTTTTTAAGCGGTTTTTTTATCTGAATTTTACTTAATTGGCTAATAGTCAGGAGAGTAAACTTTATTAAAATTTTGCAATAAAAGTTGGATTGAACTGATTTATATATAGTTTTGTAGGTTCTTTAACATCAGGAAACTCTTTTTAATCAAAATTTCATGAAAAAAGCTTTACTCCGCTTCATTGCAGCCGGATTCATAGCTGGAATTTGCTTTGCAAACTTCAGTGTAAATGCTCAGGTAGTGTTATCTACAACGGGGCAAAATGGTCTGGAACTCGGCGAAAACTCATTTACCGGCATCAGGGTAACCAACACTTTTGCCACATTTGATCATTTTGATGTAAACACTTCGGAAGGATTGTTTACTGAAATTTCAGCACCGGGCTACACATTTACCTGGGAAGAAGGCATGCCGAAGCTGCCTGTTATGCGTCGTCTGATTGAAATTCCGGCCGGCGCTCAGCCAGTGGTGAGCATTGTTTCCTATGATGTAAAGGAATATTCGCTCAGCGAATTTGGCATAACCCATCAATTGATGCCAACACAACCCGGGGTGGCAAAGAGCCAGAAAACACCTGCAGCTTTTGTTATTGACCGCTCAGCCTATTCAAGAGATGCGATGACAAAAAGTGCACCGGCGCGCGTTGAAGTGATTGGTTACATGCGCGATAAACATGTTGCCCGCATCGAAATCAGTCCGGTATCCTACAATCCGGTGCAGGGTACCATCAGGGTTTATGAAAATATTGTGGTTGATGTAAGGTTCAACGGTGGCGATTATGCACAAACCTCAATTTTGAGTGACAAAACCCGTTCCCCATATTTTAACGGGTTCAGTTTCCTGAATCAACTGCCCAAAGGAAGCGGCAGCCGTGAGAACCTCACCCGTTACCCCATAAAAATGGTGATTGTTTCGCATCCGATGTTTCACGATGCACTTCAGCCATATATTGCCTGGAAAGTGCGCAAGGGTTTTACAGTTGTCGAAGCCTACACCGATGATCCAACAGTGGGTACCACCACCACATCCATCAAAAACTATCTCAGAAACTTATACGAAGCAGCCACTCCCGAAGATCCTGCTCCAAGTTTTGTATTGTTTGTAGGTGATGTGGCACAAATTCCGGCTTTCAGCCAGGGAGGCCACGTTTCAGATCTTTATTATTGCGAATACACCAACGATGTACTTCCTGAGGTTTACTTCGGCCGTTTCTCAGCTACTTCGGTGGCACAGCTCCAGCCTCAGATTGACAAAACCCTCATGTATGAGCAGTATCAGTTCCCCGATCCTTCTTTCCTTGGACAAAGCCTGATGGTTTCAGGGGTTGATGGTAATTACGCGGCCATCCACGGCAACGGGCAGATCAACTACGGAACTTCCACCTATTTTAACGAAGCACACGGAATAACCAGTCATACTTATCTTTACCCTGCCTCAGGCAGTGCATCTTCTGCAATTATTCAGAATGTGAGCGACGGTGTTGGGTATGGCAATTATACTGCGCATGGCTCATCGGCAGGTTGGTCAGATCCAGCTTTCGAAAACTCAGATATTCCTGGTTTACAGAATTACGGAAAGTACCCCCTCCTGGTTGGCAACTGCTGCCTTACAAGCACATACAACACCAACTGCTTTGGAGAAGAACTGCTCAGGGCTCAGGATAAAGGTGCCATCGGATATATTGGTGCTTCAAACAGTACCTACTGGGATGAGGATTATTATTTTGGAGTAGGAGTAGGGGCTGTTGTTCTTAACCCAACTTACGCCACAACCTCACTGGGTAGCTATGACCGGGCATTTCACGATCACGGCGAAGCTTTTGAAGAATGGTTTACCACTCAGTCTCAAATGTTTGTTGCTGGCAATCTGGCTGTTACAGAATCAGGTTCATCGCGCACCACTTATTATTGGGAAGTTTACTGTTTGATGGGCGATCCTTCATTGATGGTCTATTTTGGAGTTCCTCAGCCTATGACGGTTTCCTACGAACCGCTGATGCCTCTGCAATCCACTACTTTTACGGTAAATGCTGACCCTTATGCTTATGTAGCCATATCAAAGGATGGAGTTTTACATGGCAGTGCACTGGCCGACGATCAGGGAGTTGCTGAAGTCGAACTTGATCCTATTTCAGTTCCCGGAGAAGCTGATGTAGTAGTAACAGCCCAAAACCGTCAGCCATATATTGGAACGGTACTGGTTGCTTCACCCGAAGGGCCTTATGTACTTTTGCAGGCTCAGACGGTGAACGATGTTAACGCCAACAATAACCAAATGCCTGAGTATTCAGAATCATTTGGATTTACCATGGGATTGAGAAATGTTGGAAATGCCGAAGCACAAAATCTTGCGGTTACACTTACTTCAACCAGTCCTTACATTGATGTTAAAAACGGAAGCGAAACCTGGCCCAATATCCCTGCAGGCGACACTGTAACCCTGGAATATGCATTCGAAGTAACTGCCAGCGAATGGCTGCCCGATCAGCATCCTGCACAGTTTATGCTTGAAATTACTGATGGAGTTGAGGTTTGGACAGCTGCTTTTACTGTTAAACTGAACGCTCCCATGCTTAATGCCGGCGAACTGGCTATTGATGATATGATTAATGGAACCGGCAATGGAAATGGCCGTCTCGATCCGGGCGAAAATGTAGTGATATCATTTCCGGTGAATAACGACGGACACTGCGCTGCCCTGCAAACCGAAGCTCATTTATTTACCGAGAGTGAATGGCTGCAGATCAATCAGGTAGAAACACAGGTAGGAGATATTGCCTCAGGTACAACTTTAATGGCTGTCTACAACGTTGCCATCAGCCCCGATATTCCCATTGGAACAACCGTTGATCTCTATTTTGCAAATGCAGCCGGTGTTTACAGCTCATCCAGAGTTTACAACCCCAAAGTTGGTTTGCTGATTGAAGATTTTGAAACCGGCAATTTCAGTGCCTACCCGTGGGTTAACAGCAGCTCGGTACCCTGGTCGGTTGTGGCAAGTTCATACAACGGCGGAACCTATTCAGCACGCTCAGGCGCCATCGGACACAATGCGTCTACCACATTGCAGATAACCATGGATGTAACTTCTAATGATGTTATTTCATTCGCAAGAAAGATTTCAACCGAAAGTGGTTATGACTTTCTGAAATTCTACATAAATGATTCAGAAAAAGGTTCATGGTCGGGTGATGCCGACTGGAGTACAGTTTCCTACCCGGTAACTCCCGGACAAAGAACCTTCAAATGGGTTTACAGCAAGGATGGAAGTGCAACCGGCGGACAAGATGCGGTATTTATTGACGACATCATTTTCCCGTCAAACAGCGGTTCAGGTTCAGGAAACCAGTTTGCAGTGAAAGCATTTGCCTATCCGGCAGATTTTTGCGGTGAGCAGGAAGTTAACCTTTTTGCTTTTGTAACCAATGCCAGCGGCAATGTATTACTCACCTGGTCGCCCGAAACTATGGTTTCTGACCCTGAAATCTTTAATCCGGTAGCCTGGGTTAGCGAAAGCACAGAGTTTTCAATACAGGCAGTTAATTTGCTTTTCTCGGCCAACGATCAGGTAATGGTGAACAGTTACGAAACTCCTGCCAAACCTGAAATTACTCAAACCCAGACTCAGCTTATTTCCAGCTCAGAAACCGGCAATCAGTGGTACAATGCCGAAGGAGCGATTGAAGGCGCAACATCTCAAATTTATGAGCCTCAGGTTTCTGGTTCTTATTATGTTGTGGTTACCAATGAGGGTGGCTGCGAATCAGAACCTTCGGATGAGATTTATTTCTCCATGGTAAGTACTGTAAATAATTCGGTTGATCAGGAGCTGAGTGTCTATCCGAATCCTTTCCGCAACCAGCTTACCATCAGTTTTGGCCTGAAACAAAGTGCACAGGTTCGCATCAGCCTTCTTAATCTTCTTGGACAGGAAGTAAAGATTCTGAAAGACGGAGCTATGCAAACAGGCAATCATTCGTTTGCAATAAGTGCTGCAGGACTTAAGCCGGGAGTTTACATGCTTAAGCTCGAAGGCGCAGGCCACACCCAGGTACGAAAAGTAGTTCTTTCAGAATAATCACATAAAAACCGGTAAATATGTTTTTGAAAAAGTCATTTTTGCTTTTGTTTTCACTGGTTCTGACATCAGTATTATCTGCTCAGAACTGGGTGGGCATCAGCTCAGATTCACCAGCTCCGGCACGGGTTGAATTGATCAGCACCGATGCAGCCTCAACAGTTGTGGAGTTCACGGTACAGGGATTCGAGATTCTTCCTGTTCAGACCCCTCAGGGTGATGCATTCACCATTAAAGTTGATGGTGCCAGTCCCATGCTCAAAAAGGGTATGCCCGATTTGCCAGTAATCGCTTCATCTGTTATTATTCCCGATCAGGCAAATATGGAAGTAAGGGTAATCTCTTCGCGTTACATTGATTATCCGTTTATTAATATTGCTCCTTCAAAAGGCAATTTTACCCGCGATATTGACCCCGCTTCCGTTCCGTATGTTTACGGCAAAGCCTATGAGCGCGACGAATTCTGGCCGGCAGATCAGGCTTTCCTCAGAGACCCGTACATTATCCGCGACTACAGGGGACAAACCATCGTTGCCAATCCTTTCAGTTACAATCCGGTAACCAAAACCCTGCGCGTGTATTATGAGATCACAGCAGAAATCTATGCCAACGGAGTTTCTCAGTTCAATACCATTTCGCGGCAGTCGCAGCCAGAAACTACCGTAGGTGAATTTCAGCGGATCTACAACCGTCATTTCCTCAATTCGGGCAGTTCTTCGCGCTACACCCCGCTTGAAGAACAGGGAAATATGCTCATTATTTGTCATGGAGCTTTTATGGCCGAGATGCAAAAATTCGTGGAATGGAAAAAAACCATCGGTATTCCGGTTGAAATGGTTGATGTTGCTACCGTTGGAACCAATTCTACAGCAATAAAGAACTACGTAACCAATTATTATACAACCAATGGCCTTACCTACCTGCTTTTGGTGGGTGATCATGCTCAGGTGCCCACCATCACTACCGGAAATATTGGCGGCCCATCAGACAATGCTTACGGATACCAGGTTGGAAACGACCATTATCCCGATATTTTTGTAGGAAGATTCTCAGCCGAAACAGCAGCACATGTTACTACACAGGTTGATCGCACAATCGCTTATGAGCAGAATCCGGTGGTGACTACCGACTGGTTTTCAAAAGGTGTTGGAATTGCTTCCAGCGAAGGCCCCGGCGATGATAATGAATACGACTGGCAGCACATGCGCAACATTCGCACCGACCTTGTAGGATATACCTATACTATGGTTAGCGAACTTTACGATGGCAGTCAGGGTGGCGAAGACTTGCCTGGCAATCCAAATTCAGGAAGTGTTTCTACCGAGGTAAATGCCGGAAGAGGTATCATCAACTACGTTGGACACGGAAGCCAGAATTCATGGTCAACCACAGGTTTTTCAAACAGCGGTGTGAATGGATTGACCAACAACGACATGTGGCCTTTCATCTGGTCGGTTGCCTGTGTAAACGGAGATTTTCTGAACGCTACCTGTTTTGCTGAAGCCTGGCTCAGGGCTAGCAATGCAAACGGACCCACCGGCGCTGTTGCCACACTTATGTCAACCATCAATCAAAGCTGGAATCCTCCCATGGACGGACAGGATGAAATGAATGATATTCTGGTGGAGGCTTATGCCGGAAATATCAAACGTACATTTGGCGGACTCTCCATGAACGGATGTATGAAAATGAACGATACATACGGAAATGACGGTTCAGAAATGACCGATACCTGGACTTTGTTCGGAGATCCTTCCCTTATGGTTCGCACCGCTTTGCCTCAAAATCTGGTTGTAAATCACGATCCGGTTGCCTTTATAGGTTCTTCTCAGTTTACTGTAAACTGCGCTGTTGACGGAGCTTTGGCATGTTTAACCATGGATGGTGAAATTCTGGGAACTGCAACCGTTAACGGAGGTGCCGCGGTGATTACCATTCCTGTTTTATCTGATGTAGGTGAAATGAAACTTGCTGTTACCGCATTCAATCACCTTCCCTACATTGCTGAAATTGACATTCTGCCGCTCGAAGGCCCTTATGTGGTTTACGAAAACAATACCATTGAAGATGAAAACGGAAACAACAATCAGCAGCTGGATTACGGCGAAGCCGTAACCCTGGCTCTTGGCCTGAAAAATGTAGGAACCGAAGAAGTTGCCAATGTTGAAGTAACCCTCACCACTGCCAATCCGTTTGTTGTTCTTTCTGATTCTACCGAAGTTTACCCTTTGATTGAAGCCGGACAAACAGTGTCCATTTCAGGTGGATTTGCATTCAGTGTTGACGCTTCGGTTCCCGACAGGCATCCCATCCTTTTCAATTATACTGCTGTTGGGCCCGATTACACCTGGACAGGAAGTTTTAACATTACAGCACACTCTGTTGCATTGGTTTACGGTGGTATGACCCTCACCGACGAAACCGGCAACAACAACGGAAAAGCCGACCCAGGAGAAACTTTCAACCTCCACCTGTCCGTGATTAATGCAGGTAGCGCACCCGGTTATAACCTGAACGGATTCCTGAGTTCTGCCGATACCAACATCATGATTCACACAGACTCGGTGTATTATGGAACAATCAATGGCGAAGAAACTGTAACTGCAGTTTATACTGTAACTGCACTACCTTCAACTCCCGCCGGACATATGGCCGATTTTATCCTGAACTTTGAATCAGACGGAGATTTCTCAGGTACCGGACTTTTCAGTGTGGTGATCGGTCAGATTCCTGTATTGATTATTGACCTCGACGGAAATAAAAACTCTGGTACTTCCATCCGCAACTGCCTGACCAACTTGTCGGTTTCTTCCGATTATCTCACCTCCTGGCCACTGGTTCTGGGTTCTTATCAATCGGTGTTTGTTTGCCTTGGCGCATATCCCAACAATGCTGTTTTGACCACCGGACAGGGGCAGGTACTTGCCAATTTCCTGAATAATGGCGGAAAAGTATATATGGAAGGTGGAGACACCTGGGCGTATAACACGCCTACTGCTGTTCACCCTATGTTTAAAATAGACGGAGAAAGCGATGGAAGCAGCGACCTGAAAACGCTCAACGGGCAACCCTCAACCATGGTTGAAAATATGTCGTTCTATTTTGAGGGAGACAACAGTTACATTGACAGGCTCCTGCCGCTTGATGATGCCGTAAGTCTTTTCCAGAACTCTAATCCTGAGTACTTTGCAGCCATTTCTTATTCAGCCGAAAACTACAAAACCATAGGTTCTTCATTTGAATTCGGCGGTTTGCGCGACAGTGAATCGCGATCAGTAAAAGATTCTCTGATGCTGGAATACATCAATTTCTTTGAATTGAGTTCAAGTGCTCCGCTCCTGGCAAACTTTATGGCCAGCAGTGTAAAGGTTTGCGAAAATGATGAAATCACCTTTACCGACTATTCTGCAGGTGGTGCCACTTCATGGGCATGGAGTTTCCCCGGCGGTACTCCCGATACTTCAAACGATCAGAACCCTGTTGTGTATTACCGTGAGCCTGGTGTTTACGATGTTACCCTTACCGTTTACGATGGAATCGGCTCAAATACAGTTGTAAAATCAGCTTACATTACTGTTGATTACTGTATGGCCAATTCAGGAAAAGCCATGAGGAGCGACATTCTGGTTTATCCTAATCCCGCAAACGGTTCATTTACTGTAACTTTACCAGAACTCACAGGCCAAACCAGCCTAAAGGTCTATTCTGCATCAGGTGCAATTGTTTATTCAGCAAATACAAGTGCATCGGGCGAATACAGACTGCAGCTGCCGAAGGGATCAAGCGGAGTATATGTACTTCAGGTGGATAATATCAATTTCAACAGCCGTGTGAAACTGATCGTTCAATAAAGCCGGAAGTTGTTATTTGTAAAAGAAACAGGGAAGCTGAGGTTTCCCTGTTTTTTTTGTCTGAATCATCCTGCAAACAAAAACACATAAATGGCTGTTTTTTAGTAACAATTCATTTGCTATGGAGATAAAAACCAAACTTACCTCAGCAGGCGGGAGCGTGTATACTGAGGCAAACGGACAAATACTTGCTGAGATTTCATGGATAAACGGGCAGCACGAAGGATATATCATTGCCGACCATACCCGGGTTGATGATTCACTGCGTGGTAAAGGTGCAGGAATTAAGCTGCTGAATACATTGATAGAGTTTGCCCGGGAAAAGCAAATTAAAATTCAGCCGGTATGCCCGTTTATTGTGGCGATGTTCGACAGGCATGTTGAATACCAGGATGTAAAATATACTATGATTTAAAAGACTGAAGGTGGTATTTGCATACACAATGCTCACCCCGCCTGATGCAACACCAATGTTGGCAGCAGCGTTACATTCAGAAGTCCGCAAGTTCGTAGTTTGTGCTACGTCCACCTTGTTGCTCTTGTCGTAATATTCCCTTACTAATTAAATCTTTAATGTCACGTAATGCAGTGTCAGGTGAACATTTAGCAATCTTTGCCCACTTTGATGACTTCAATTTTCTATCAAACCCGTCAAAAAGTTTGTTTAAAACCAACCTCTGTCGTTCATTAAATTCAGTGTTTTCGTGAAATTTCCAAAAATTGGTTTTTCTCAGTATTTTCTGAAATGTCGTTTGTGTTGCCAATAGTGAATTTTTGAGGCAATGCAAAAACCAGTCTAACCAATCTGTTATGTCGCCAGTGCTGTGTTGAACTTTTTGTAAAATCGCGTAATACTGTTTTCGTTCAGTCAAAATCTGGCTTGACATACTGTAAAAGCGTTCAGTTGTTCCATCTGCACGGGCAAGCATCAAATCTGAAATCGCTCTTGCGATTCTTCCGTTACCATCGTCAAATGGGTGTATGATGATAAACCAGAAGTGAGCAATGGCGGATTTTAGCACAGGGTCAATATGTGAGTTGACATTAAACCATTTTAAAAATTTATCCATTTCTTCTTTGACCTTTTTAGCAGGAACTGCTTCGTAGCAGACCTTTTCTATCCCCATCGATCCTGAAACTATTTGCATTTCTCCTGAACGATAACGACCAACTTCTATTTTATGCATTCCACTGTGTCCAGTCGGGAAAAGTGCAGAATGCCAGCCATACAGCCGTTTATTTGTCAAAGGCTTTTGATAGTTTTGGGTTGCATCAAGCATCATCTCTACTACCCCTTCCACGTTTCTGTTAGCAGGAACAAGTCCGGCTATATTAATTCCAAGTCTTCTTGCAATTGATGAACGAACCTGGTCATAGTCAAGTTTTTCTCCTTCTATTTCTGAGGATTTAATAACATCAAACGTTAAAGTTGTTAGTGTAGCTTCTTCTTTAGTCGCAAAACCAAGTGTGTTCATCTGTCCGATAATTTTACCCTGAAGGTTGCGTACCTCTCCGAATAAGGCGTTGATTTCCGCTTCACGCCAGGTGAAATCAGTCCAGTTCTTGTATTCGTAAATGTATTTTGCCACTGCTTGAATTTGTTCCTGCGGCAAATATAAGCATTATTCTCCGCAAAATTGCGGCAAATATTTAAATTATTCTCCGCAACTGAATCTTTTGCAAAGTCATTCTATTTGATGCGAAGTGCTGTAAAAACATTAGCGCCAACTAATTTATAACCACTAGGTCAGATGTTTTTTTATAATTTCATCAATTTCACCCATTAGCCGGCTTGTTTCAACCAATGCCACTATAATCTTCTGATAGTGTAAAATATCGTCGAATTCAAGTTTACGGCCTTTACGGTCTTTTAGCCATTTTTGGGCCGGCTGATAACCCCCGATATAAAACTCCCAGGCAATTTGAGGTACGTTGTTGAAATACTGAGCTTCATTAATATACACCCTGCCATTTTCGTATTTTCCCTTGTCAACTTCGTTGTTGCCGTCAATTGGGTATTGCGTGATGAAATTTTCAATTATCGGGCTTTCCAGCAAATGAAGCTGCCTTATTTGTGCACCAAGATTTACGAGTTGCCAAAAAGTTGTTGTGTCATTGGGGTAGGGCACTCTCGGAAAATCAATTTTCAAAAATTCTTTAAATTTTCCCCGGTAAGTGGGTGAGTGTAAAACTGCATAGATATAGTCTAAGATATCAATCGGGGCAAAAGTGTCTTTGGTGGTCTCTTTCTCGTTGGTAAATGTTAAGCTTAAGAGTTCCGCAAATTGTTTTATAATTTTTACATTAAAATTAGGAATTCTTCCTTTTATTGAATCAATAATTTGTTGACTGTTCGATTCAGGATATATGTAAATTGGGAAAAGATATGTTCCACCTCTATTGCTGTACATGGTTCTTTCATCAATTAAGCTATTTGTTGCATATATATGGCTGTACGGTGCATCTTGGAAAAATTGTCTCATCAAACATATACCAACGTTTGACCGGTTAATAAAGTGTTTCATTACAATACTTCTAGACCTCCCTAAGAAACCAGAAGAGGTACCTGTATAAACTATATTTCTAAAGTCAAATGGTCTATAATTGTATTTAACAAATAGAACAAATGGGTTATTAATTAAATCATTCTTTGCATTCTGAAAATTCCATCCACTAC
>JANJXJ010000200.1 GCA_024709105.1 Lentimicrobium sp. | reverse complement strand
CTGTTTCCGAAGTTGTGGGGTCATAAAATGAGGGAGATGAATAAGTACCTGATCTACTCCAATGGCAACAAATACGAAGTAAACGAGGATTTGTACAATAAAATCGCAGAAGGTTCTTATTTTGACGTGCATTATGCCAGTAATAGCCAAACAGTGTTAAGTTTGACGACAGATAAAATCTGAAACAGATTCAGCTTAGAGCATTACTCTTTTCTAACTAAAAAAAGCAAACCAGCCTTTAATTGATCATTTTCTAATTGAGGATTACCAGGCATCGAAATAGCTGCTTTTCAGGTTTAACAATTTAGGCCGATTTGTTTTGATAATTTGAATAGAATCTGGTATTTTTGTATAAGTTTTTCAAGTTAAAGGTAAAAGTACCTTCTTTAAATATCAGCATGAAAAAGCTTATATTATCGGCCCTTGGCGTTTTGATTACAATTCTAATCTGGGGACAGGAATCAAAATGGCCTATGCAAAAATCGGGAGTCTGGCGATTTGAAAATCATCTGCCTGAGATTTCCTATAATTTGCGAAATTCAACCCTGAGTGATTCAGATAATATTGCATTTAAAAATAATGTAGCAAACCTCAGTAACTGGTTTTATCAAAATCATGCCATGCTTAAAAATCCCCGGGGCTATGATCTTCGTGCCATTGCTGGTTGGACATGGAGCGATTACACAACCAAAACTGAAGCAGAATATGGGATTCCGGCATCGTTATCATTTTTGTTTGAGGTATTTGACAATGAGGGTGGAAAATGGACTATAGAACCACCTCAATATGAGTTTGAGATAAATTCAATTTATGGTGCTATTGCAGGAGGCTATTTTACTCCGGAATCTATTGTTGATGATGGCTCACGTTATCCATTATCAAAATCAGAAACGGTTTCGGCTGCATTGGCCGGAATGTGCAGCTATTTTCAGGTTTTTCCTCTGAAAGAACAGCCTTGTCCCGGTGTAAATGTTTATCAGATCTATCCTGGTAAATTCATGCAAAAAATTGTAGTTTTTAATCCTGACAGGCCTCCTTTCTGGATTCCTGCCACAGTGAAGGAAATGGCCGGTCTACATATGAGATATTATGAATTGTTTGATAAACTTGAAATAGACCGGATGATTTTTGAGCAGTTAAAACAGGAAATTGCAGAACTATCTGAGGAGGAATTAAACGCACCTGCATATTATGGGCACGATTCACATTTTGTTCTTAAAGTAAATGGGAAAAGGCAAGGACTACAGATTATGCGTTTTAACCCCGAATATTGGGACAAAACATTGCCAGTTTCAGCCATACAAATTATGACTTTCTGGAATCCCTGCAATTCTGAAGGAGAAATGAAAGCTCAACAAGAAAGAGCTTATCCCGATTTTCCACAATTATTTGTAAACCAGATAAACTGGGAAAAAACAGCAAATCTGATTGCACGAAAAAAGTAACCTTAACCATAAAAAACAGTTATGAAAAACTTCATTTTGATTGCCCTGTTTGCTTTAGCTCAGTTCTTTACAGTTTATGCGCAGGAAGATGCCGAAGGATGCAAAGACCACCCGCTGCTAACCCGGCTTGAAAATTTTTATATTTCCGGGTGCGAAGAAAATTTTAATGAACTTGTATTTCGCACAAATACCAGTAAATCCGAAACCAAAGAGGGTAACCTTTTTTACATCTATTACAGGTATAATTCAGATGCCGGAGTTAAAGCAAAAAGTACACTTCAGGTAATCAGAAATTATGAAGTTGCCATAACTAAAGGCGGAGGTAAGCTGCTCTATAAAAATACCAATGTACTGGAAGATGTTCTGGAGGCAACATATTATCTTTCAACAAGAGAAAAAGAATACTGGATTCAGCTCACTTCATTTGCAGGGACCGAAAATGCAGTAGAAGCATATGTGTTAAATGTACTTGAAATGGAAGCCATGAAGCAGGAAGTTTCGGCCAGCGAAATGTACGAAGCCATTAATCAAGCCGGCTTTGTGTCACTGTATATTAATTTCGAAACCGGAAAATCAGAAATTAAAGCAGAGTCCAATACTATTGTTGATCAGATTTATGAGATGTTAAGGCAAAATGCTGATTTAAAAATTAGTATTGAAGGCCACACTGACAATGTTGGAAGTGAACAGTCAAACCAATCTTTGTCCGAATCAAGGGCTAAAGCAGTGTTGAATGCATTAATAACCAAAGGAGTAAATGCAAGTCGATTGTCATCAAAAGGTTGGGGACAGAACAAACCAGTAGCCGACAACAACACAGAAGACGGCAGAGCAAAAAATCGAAGGGTCGAAATTGTAAAACAATAAAACCTTTGCCAATACTGTAAACCTGGCTTATAGATGTTAGTCAGGCTTTCATTGAATTTTGATTAAACCTCTGGAGGGTTATACATTTCTGTTGCTTTATTTATTCATTATCGCCCTGTAAACTTTAATAAAAACTCCATGATTTTATCAGACACCAAAATGAAAGCAATCGTAATTGTTCTTCTTTTAATTACATTAAAGGGAACTGCTCAAAACAGCATTACTTTTCAGGTTGAAGAGCTTTCTGCTCCTGAAAAATTATTAATCGAGAAAGAAACTGATATAATAATTCAAAAGTTGATAAATGCTAAAGAGGCTAATGAAGCATACCATTTTAAGCCTTCTGATGTTCAGTTAAATTACAATATTATAGCTAAAAGTAATCAGCAGGGGAGTCTTGTCCATTTCAGCAATAATACTTTTTTTAATGGTATGTATCAGGCATATGCAGACCACAGGCCCTTTGTGTTATCGCCTGATATGATATGGTTATTGATAAGTCAGGGCTTTGCACAACATGTGAATGCTAACCCTGAAGGCTTGCGCAAACACTTTGTAAGCTTCTCAGGTAAATCAACACTCAAGGTGGGCTCTGATATTGATTTTGTTAACATTTCCGATTGGGAGAGTTTATTTAATCAATTTACCAGCCAGATTGCAGAACATACCGGAAAGGAACTGGTTAATACGCTGAAGGCAGATTTCTCAACTACTACTTCAGTTGAAAGAGTGGCTTCAGAAATAACGATTATGAATGCTATGGATCCTTATTTTGAATATCTTGCAATGTATATTGTTTGTGGTATCCCGGAAATTACAATACATGGTACACCCGAGGACTGGCAAAAAATACTAGACAAAACCCATCACCTTTCAAAATATGATTTATCTTGGTGGACCAAAGAATTAGAGCCAATTCTGAAAGAATTTATTGCTGCTACAAATGGTAAGATCAACCAAAGATTCTGGCGTAATATGTTTAAATACCATACACCTAAAGAATATGGAGCAGAAAAGATTATAGATGGATGGATTGTTAAGTTCTACCCGTATGATAAATACGGGAAACGTAATAATCTTAAATATCTTGAAGGCGGTAGAAATTTGCCTGAAGATCTGGTTAAGGTTAATTTGAAATTTGTTAAAACTGATGGTATAAGTTCAGAAGAAACTATGTTAGAGCTGTTCGCCGGGTTTATTGGTTTGCGGCAAAATAAGGACAACTATGCATTAACACCTCAAATAGGGTGGATGATCAAAGAAAAGGATGTAAATAATAATGGGCAGCTTCAAATGCTTAGGGCAAAAAATCTTCCGTGCAGAAGCTGCCTGGAGGAGGGCATTTCGCTAAAGATTAAAGAAGTACCTGAAATACTGAAAGAACTGGATGAGATTTATATGCTTGAACTCACTTTTATAAATTCAGTAGAAATACCTGAATGGTTAAAAGAAAAAAGAATTGGAAACCTTTCCATTAATGGCAAAATGACAAAAAAGGAAATCTGGGATATTGTTCAATGGTTCCCGAATACAACTGTAACCATCAACTATGATGAATACAACCGGGGGAAGAACGGTTGGGTTACTGTATATGGCAAACTAATACCTGAAGAGGCACTTGCTTCAGACCATATCTGGGTTTTGGAATTTGCTGAACTGCCAGGTGTGAACGGCAAATATTTTACACCTGAGCTTTTGTTTGGCAAAAAAATAGAAATCATCTCATTCTCGAGAGAGGCGACTCATGAAGAAATTCAGAAGTTCAGAATGTTATTTCCCGCTACGAAAATCTACCTGCAAGGGAAAGAGATAGATCATAAAATGTAAAAAAAATCCTTCCGGATTCATGAAATCAATCTTTTAAACTCTCACATATTTTCCGGGGCTCCTCATCTCAACAATTCCCTTAGTAATCTGTTAATTGTATCCCGGCTTAATCCTTCAAAGGATAAACTGCCAGTGAAATTATAAATCTACTTAAATAAATTAAGAAGCACTTTTGAAAGCTTATTTTTTTTCATATGTTTGTTTTGAAATATGAAAAATTATAGTCAGATTTGCATCTTTAAGTGGTTGCATTTTATGAACTTAACTGATAATTATGGTTTTGTTCTGACCACAAAACCATTTTTCTGAAAATTAATAACAACAAATACAATGGACAATTCAACAAAAGGGAAATGCCCTGTACATCACGGGGCAAATACCGACACCAAAAGTTCGGTAATGAGTTGGTGGCCAAATGCGCTCAATTTCGACATTCTGCACCAGCACGATTCAAAAACCAATCCTTATCGCGAAGGCTTCAACTATCGTGAGGAGTTTCAGAAGCTCGATTTTGAAGCTCTGAAAAATGACCTGAAAGAGCTGATGACCAGCAGTCAGGACTGGTGGCCTGCAGATTGGGGACATTATGGCGGATTAATGATTCGTATGGCCTGGCATAGTGCCGGAACATACAGAGTTGCCGATGGGCGGGGAGGAAGTAATACTGGTAATCAGCGCTTTGCCCCTCTTAACAGCTGGCCCGACAATGCTAACCTCGACAAAGCACGCAGGTTATTATGGCCAATCAAGAAAAAATATGGCAACAAACTTTCATGGGCCGATTTATTTATTCTTGCCGGAAACATGGCTTATGAATCCATGGGCTTCAGAACCTTTGGCTTTGGCGGTGGCCGCGAAGACATCTGGCATCCCGAAAAAGACATTTACTGGGGAGCAGAAAAGGAATGGCTTGCGCCGACCAAAAGCCGGTACGATGACGAAGAAAATCGTGAGTCGCTCGAAAATCCTCTGGCAGCCGTTCAAATGGGGCTTATTTACGTGAACCCGGAAGGTGTTGACGGCAAACCCGATCCTTTAAGAACTGCCAAAGACGTTAGAATGACATTCAAACGCATGGCTATGAACGATGAGGAAACTGTTGCTCTGACTGCTGGTGGCCATACTGTTGGAAAAACTCATGGCAATGGAGATGCTTCAAAGCTGAGTGCAAGTCCCGAAGGAGCTCCTGTAGAACATCAGGGAATGGGCTGGATGAATCCTCAGGGAAAAGGCAATGCAGAGCACACCGTTACCAGCGGACTAGAGGGAGCCTGGACTACACACCCCGACCGCTGGAACCATGATTATTTCTATCTGCTCTTAACTTATGACTGGGAGCTGAAGAAAAGCCCTGCCGGAGCCTGGCAATGGGAACCCATTAATATTAAAGAAGAAGACAAGCCGTTTGATGCTCATGTGCCTGGTGTTCGCCGCAATCCTATTATGACCGATGCTGATATGGCCATGAAAATGGATCCGGAATACCGTAAAATATCTGAGCGCTTTTACAAAGACCCTGCTTATTTTGCCGATACTTTTGCCCGCGCCTGGTTTAAGCTAACTCACCGCGACCTGGGACCAAAGAGCCGTTATCTGGGTCCTGATGTACCTGCAGAAGACCTGATCTGGCAAGACCCTGTGCCTGCAGTTGATTATACATTAAGTGATTCAGAAATTGAAGAACATAAAATCAAGTTGCTCAATTGCGGTCTTACACCGGTTGAATTGATCAATACCGCCTGGGATAGTGCCAGAACCTTCAGAAACTCTGATTATCGCGGCGGAGCCAATGGTGCGCGCATCAGGCTTGAGCCTCAGATTGGCTG
>JANJXJ010000231.1 GCA_024709105.1 Lentimicrobium sp. | reverse complement strand
AAAGCGAAATTATCGTACCGCCACCGGCCAGGGTATTAATAAAACCAACAAAAACACCCGAAACCACCAAAGCAACCACCTCAAGTGCCGACATAGTAACTCAATTGGTTTGCAAAGGTAAAAATTGTGGGGTTGAAATGCGATTTACAATGAAAAGGATGTTTGGCGGATTATGAGAAGAAGTTGTCTCAAAAGAATTTTAGTCCGGCAGAATAACAAATTAGACCAGGATTACAGCGCTGTTTTACATATGGCAGCGTTGAGCGGAATTTAGCTCCCACCGCGCCGCCATCGGCGGCAGGGTTCTGCCGCTGAACTTCCCCGCTTTCGCTGCGCTATTGCGGGGCGCGCCTACGGTCGGTTGCAATTGCGCTCCGGATTTTATAATTTTAAGACTGCCTCCTGGTGTGAATAAAAAAGGTTGAAGTACACACAAAAAGTATTTAGTCTGGCTTAGCTGCCGCTGCGTTTGTATTTTTCAGCCACAAACTCGTAATACATATACCCATATCTGTCGTACCAGTCGGGGGTTCCGAATTGTTCTTCGCAAACGGCCATTTCCATGAGGCTTTGCTGCAATTTTGAAAGCAGTTCAGCTAGTTTTGAGTCGTAAGCTGCCTGAAGTTCCTTTACCGAATTTTCGATTTTACCGCGCTGTGCCTGCCAGGCAATGCCTGAAACGCCGTGTATTCCTGACACATCATCGCCAAAAGCAATTGATTTTTCAGCAAAATCCTTGGTGCAACTGTATATAATGCGCAGTTGCTCAAGATTATAACGCACTTCGTTGAACTGCATGCGGGCTTCGATAAAGCAACGGGCACAATCACCGCTGTTGCCCCCGTTAAGTGTACTTGTTGCGCCTTCATCTTCTTCGGGACAGAATGAAGGGATGGAAGGCATACCCGGAGGCATGGGCATGCTCATACAATCGCCCAGGCCCAGGTAGTTTTCAATGAAATTCTGAAAGTTTTCGGCCTGTTCCCTTAATTTTTTAAGGCGCTCTGCAAGCTTTTCGGCCTGTTCGCCCTGCACAGCCTCCCATATTTCATCGTAATCAATGCCTATTCCGTGCCGGCTTCCTGCCTGCGCCTGAAGGAACTGCTGAGGTGCCAAAGCCAGCAGAATTACAATTACCGCAGCTTTTCCTTTCTTTTTAACAATCAGGAAAATCACCACAACCAAAAGAATTACCACCAGTCCACCCAGAATCATGGTGAGAGGTGAAACTGCCAGGCTACCTGTCTCTCCAGATTTTACATCAGCGGCCTGCATGGCCACAAAAGGCGATGGCAGCGCGTTTTTCATCTCGGGGCTGGCATACACCAGGAGCTGATAATCCAGGCCTTCGTTCTCTGAAAAGATGCGTATTCCAAAATCTCCGTAAACCCTCAGTTTGATATTGGCGATTCCATCGGGGTCGTCGGTGGTGGAAGCTTTCATCCTCACATCCTTCCAGTTGTTTTTAACAAGCTCCATTTGTATGTTTTCGCCACTGCTGCTCACCAGAAAAACATCAATGGGCTGAAACATGGAAGCTCCTTTCACATAATAAAAGTCGCCTCCGGCACTGGTTTCTCCTTTGGCAGCACTTGCCTTCGCTCCTTTGTGATCCTTTACATTCTTAAGCTGCAGTTTAACAGGTTTGAGCTTTTTATCGAGCGAAAAGGGCTGTGATGATGAAGGAGCTGAGATAAAAGAAAAGCCCAGCAGCAATGTAAAAAATAACAGCTTGTTTGTTTTCATGATTATTCGTTTTTAAGGTGTGCGGCCCAGTTTAAAGCGAGTTGTTTGGCCTGCGGATATGAGAAAAGTACAGCTTTTTCAGGCATGGTACCTGCCGGCATCTGGGTGGTGATAACACAAAAGTACATTCCTGTGGAAAACACAACATCTATTATGTCGGTATGTTTTGAAGTGGTTCTTACGAGCACGGCCCCGTTGCCGGCTGCAAACTCCTCCACCAGTCCGGGCTGATATCTGAATGCATCTATCCGGCGCTTTAATCTGGCTTCATCGGTTTCGGTTTCAATGGTCATGTACAACTTTGCATCGGCGTTGCCCGCAGCCCTGAACTCAGCCATACAACTGTTTTCTGAACTTACCACATGGCCAACTGCAA
The DNA here is from genome assembly GCA_024709105.1 of Lentimicrobium sp. Taxonomy (GTDB): domain Bacteria; phylum Bacteroidota; class Bacteroidia; order Bacteroidales; family Lentimicrobiaceae; genus Lentimicrobium. The sequence continues at coordinate 2,831 of JANJXJ010000231.1, read as the reverse complement.
TAACCGTATTGTCAAGCTCTTGCGCCAGTGTTAAAGGCAAACGCCGGTTGCAGTTTTCGTCCACAACAGCTGTGTGGTTTCCGGAGGCGGACTCAGGGACTTCGGCTGAATTTGCCTGGTTTTGCTTATTTTTATCGCCACCGGATGCTCCGCAAGAAGTGGCCGATAAGATCAAAGCGAGCTGAAAAAGCAGTTTTATGGTTTTCATGGTTTTTATTTGGTTTGCAGAATTTTTACTTCAACCCGGCGGTTCAGCGCCCGGCCAGCTTCGGTATCGTTGCCGGCCACAGGCATGGTTTCGCCATAACCTGCAGGGGTGAGGCCCTGCACCTTGCTCCCGTTATCCGAAAGCCATTGTATTACAGCCTGAGCCCGTTGCACCGACAATTTAAGGTTGTTATTTTCATCGCCCTGCGAATCGGTGTGTCCGGCAATTTCAAAACGATCACCGGGCTTTTCGCCGATCAGCTGAGCCAGCATTTTTAAAGCAGGAAGCGATTCGGGTTTGATGGTGGCTTTGCCGGAATCGAAATAGATTCCATACAGCTGCACCTTCCCCTTTTCTTCGATTTGTTCGCGCAGGGTTGTATTGGTCTCTGGCTCCAGTTTCAGCTTAACTTCAGCAATTTTGTCCCTGACAACATCCACCGTAATTGCGCCCTGATTGTATCCCGGCTTGTCGCCCTGCAGGATAACCATACCACAGGGAACATTTTCGAGAACAAAACTTCCGTCGGCGGCCGATTCTGTTGCGTTTGTTCCGGTTGCCTTTACAAACGCTCCGGCAATGGGCTTTTTGGTTTTGGCATCGGTAACCATGCCACGAACAGTAGCAACCGGAATTTCTGCCGGGTTAATCAGCAATCTCACAAAATCAATGGCAAAACCATCTCCCGAATTGGTTTCAGGGCCATCAATCATAATTTCCAGTTTACCCGAAGAAAGCAAGGGCAATTGTTCGGGCAGCACCTGAAAAGTTAGGAGTTTTCCCACCGGGCCGCCCTGCTTTAAGTCGTTCAGCAAATTGGAATAAGCTGGAATTTCAACATCATTCAACCAAACCTGAAACCTGGTTTTATAGGTGGGCGCCTGAAAATCATCAACAAACAACTGAAGCAACGCGGTTTTGATTTTGACACCCTTTAAATCATAGCTGATGATCAGCTTTTCGGGATTATTCCATGGCCGCATGGTACTTTTGGTGTAGCCGTCGGCCTTGTTCATTTTTGAGTATGTTTCCTTGCTGTAGGTGTAGCCCGAAACCACCATGATCCGGTCGGTTCCTGCCGGGTCGTCGGCTTCGGGATAAAAAGGATATTTATGTTTTGGGGTACTCTCTCCCGAAAAAGGATCAAATCCTTCAGGCCAGCCATAGCCAAGATTGTCAATGTCGCCGTAGCGAACAACAACTTCGGCAGTTTTTCCGCTAAAGTCAATCTCATAAGGAGTTTCCCATCCGGCAGGAATATTGGGCTGAGTAACAAAAAAGCCGACTTTTTTACGCTGCTCCACCAGCATTTCTTTTTGAATGCTGTAAAAAGCCAACGCATCAGCGATGGGTTGGCGATAAATCTTTTCGAGACGCTCCCTCCCCTTTTTCTCGAACTCAACCCTGGAGTCGTGAAGCAGTTTGGTGGCTTCGGACATTGAAATATGCAAATGCTCATCGGCCAGAACCGGCACTTCGGCTGGCTGAGCCGCTATATTTGCAGAAGACTGATCATCAGTTTCTTTAGATTCCGGTTGCTCAACTTCCTGAGAAGCTTTGCCTTCAGATTTCCCTGAACTATTCTGGTTCCCCTGACAAGAACAGAGCAAAACCAGCAAAATGAAGCCTGACAGCCTGTTCATCGTTATTGAATATTTGAGGCTATGGCTTTGGCCAGCCTGGTAAGCTGAGTGGCATCGAAACACGGGCAGGGGGTTTTGGTGCTCCGGCTTTCTTCAGTTTTCAATTCAATTACCATCCCGCCTTTTCTGAAGACCAGCTGAAGGTTTTTCCTGCCTGTAAGTTTGTCGGTAAAGTCAAGCATAAAAGCCTCGTCGCCTATGTCGTTCAGTGCTTTCAGCCCCATGCCGGCATATTCTTTTTTCATCCAGTCGAGGGTAGAAGCGGTTCCCTTGCTATCGGTTTTTGAAGTGAGAATAAAAATCAGTTCATCACCCCAGCCCTTTCCAACTCTGAAAACCCGGTTACAATTTACGCCGCTGCGTTCTACTGATGTAACTCTCTCAGCAATACCGCTTAAGTCACAATGTTCTTCAACCATGGCAGGTGTAAGCAACTTGCTGCAATCTACCGGTGTGCTGCCGGATTGAGCAAATCCGGTATTGTAAATAAACATTGAAAAGAACAGAGACAGGAAACTAAGTAATTTATTCATAACACTCAGTTTTTAAGATGAATATTTGAAATTCAAAAGCCAATCATCATAGTTTTCCAGCAAGGGAATTAATTAATTCACAAAATTTAACATGCAGAAATGTGAATATGTTCAATGTGCACTACAATCTGTACTCCAGTGGAGTATATTCAGTAAAAATATTCAAAAGTGTCCGGTAAAAATTACAATATAATTTTCTGAAATAGTAATGCCTTACCAATTAAACAGACAAGGCAAAAGAAATAGCATCCTTAGTTTGCTCCATGCCTGGAAAGAAAAAACTCACATCAGCGACTTATCCTTTAAGGCATAATGCTCATAATCAAGCATAATGGTTTGCAAAAACTTAAGGTCAGACAAATCGGTTTCAATGCCTGTTTTCTTCTTGATTTGTCTTGCCATCTGATTGATAAGTGCCTTGTCGAAGGTTTGTTTGTATTTGTTGAT
>JANJXJ010000229.1 GCA_024709105.1 Lentimicrobium sp. | reverse complement strand
ATTGTAATTTTGTATCCGGCAATCTGATGGTCAGGTGCCTGAATAAATTCTGCATATACAATGGATTACAACCAAACCCTGGAATTTCTTTTTAGCCAGTTGCCCATGTTTCAGCGCATCGGGGCAGCAGCATATAAAGCCAGTCTTGATAATACTATCGCCCTTGCTGAGCTTACCGGAAATCCCGAACAGAGACTAAAAACCATACACATCGCCGGTACCAACGGCAAAGGCTCCGTTTCGTCCATGATTGCATCCATAATGCAGGAAAACGGATACAAAACCGGTCTTTTTACTTCGCCTCACCTCAGCGATTTCAGGGAAAGAATTAAAATTAACGGAGAAATGATTGACAAAGAATACATTGTAAACTTTGTTGAACAATACACCGGACTTTTTCAAAACATTAAACCCTCGTTTTTCGAATGGACATTTGCCCTTGCCATGAAATGGTTTCATGACAACCACACCGATATTGCAATAATTGAAACCGGCATGGGTGGCAGGCTAGATTCCACAAACATCATCAATCCATTATTGTCGGTAATCACCAATATTGGCATGGATCATACCGCATTTCTTGGCGATACTCTGCCAGCGATTGCAAGAGAGAAAGCTGGCATTATCAAGCAAGGAATTCCAGTTGTAATTGGCCAAAGTCATGCCGAAACCGATCCGGTTTTTCTTGAAGTAAGTAAACAACATGCTGCTGCGATAATGTTTGCCGACAAAAATTTTAAAACTGAGATAAGTGAGCACCAGCTTCATACAGAATGTATGAATGTAAAAGTTTATGAATCAGGTATCTCCAAAACCATTTGTTGCCCGCTTACAGGTGAATATCAACTGAAAAACATTGCTACAGTAATGGCAGCCATGAGGGTGCTTACAAAAAAATATAAGGAATTCGGTTCTTTATGTATTGGGGAAGGTATCAGAAATACAATTAAAAATACAGGACTGAAAGGGCGCTGGCAAACCATCGGGCAAAATCCACTCACTATATGCGACATAGGTCATAACCCTGACGGGATTGAAGAAGTTGTTAAGCAAATAAAGAAAACGCCTTACAAAAACCTGCATATAGTTCTGGGTGTTGTTAATGACAAGGATGTAAAAACAATGCTTAAGCTGCTCCCTGCCAATGCAGTATATTATTTCTGCAAAGCTGACATACCAAGAGGATTGGATGCCATTGAACTTCAAAGTACTGCTAATGAGCTTGGCCTTAAAGGTGATGTGTACCCATCGGTTAAATCAGCGCTTGAAAATGCCAGAGCTATGGCATTGCCTGAAGACCTGGTTTTTATAGGAGGCAGTGCTTTTGTGGTGGCCGAAGTAGTGTAATCAGCCTCCGGTAATTAAATGAAGTACCATTACATCGTCGCCATCTTTAATGGTAACGCTGTCAAAATCACGACGTTTTACCAATTCACCATTTACTTTTACCACCAGCATTTTAAAAGTAAAGTTCTTTTCGGCCAGCAATTCATTTATAGTAAGTTGTTCCTGATGGAACTCTTCGTTGCGGTTATTGAGAATGATCTTCATAAAGCAAATTAAAGTTGTAGTGGTTTAAAATCGCGCAGCAAAATGTCAAGCACCTGATTGGCCTGCATGTTGGCAACCATGCACACCCTTGGGGCGAGAACAGGCAAATCGTCGCTTACTTCAGAAACTTCATCACCACAAATATGAAGGTTACCGGAAGTCCGGCAAGAAATAATATCCGATTTCCCCCATCCAGCCATACCAACTCCTACCACCAGCTCTTTTCCCGGCATTTTGGTTAACACGGTTTCAATAATCATTTGTTTCATTTCCGCCTTATCAAAAGCTTCAACAATTACATCACATCCGGCATAAAGTTCCAGGATATCTGAAACACAAAGCTTCATATCAAAAGCTTTAACTACAACCGAAGAATTGATTCTTTGAATATTTTCGCGCAGGGCATGAACTTTCAGCCTGCCAATCTGATCATGAAAATAATACTGACGGTTCAGATTCTGTTCTGTAACAATGTCGAAATCAGCAATTATCAACCTGCCAACTCCTACACGTGCAAGCGCCACGGCACAATTGGAACCCAGCCCGCCACATCCGGCGATTCCTACAGTAAATTTACTTAAATAATTACTGATCTGATTTGAAAGAGTCATAATGAAAACAACGGTAACAGTTTTTAACCTGAATGCTGCAAATATATGCAAATTGACTTCAAACTGATAATAATCCGGAATTTGTATCATTTTTCTGAAGAAAAAAATACCAAATCAACAAAGCTGATCTGTTTAAGCCTTAATTTCAGGTTATTAATCAACCAAGTAAATTCATTAACAGTGTTATTTCTTTTTTGAGAAAAAAATATCCCGCCTGATAAACAAATTTTAACAGTCGGAGATAATGATTTATTCGCATGAAAGACAAAAATATTACCCGTGTAAATACAGTTGACCCCAGTGCATGCTTAAATAAAATATTTCTCATTCTGAAACAGAAAATAAGAATGTAAACCGTTATGAAATACGCGTCATATCACTATTTTTCAATGAGTAAGCGTTTTTGGTATACAAAACTTTGTACATTTGTGAACTGATTAACAGACTCACTCAAATCAAACAAAATATATGAATCCAACAGTTTTAAACAACTCGCTGCGATTGCTAAAAGAGTTCAAGTATTCATGGGCTCCCATTGACAAGGGCTACAACAACCGGACAATCTATGTGAATGTGGGCACTCACTCCATCTTGGAGAAGCCTGTATCTCAGCAAATGAAAGAAAAATTCATTGGAGGGAAAGGTTTTGGGCTCAGATTACTTTGGGATGCCACAACTCCGACCACAAAATGGAATGACCCTGACAATGAAATTGTGATTGGCATGGGCCCCATTTGCGGGATTACTCAATACTCAGGAACCGGAAAATCGCTGGTTGTTACCATTTCACCACAAACCGACATTGTTATTGACAGCAATGTTGGTGGTTATTTCGGCCCTTTTTTGAAATTCTGCGGATTTGATGCACTAGAGTTACAAGGAAAGAGCGACAAAGAAGTGGTGGTTCTTTTTGATGAAACCCGTGAAGTAATTGAGATTTACGAAGTAGTAAAACTTCCGGCAGACAGCCATTTACTTGCTGAAGAATTAACCGAGTTGTTTGCAGAAGACGAAAGCGGCCGCAAAAATGTTTCGGTTGTATCGGCAGGCACAGCAGCTGATCATTCACTGATTGGAATGCTGAATTTCAGTTTCTTTGATTCAAAGCGCAAAGTTACACGCCTGAAACAGGCTGGCCGCGGTGGTATCGGTACGGTTTTCCGCGATAAAGGAATCAGGGCACTGGTAGCGAAGACCAAAGGTGTAAAAGGAAACCTGAATAATGTGGTTGATCTTGACGCTATTATGGAGCGCGGCCGCAGATTTAACCGCGAAATGCGCGAACTCGACGACAGCCAGGCCGAAATGCGCACCAAAGGCACTGCCCACCTTACCAACGTTATGAATGACTATGATTTGCTGCCAACCAACAACTTTAAGTTCGGAAACCATCCGGATGCAGCCAAGATTCATTCAAACATTTACAAAGAGCGGTTTACACAAGGTGTACCTGATGGTTGCTGGATAGGATGTAATATGTCATGTGCCAAAGGTGTTGATCATTACGAACTTCGCACAGGGCCTTATGCCGGTTCAAAAGTAATTGTTGACGGGCCTGAGTACGAAACAGCCGCATCGCTCGGATCATGTGCCGGAATTTTCAACCCCGACTTTACCATTGAAGCCAACTTCTATTGCGACACTTATGGCGTATGTACCATTTCATGGGGAACCATACTTGGTTTTGTAATGGAATGTTATGAAGCTGGCATCCTGAATGAAGAAAGGACTGGAGGCATGAAACTAAACTTTGGCAATGCCGATGAAGCCATGGAACTTCTGCATCAACTTTCAAGAGGCGAAGGATTCGGAAAAATCGCTGGCCTTGGTGTAAGGAAGATGAAAGAAATGTTTATTGCAAACGGATGGGGCGATCCTCAGTTTTTGCAGGACATTGGCATGGAAAACAAAGGTTTGGAATACTCACAATACATCAGTAAGGAATCGTTGGCGCAACAGGGTGGTTATGCAATGACCAACAAAGGACCGCAGCACGATGAGGCATGGCTTATTTTTATGGATATGGTTAACAATCAGATTCCTACCTTCGAAAACAAAGCCGAAGCACTTCATTACTTCCCGATGTTCAGAACCTGGTTCGGGCTTCAGGGCTTATGTAAATTGCCGTGGAATGATGTTGAGCCAGAATCAAATGCAATGAGCGACGAGCCGGCCAAAGTTCCCGAGCATGTTGACAACTATGTAACTATTTACAATGCTGTAACCGGAAGCAATATCGACAAACACGAAATCATCCGCCAATCTGAGCGAGTATACAACTTTCAGCGTATTTTCAATATTCGCAGAGGTTACGGACTTCGCAAACACGATGCGCAACCGTATCGTGCTGCCGGTCCTGTAACAGCCGAGGAGTATCTGTCACGCCAGGAGCGCTACGACAAGCAACTTGTTGAATTACAAGGCCTTGATCCGGCTAAAATGACGCTGGAAGAAAAAATGGCAGCTACCCGCAAATATCGTGAAAACCGGTATGAGCAACTTTTGGATGCTGTTTATTTCCGCAGAGGCTGGACAAGCAACGGAGTGCCAAAAATTGAGCACCTCAGGAACTTAGGCATGGATCTTCCTGAACTTATTGAAGTTGTAGCTCCGCTTCAATAATAAAAAATCAACGATTAGAGTGAAACAGCCCCGGACGAATCCAGGGCTGTTTCATTTTAAGTATACTTAGCAGATGAATACTAAATTTTGTCTGCTACCTCTTTATACATATCCATAAAAACAGGATTTCGTCGCAGGCCATTCTGGGCAATATCTTCAAACATCAGGCTGGGTAATTCATTTCCTTCAATAAGAATTGGCCCTTCAGGAGTAACAGCAACATCCCAGCCAACAATTTTAATCTGTGGCAAGGCTGAACCAGCTTTGGTTATTAGTTCAACAATTTCATCAAAGTAGGGTACTTTTATACCCTCAAACTTAACCTTTGTAAATGGATGTTCATAATAGGTTTTTGCCCGGCCATTGGTAAAATCTGAAAATGCTTCGCGCTTCAAGCATTTATTCTCCATATCAATCCCCAAATAAACACCGCCGCTGGAGGTATTGTCAACGTAACTGTTATTTAAGCCAATCCTGAAAACTCCTCCCATAACCCGGGTACCACTCTCTTTGTTGGTGAATGTTTCCCAGCGCATAGTATTGAGGCAATATGGGTTAATTTTATCAATATCAGCATGTTGAACAACTGCTTCCTGAAAAACATAACCTGATGCCAGCACGTGTCCAAATAATTCTGTGGAAAATTTATTGCCTTCGCTCAGATCATCTGCAGATATTCTGTAGATATTTTTTCCTCCTCCTGAGCCGGCTGTTCGTTTAATGAATAGATAAGGAGACTTTTTATTCAATGCCAGCAAGCGTTTCAGATAGGCTTCAAAGGCATCCAAAGTGGTAATTTGTTCGATCTTTTCGCCTGTAAAAAACAAGGAATTAATATTATAGGCATAACTTTTAACCGAGCTGATGTTATGTAAACCGCAAAAAAGCTCAAACAAAAACTTGTTATCCAGGATTGAAACAAAATCCTTATCGTTTAAATCCCAGCAAAGTCCCTGAATTTTATGAGTAACCATGTATTCATGGTGGTTTTCAATACCTTTACGATAGAGAAACTTTGCAAAATATTGCTGAGCCAATGCTCTGTCGGTAATCAGATACTTCAGATATTGCGAAAAGATTGCCGGCAGACTCTTACGCTGCGGATCGTTTAAAACAATTCTGAAAAAATCATCAACTTTTGAGTAAAGGTTACGTTTTGGCATACCTAGTTGATTTTTTAAGTTATTTTAAAATCGCTGTTAAAATTTAATTGCTTCAGTAACTCCTGCGGCAATAGTGATTTCCAGGAATTCTTCTTCAAATATCGAATAAGTTTGAGTGAATTCAAAATTATTTTTCACTCATAAAAAAGGAACCTTAAGTTGCAACCAAAATCATGTTTATAAACATGATCCTGCAATAAAACAGGAATATTTAAAAACACAACAATAACATACTTTTTGCACAAGCAGACCCAAGCTGTTTCGTTTAATTATGCAGGTGTTTCCACCAATCAAAGTTGATTTATAAAAACACCTGCTTTCAGTTTATTCATAAAGATTAAGAGGTCAGTGACATTTATCTTCCTTCATAAAAGGATATTTAAAGTCTACCGGAGGCAATAGGGTTTCTTTAATAGTTCTGGGGCTTGTCCATCTGATCAGGTTAAGGTGACTCCCTGCCTTATCGTTGGTACCCGATTGCCTCGAACCACCAAAAGGCTGCTGTCCGACCACTGCTCCGGTAGGTTTATCATTAAAATAAAGGTTTCCGGCTGCATATTTCAGAGCTTTGCTTGCTCTGTCAAGGATTTGACGGTCATGTGCAAAAATTGCACCGGTTAACCCATATGGCGAGGTTTCATCAACCAATTTAAGTGTTTCATCAAAATCTTTGTCATCGTAAACGAAAATAGTAAGTACGGGACCAAAGATTTCCTCTTCCATGGTAATAAAATGCGGATCACGGGTAAGGATGATGGTAGGCTCTACGAAGTAACCTTTAGATTTGTCGCCCTTACCACCAAAGATAACCTCAGCATCTGAAGAAGCATTTGCTTTTTCAATAAAAGCCATAATATTATCGAAAGAAGCTTCATCTATTACGGCATTCATAAAATGGCTGAATTCTCTCACATCGCCAAGAGTTACCTCCGCCAGCATCTCACCTACCCTGTTTTTGATAGCCGGCCACAACGATTTGGGAATATACGCACGCGATGCTGCCGAGCATTTTTGTCCCTGATATTCGAATGCCCCTCTTACTATGGCAGTAGATACTTCATCCACATGTGCCGAAGCGTGAACAACTATAAAATCTTTTCCTCCGGTTTCACCAACTATCTTAGGATATGACTTATAGTTTCTGAGATTCTGAGCAACATTTTGCCATAAGCGATTAAAGGTAACATTTGACCCTGTGAAGTGCAATCCTGCGAAATGACGGTCAGAGAAAATGGTATTTCCAACTACTGAGCCGGCACCTGGAATAAAATTAATAACACCATCGGGTACACCAGCCTCTTTGAATATCTGCATCAGCACATAATTAGACAAAATGGAAGTTGATGCCGGTTTCCAGAGAACAGTGTTCCCCATAAGCACAGGCGACATATTAAGATTGGAAGCAATAGCTGTAAAATTAAACGGAGTAAGCGAAAAGATAAAACCTTCAAGAGGCCTGTACTCTATCCGATTGATAAAGCCAGGATCTGAATGTGGCTGTTCATGGTAAATATCAGAAATATAGTGAGCGTTAAACCTAAGAAAATCAATGGTTTCGCAGGCAGAATCAATTTCAGCCTGATAGGCATTTTTACTTTGACCGAGCATGGTTGCTGCGTTGAGCGTAGCTCTGTATTTTTTAGCAATAAGTTCAGCAATCCTTAGCGTTACAGATACTCTTTCTACGTATGAAAATGATTCCCATTCCTGATGTGCCTTGAGCGCAGCATCAATGGCCATTTTTACTTCTTCGGGGCCGGCTTTGTGATAATTTGCCAAAACATGTGCATGATCATGAGGCATAATTACAGGCTCGGTATTTCCGGTTCGAACCTCTTTCCCTCCGATAATCAAAGGAATATCAATAACTTCCGAAGAAATTCTATCCAACTCTTTTTGAAGTGCTTTACGGTCGGAGGTACCAGGCGAATACGATTTTACCGGCTCATTCTCGGGATAATCAAAAACAAAGATTGCGTTGTTCATACAATGGTTTTGCAAATAAAACGTTTAAATTTACAACCTTAAACAAAAGTAAAATGTGAATGTTCAGCCATTCAACTCTTTACCTCAATCACCATGCTATGAACTATTTTATTATTACAGGAACTTCCTCAGGTATTGGCGAAGCAATAGCCAACCGATTGATACACAGACGTGAAAAAGTTTTTTGCATTTCAAGGCGCGAAAACCCGGCTCTTAATCTGCTTGCAAAAAGAGAACACAGCGGGCTGTGGTATTATCAGTTCGATTTGCGGAGCACTAGCAAGATTCCCGGTTTAATGAAAGAAATATTTTCATTCATTGACAAAGAAACAGTAAGTGGAATTTTTCTTATAAATAATGCAGGAACACTAATGCCTACAGGCTTTTCAGGAACACTGAATAATTCCGAAATTGAAGAGCATTACAAGACCAACCTGCTTGCACCTGCATTGCTAATCAATGAATTTCTAAAATTGACCGCTGAACTCAACATTAAGAAAACCATCATTAATATCAGCTCAGGAGCTGCTGTCAGTGCTTATGCCGGCTGGAGTAATTATTGTGCGGCAAAAGCCGGATTGGATATGCTTACCAGATCCATAGCCCTGGAACAGAAAAACGCCCCGTTTCCGGCGAAGGTTTTATCAGTTGCCCCGGGCATAGTTGACACGCCCATGCAGGAAATCATCAGAGAATCAAAAGTGGAGCAATTCCCCATGAAGGAGAAATTTGTTGCTTTACACCAAACCAATAAGCTTGCAGGAACTGACGATACTGCACAAAAGATAATTTCACTGCTGTTTGACAACAGCTTGCTGGGCGGAGAAATTCTTGACATCAGAAACTTATAATACCGGAAAAATCGCTTGCCTGAATTAAGCATGAATTTTACTATCAAAATCTGATTCCGGGGTTCAGACGCTATCTGAGATTTGTAGTACTATATTCTCAAAATATTATCTTTTCTTGAAGAAATTGGGAGAACAGGTGTTGTTAATTGTTTTATAAACCTGTAGGTTTGTAGCAAAATCAACAAAACCAATTTTTATGTTCAAGACTAACGAATATTTTGACGGAAAAGTAAAATCAATTGCTTTCGAAACCAGCGAAGGACCTGCAACAGTGGGCGTTATGGCTGCCGGAGAATATGAATTCGGCACTTCTTGTGTTGAATACATGACCGTAATTTCAGGAGAAATGGATGTTAAACTTCCTGGAGAAGAAGAGTGGAAAACCTTTATGCCTTTCGAAACATTTATTGTTCCGGCCAATGTTAAGTTTGGTGTGAGGATGAAAGGCGACACCTCATACCGCTGTTTGTACAGATAGTATTATTGAGTTGGTTTTCAGTATTTTTCATTACTGTTTATTTTTTAATTAAAACACAAGAACATGAAAACAAACCGTTATCATGACCTGAAACTTAATTATAAGATTTGGTTCACCGATCAGAATGAAAAAGGGATTCTGGGAGATGGCAAATGGAAAATACTGAAAGCCATTGACGAAACCGGCTCACTTACTGCTGCTTGCGAAAAACTTGGAATTACATACAGAAGAACATGGAACGACCTGAAAGCTATTGAAAAACAGCTGGGTTTTGCCTTGCTCGACAAAACCAGAGGAGGTGCTGACGGAGGCAGTTCATCGCTTACTGCCGAAGGCCGGAAATTAATCAAGGCATTTGATGAATTTCATGAAAAGATGGATGTTATTATGCAGGAGCATTTTTCAGAGCTTAAAACAAGGTTGCTTGAAGATGAAAACTAATTTTTTCTTCCTGATCCTTTTGGGAGCAGCTATCCTGCTTGGCTGCAATCAGGTAAAAGCGCCTCAGAATAATGATGGGCTGAGCGGAGAATTAACCATTTTTCATGCCGGAAGCCTTTCGGTTCCATTTAAAGTTCTTGCAGATTCATTTCATAAGATACATCCTGAAGTGAAGATTCTTACTGAATCTGCCGGAAGCCTGGCATCCATCAGAAAAATTACAGACCTGGGCAGGAATTGTGATATACTGGCTTCGGCAGATTATATTCTGATTGACAAACTAATGATTCCTGAATTTGCAACATGGAATTTATTATTTGCCGGCAATGAAATGTCAATCGTATATACAGAGCATTCAAAGTATGCAAAAGAAATAGACCAGAACAACTGGCCTGAAATACTTCAAAGAACAGATGTAATTTTTGGAAGATCTGACCCAAATTCTGACCCATGCGGATATCGTACCATCCTGACATGGAAACTGCTTGAAGAAGCTGCGAATCAAAAAGGATTAGCAGAAAAATTACTTAAGAAAGACAACCGGTATATCAGGCCTAAGGAGGTTGATCTGCTGGCACTTCTTGAGTCAGGTGCAATTGACTATATTTTTCTTTATAAATCCGTTGCTATTCAGCATAAACTACCATATCTCAAATTACCTGACAGCATAAACCTTGCTTCTCCGTTCCTCAATGAATTTTACAGCAAGGTTTCGGTTGATGTTACCGGCAACAAACCCGGTGAAACAATTTCTCAAACCGGAGAACCTATGATTTACGGACTGACGATTCCCGGCAACAGCCTCAGGCCAGACCTTGCTGAAGAATTTGTTAAATTTATTCTGGAGAAAGGGCTTCCAATTATTGAACAGTTGGGTCAGTCATATGTAAAACCCTCATACTCAGAAAAATCTACAGTGCCAGAATTTTTAAATCCACTAATAAGTGAATGACCCGAAAGTTTCGGGCAATTCACGGGGTAATGCCATCCGGCAGGAATAAAAGAAACTTTTATTCCGGGGTTAAATCAATATATCACTTCAACAGATGATGCTTTAAAGCAGGCCCATAAATTTTTGCCGGGGTAGATGGACAATTTTTCCAATGACTCCCGGGTAATTCTGGCAAAAAAAGGCATTGAGCCTCCAACTTCTACTTCAAAACCATCTCTTAACGGATTAACAGAAATAACAGGCCCGTAAAAATTATTCAAAGTGCTGAGTTGAGGATTTTGATTTGTAAGAACCACATGCCGGCTTCTGATTAAAACATATGCATTACCATCTGCGATACCCTCAGGCCCTGTAATTATAATTTCCGGGAAGTGCAAAGGAGATATCTTCCCCCCGTTAATTTTAGCCTTAAAGAAGTTATGTTCACCAGCAAAAGCAGCTATAAATTCACATGCAGGTTTAGCAAACACTTCTTCAGGTCTTCCTTGCTGAATTATTTTACCATTTTCAATTACAGCAAGAGTTGTTGCCAGCGAAATAGCTTCTTCATAATCATGGGTAACATGCAAAACCGGCAATCCTCTTTTATTCAGCGACCGGAGCAACCCTCTTAACTCAACCCTGAGATTTGAATCAATGGCAGAGAGCGGTTCGTCAAGCAATAGCAAATCAGGTTCAGAGGCCAGCACCCTGGCAAGGGCCACGCGCTGAAGTTCACCTCCCGAGAGTTTGGCAGTACCCGAATCCAGCAAGTGTTCTATACCCATTTGCGCTGCCAGGGCCTTTGCTTTGGCATATTTTTCGTCCTTCGGAATTCCTTTCATAGGATAAAGGATATTTTTAAGAACACTCATATGCGGAAAAACTGCCGGATGCTGAAAAATAAGCCCCACTTTGCGTTTGTGGGGTGGCAATTGTGTAAGTTCTTTCCCGTTTAATCTGATTTTCCCTGAATCCGGGGATGTTAGCCCTGCAATTATTTCAAGCAATACAGATTTACCGGCACCGGATGGCCCGAGTAGTACAAAATAGTCATCGCTGGCCACAGAAAGGTTAACACCTTCCATTCCAAACCGGCCAAACGATATTTTTATGTCCTCAATTTCTAACATTCTCAGGCTCTTTGGTTAATAATCTCATTAATAAGAACAAGGCTATGGAAATTATTATGAAGAGCAATGCCACAGGGCGGGCGTATTGCAGGCCAAACGAGCTGAATCTCTCAAAAATAAGAACCGGAGTAGTCATTGGATTATAAGCCAAAATAACTATAGCCCCGAATTCGCTCATACCCCTGGCAAACATCATAACTGCGCCACTAACAATATGCCTTGAAGCCAGAGGAACCGAGATGGTTAAAAAAACCTTCAGCGGAGAAATGCCAAGGTTAAGTGCGGCATTTTCAAAGCGCTGCGGCACACTTGCAAAACCTTCGCGCGCTGAGTTTATAAAAAAAGGCAGACTAACAAAAGCCATGGCCATAACGATACCTGCAGGATGGCCGATAAAATTAACTCCCAACGAACTGGCAAATTGCCCCAGTGCAGAGTCTCTTGAAACCATTCCGAGCAATGCAATGCCTGCTGCCGTATGGGGAATTACCACAGGCAGGTCAATAATGCCCAAAACCAGCCGTTTGAGCGGAAAACTCTTCCGTGCAAGCATCCATGCCGCAGGCAAAGAAATAAAAGCGATTAATAGGGTTGCAATTATTGACGAGATTACTGTGAGTAAAATACTATTGCGTACTTCTGCATCTTCAATTGTTTCAAACAATCGCGGAAGCGGAGTTTTTATTACCATTCCCACTATCGGTGCTACTATAAACAGCAAAATCAGGGCAAGGCCTGCTGTAAAAATCAAGGTAAAAGTCCTGTTATTCATATTATTCGATATGAATCAAGTATCAACACGCAAAAATAAGGTTTTAAAAATGAATTAACTGAAAATCTTCCGGAATGGGATAGTAAATTAATTTTATTGATTTGGTTAACCAAATTGTATTATTGTTGTTTGTTTAGTAGTTTTGTAAAAAGCAGAAAAAATAAAATTTATGACGCAAAAAGTAGCCCTGATAACAGGGGTAACAGGCCAGGATGGCGCTTATTTAGCCGAGTTTCTCCTCAAAAAGAACTATATTGTTCATGGATTGAAGCGCCGCAGTTCACTGTTTAACACCGACAGAATTGACCATCTCTATCAGGATCCTCATATTGAGAACAGAAATTTTGTTCTTCATTACGGCGATATGACTGATTCTTCTAACCTGATCAGAATCATTCAGGAAGTACAACCGGATGAAATCTATAATCTTGCGGCAATGTCGCACGTTAAGGTAAGTTTTGATTCACCTGAATATACCGCCAATGCTGACGGAATTGGCACCTTGCGTATTCTGGAAGCAGTTCGTTTACTGGGACTGATTCCAAAAACAAGAATTTACCAGGCTTCTACCAGCGAGCTGTATGGACTGGTTCAGGAGGTTCCGCAAAGCGAAAAAACGCCTTTTTACCCTCGCAGCCCCTATGCAGTTGCAAAGCTTTATGGCTACTGGATAACCGTTAATTACCGAGAAGCATACAACATGTTTGCATCGAATGGGATACTATTTAATCACGAATCGCCTATTCGCGGTGAAACCTTTGTTACCCGCAAGATAACCATGGCAGTTGCACGCATAGCATTGGGTATGCAGGATAAGTTGTTCCTTGGTAATCTTTCAGCCCAGCGCGACTGGGGCCATGCCAAGGATTATGTAAAAGCCATGTACCTGATTCTGCAGCAGGATAAACCCGATGATTTTGTTATCGCCACCGGGGTAACTACCGAAGTACGCGAGTTTGTAAGAATGGCTTTTGCCGAAGTTGGAATAACACTTGAGTTCAAGGGTGAAGGTGTTGATGAAAAAGCTTATGTAGCCAAGTGCTCAAATCCTGAGTTTCAATTGCCGGCAGGTAAAGAAGTACTTGCTGTTGATCCCCGTTATTTCAGGCCAACCGAAGTTGAACTTCTCATTGGCAATCCTGCCAAATCAAAATCAGTTCTCGGCTGGGAACCTGAATATGATTTAAACGGGCTGGTTAAAGATATGATGGAAGGCGACATTAAACTGATGAAAAAGGATCGTTACCTTAAAGAAGGCGGATACGATATCCTCAGCTACTTTGAATAATCTATCAACTCTTTATTAACCTTAGCCTGATGAATACAAACAGCAAGATTTTTGTCGCAGGCCACCGTGGTCTGGTAGGCAGCGCAATTGTCCGGAATTTAACACAAAAAGGTTACGAAAATATCATCACCCGCACCCACCGCGAACTTGATCTAACATCTCAGGTTGCTGTTGAAACATTCTTTGCCACAGAAAATCCTGAATATGTTTTTCTTGCAGCGGCCAAAGTAGGTGGCATTATGGCCAACAACACCTTCAGGGCACAGTTTATTTTCGAGAATCTTCAGATTCAGAACAATGTTATTCACCAGGCTTATTTGCATGGTGTTAAGCGTTTGCTGTTTCTGGGAAGCAGCTGTGTTTACCCGAAAAATGCCCCACAGCCGATGAAAGAGGAGCACCTGCTGAGCAGCGAACTGGAATACACCAACGAACCTTACGCAATTGCAAAAATTGCCGGGCTCAAAATGTGCGAGGCTTATAATCTGCAGTACGGCACCGATTTTATTTCAGTAATGCCTACCAACTTATATGGGCCCAACGATAATTACAGCCTTGAAAACTCGCATGTTCTGCCCGCTTTAATTCGAAAAATACACCTCAGCAAATGTTTGGAACAAGGTGATTTTGAAACCATACACCAGGATCTGCTAAAACATGGATCTATTGGAATTACTGCAGAATCTGGCAATGAAGATATTTTGCTATACCTGAAAAAGTATGGGATAGAAGCTACTGAAAACAGTCAAAGTAAAACCGTAAGGCTTGCTCTTTGGGGCACTGGCAGTCCATTACGCGAGTTTTTATGGAGCGACGACATGGCCGATGCTTGTGTTTTTCTTATGGAAAAATATAGCTTTAATGAGCTAAAGATAGCAACAGGAAAAGAAAGTGAAACCCAGTTGAGAAATATGCATGTGAACATTGGTTCTGGCAACGAAATTTCAATCAAAGGATTGGCTGAAATAATTCAGAAAGTTGTAGGATTCACCGGTGAAATTGTATTTGACCCATCAAAACCAGATGGAACACCTCGTAAACTTCTAGATGTTTCACGTTTGAATAATCTTGGGTGGAAAAGCAAAGTGAGTCTTGAAGAGGGAATAAATATTGTTTATGGAAATTACATTAAAAGCTAAATAACAACTCTTCAGTTGAAACTTTGAATGTTATACCACTTTCAAATCTGAAAAAACTCTTTTACTTGTTTTACCTCACTAAATAAACAAAACCTCCTGCTTATCTTAATTAAAGCAGGAGGTCTTCAATTTTAAGGTATAATACCTTTGGGAAGGTTTATTGCCTGATGAGTTTCTTCATCAGCGACCTGTCTCCATCTACCACCTGCATCATGTAAATGCCAGTTGCTAAATGACTCAGATCAACAAGATTTTCAGTATTACCATCAAGTTTCATCTGCTGAATTACCTGACCAGTAAGGGAAACAATTTTAACATCGGCCTGAACATTGGTAAATTCAGGTGTTTTAACGTAGAACAAACCATTAGCTGATGGGTTTGGATAAGCAACAACATCCAATGTAACAGATTCCTTGGTTTCTTCAATAACCAGTTCATCCGAATCTTTGGTTCTAACAACATTGATCGTCATGTATGCATACGATGAAAGTGCCGGAGAACCGTTATCTCTCACTCTTACCTGCAGGTTGTAGGTACGGGTTGATGAATTGTTGAAAGCACTGGCATTGTTTATTGTAATGACTCCGGTATTCATATTGATTTTGAAAATATTGGAAGTGTTTCCGGAGTGAATAAAATACAGCAGCGATTGCCCGGCATCTGGATCAGTAGCCTGAACCG